>DATIPC010000019.1:0-2690 GCA_035472395.1 Solirubrobacterales bacterium
CGGGACTCGAACCACCTACCCCCGCGTTAATGCACCCGGCAGAGTTATCCGCTGGTTCAAATAACGAAACTTGGTCCGAAAAAGTCGGGGGGCGCTCCGCTATTTGAACCCCGGACCTGAGCTTGCTGGCCGTGTCCTCGACCCCTTGAAGGACCACCGACTCGAGCCTTAGCCCGCTGCACGCAACAAGGCGCAAAGAAGCGTCCTCAGAGATCCGCCCCGTTCCGCGAACCCGTGACCCAGCTGTGAGCGGGCACGCCGGCGTCCCTAGATGCGACGGCTCGCAACTCAGCAAGAGCTTCGGCGACGAGATGTGGAAGGTGCGTGCTCCTGGTGTCTCGAATCCAGCGCTCAGACGCGACACGCAAAACGGTTATGCCTGACTCAGCGGCGAGGATCGCGGCTGGGTCGCCGACGCCTCTCGCCCGCAGGGCCCGTGCAACCGCCCCTGCCATGGATTCGAACTTGATCAATTGACGCTCCCACAGCTCTGGGCTAGCCCGCACGATGCGGAAGCGTCGGGCTGCGGGCTCGCCCTGGGCGTCAAATATGGCGGCTAGCGCATCGAGCCCGAGACTGACTGCATCGAGGGCACGATCGGACGCTGGAGCCGATCGGACGGCAGTCACCAACACTCCGTCCAGATTCTCGCCACCTCCAAACAAAACCTCGCGCTTGTCTGCGAAGTGGCGGAAAAAGGTGCGCTTGGTCAGTCCCGCGCGCTGGGCGATCTCCTCGACGGTGGTCTCGTCAAAGCCCCGCTGTTCGTACAGCGCCAGGGCCGCCTCCTCAAGTCTGACCCGGGCGTCCGGCTGCCACCTAGGCACAACGTCAGTCTACCGACTATGACACTTGGTGACATAGTCGTGCTATATTGACGGCACCAAGTGTCATCACGGGAGTAAGGAGGTCACACGATGCGCATCTTCGTTACCGGCGCTTCCGGTTGGATAGGTTCCGCCCTCGTCCCCAAGCTGGTCCAAGGAAACCATCAGGTGGTGGCCTTGGCCCGCTCTGATGCCTCCGCCGCCGCACTGGTGAGCGCCGGCGCCGAGGTCCTTCGTGGCGACATCGACGACCTGGACACCTTGCGCGGCGGGGCCGACCGATCCGATGGAGTGATCCACCTGGCTTTCAAGCACGACGTGGTTTTCTCTCCGGCGGGCATGGCCGCCGCGGCTTGGACCGACCGCCAAGCGATCGACGCCATCGGTGAGACCCTGGCCGGATCCGACCGCCCATTCGTCGTCGCCTCTGGGACGCCTGCTGTGCCCGGACGCGTGGCCACTGAGCGTGACGAGCCCTCAGCCGTCGGACCGGCTGCACCTCGGGGCGCGAACGCCCAGGCGGTTATCGCCATGGCTGCACGTGGTGTCCGCTCGTCGGTAGTGCGGCTGCCCCGGTCGGTGCACGGACAAGGCGATGGCCACGGCTTCATCGCCCGACTGATCGCCATCGCGCGTGAGAAGGGCGTCTCCGGCTATGTCGGCGAAGGATCCAGCCGCTGGCCCGCTGTGCACGTGCTGGACGCCGCGCAGCTGTTTTGTCTGGCGGTCGAGAATGCTCAGCCGGAATCGGTGTTGCACGCCGTCGGAGACGAGGGCGTACCGACACGCGAAATCGCCGCGGTAATCGGCCGGCGCTTGAACATGCCGACGGCTTCCGTTCCCGCCGAGGATTTCGGCTTTCTCGGAATGGTCCTCGCGGGCGACGCGCCGGCATCGAGCGCTCTGACCCGTGAGCTGCTTGGATGGCGGCCCGTTCAGCCGGGGCTTATCGACGACCTAGACAAGGGTCACTACTTCGACCTCGGTGCTAAAGGGTTGCGGGGCTGACCGGAGGGCTCGCGGCAACCGGCTACTGCATCGCGACGCGGGAAGTCACGTTCGTCGACATAGTGATACTGCAATGCCAGAGCAACCTTGGTTGTTGAGGGTAGCCTGGCCGCTGCATAGATACGATGACGCGAGTTCTCGGCGTTAAGGCGGACCCATAGCCGACTCGAACCAGTTCCCTCCAGGGTGCCCCGTATTTCCTAAAGGATCCTCCTATGGATGTCAAGGCCGGTCGCGAGGCGCGGTCAGGACCTGGTAGATCTCGCGGGCGACGTAGCGCTTGAGGCAACGGATGACCTCGGTTTTTGACTTCCCCTCGCTCAGTCGACGTCGCATGTAGGCCTTCGTCTGGTCGTGCCAGCGCAGCCTGGTCATCACTATCCGATAGAGGGCTGCATTTGCCTGGCGATCACCGCCACGATTCAGGCGATGCCGCCTGGTCTGGCCGGAGGAGGCGGGCACCGGCGAAGAACCACACAACATAGAAAAGGATGCTTCTGACCGAAGGCGGGCAGGGTTGTCGCCGGCGGCCAGGAGCAACGCAGCCGCCGTGTCCGGGCCGACGCCAAAGCGACTCCGCAACAGAGGATCGGTCGCTGAGGTCAGTTGGTCGATCTGCCTTTCCAGGAGCCTCGCCTCTGCGTCCAACATCTGGTAGCGGGTCGCCAGAGATCTGAGTCCGGCCCTGACAGCCGTGGTCGGGTCGTCGTCTTTGCAATACGAAAAGCCCGAATCATCTCGACCTTTTCCGCCGAGGCGCGAGGCAGGTGGCGAGCCTTCCCGGAGAGAACCGCGGCGGCCGCCACCTCCGCGTCGATGGGATCCGACTTGCCCCGGAAGCGGCGCTCCTGACGC
>DATIPC010000020.1:0-12843 GCA_035472395.1 Solirubrobacterales bacterium
GCGCTGTGAGCCGCGCGGTGACGATCGTGATCAACGGCCGCGAGGTGGGCGCGACCGAGGGCGAGATGCTGCACGACGCCGCCAAGCGCGGCGATGTCGAGATCCCGGTCTTCTGTTACGAGCCGAAACTCGGCGACCCGGTCGGCGCCTGCCGCATGTGCCTGGTCGAGATCGAGGGGATCCCGAAGCTGCAGACCTCCTGCTCGACCCCGGTCCGCGACGGGATGGTCGTCCACACCCGCACCGACCAGGTCAAACACGCGCAGAGCGCGGTGGTCGAGTTCCTGCTCGTCAACCACCCGCTCGACTGTCCCGTCTGCGACAAAGGCGGCGAGTGCCCGCTGCAGGACATCTCGATGGGCTGGGGCCCCGGCAAGAGCCGGATGACCGACCCCAAGCGCCACTTCGAGAAGCCGATCGAGCTCTCGCCGCTGGTCGCGATCGACCGCGAGCGCTGCATCCTCTGCTACCGCTGCGTGCGCTTCAGCCAGGAGGTCTCCGAGGATTCGCAGCTGCAGCTGCTGGACCGCGGAGACCGCACCTTCGTCGGCACCTTCGACGACCGCCCTTACGTCGACCCCTTCCACGGCAACATCACCGACCTCTGCCCGGTCGGGGCGCTGACCAGCTACACCTACCGCTTCCGCGCCCGGCCCTGGGACATCGAGCAGGCGGGCTCGGTCTGCACTCTCTGCCCAAGCCAGTGCAACGTCAGCTTCACCGTCCGCGACGAGCAGGTGAAGCGGGTGATCGCCCGCGACAACCCCGACGTCGACGACGGCTGGCTCTGCGACCGCGGCCGCTACGGCTTCGAGATGTTCGCCGCGGAGGAGCGGGTCAGCGCGCCGCGCCTGCGCGCCGGAGCCGCTGACTGGGACGAGGCGATCGCCAAGGCCACCGCGGGGTTGAAGGCCGGCGGCGCGGCAAGCGCCGCGATCGTCGGCGACGCCTCCAACGAGGAGGGCTACCTGGTCCAGCGCATCCTGCGCGAGGCGCTCGGCTCGCCCCACGTCGAGTCGCGGGTCTCCCGCGGTCCGAGCCGCGGCACCCTGCTGCGCCTCGCCCAGCCCGAGCTCTCGGCCCGGGTGCGCGACATCGACGACGCCGATGCGATCCTCCTCGTCGGCTCCGACCCCCTGCACAGCTCGCCGATCCTCGACCTGCGCATCCGCAAGGCGATGCGCCGCAACGGGGCCAAGCTGGCGATCGCCACCGACCGCCCGACGACGCTCGACGGCGGCGCTGAGGCGACGACCCGCTACGCGCCCGGCGACGCCACCGCCTTCCTCGCAGAGCTCTCGGCCTCCCTGCGCTTGGGCAGCGAGGGCGGCAGCGCCTCTTCGGTGGCCGACGTGCTCAAGGATGCGGAGCGCGTAGTGATCGTCTGGGGCGAGCGCATCAGCCGCGAGGGCGAAGGCGCAGCGGCAGCGCTCCTCGACGTTGCCGCGGCACTCGACCTAGCCGGCAAAGACAACTCAGGCCTCCTCGAAATCCCAGACCTCGCCAACGCCCGCGGCCTACGCGAGGCGGGCTGCCTTCCCGACGCCGGCCCCGGCCTCACCGAGGCGAAGTCCACGTTGAGCCCCTCACAGGGGCCAAACGTGAACCTCGTCGGGAAGGGCACGGAGGAGATCCGCGTGGCACTGGAGTCCGGCGAGCTCAAGAGCCTCCTTCTCTTCGGCGTCGACCCGCTTCGCGACTTCCCGGACACCGCCGCCTGGCAACGAGCCCTCGCAGCGGCCGACCACATCGTCTGCTTCTCGACCTTCGAGAACGCCACGACCGCCATCGCCGACGTGGTGCTCCCGTTGGAGACCCACGCCGAGAAAGACGGCACGGTCACCCATCCCGACGGCCGCCTGCAGCGGGTGCGCCCCAGCGCTTCCCGCCCCGGCGACATCCGTCCCACCTGGGGCGTCCTCGCCGAGCTTTCGCTTGCGCTCGGTCACGACACCGGAGTCACCTCTCAGCCTTCAGCCCTCGCAGCTCTAGCCCGGGCAGTTCCGTTCTACGAGGGAATCGACGGCGCAGCCATTGCCGGCCGAGGAGTCCGCTGGCAGGACCGCCCGGCGGCTTCGAAGCTCTCGCGGGCCACGGGTGATGACTCCCCAGGCTCGCGTTCGCGAGGAGTTCCTGGGGAATCATCACCCGCGTCCCGCCAGGACGTCGGAGGGACGAGCGATCCGGGGTCGATCGGAACTCCTCGCGAAGGCGAGCCGATCGACCCCGGATCGCTCGTCCTCGGGACCTACCGGGACTTGTGGGCTGGGCCGATCACCGAGCTGAATCCCCCGCTGAAGTTTTTGCAGCCTCAGCAGCGGGTGGAGATTTCGTTGTCCGATGCCGAGCGGCTGGGTCTTAGCAACGGCGACACGGTTCGCGTCAGTCAGAACGGCTCGGCGGTAGAGGCTTCGGTGCAGCTTCGTGAGCGGATCGCGCCAGGCGTCTGCTTCTTGATCGAGGGCACCGCCGAGGACAACGCCAACGGCTTGCTCAGCGGCTCGCCGATCAGCGTGACGATCGAGAAGACTGCCGGCTGATGCTGCCCATCGCCGACACGCAGTTCGTCGAAGCGACCTGGATCATGGTCGTCAAGTCGCTGGTGATCTTCGCCGTGATCTTCGGGATCGTGCCGATCATGACGGTCGTCGAGCGCAAGCTGATCGGCCGCTTCCAGCATCGCTACGGCCCCAACCGGGTCGGCCCCTTCGGCTTACTGCAGCCCCTGGCCGACCTTTTCAAACTGATCAGCAAGCAGGGTTTTCGCCCCGCCAACGCGATCCCGATGCTCTACGTGCTCGGGCCGCTGCTGCCGGTCCTCTCCGGCGTGATGGCGCTGGCGATCATTCCCTGGGGGGACGTCCAGGGCGGCGTCGGCCTCTACGGGATCGACGTCCCGATCGGCATCCTCTACTTCTTCGCCGTCGGCTCGATCAGCTTCTACGGCCTGCTCCTCGGCGGCTGGTCCTCGGGATCGAAATACAGCCTGCTCGGGGCGATGAGAGGCTCCGCCCAGCTGATCTCCTACGAGGTGGCGATGGGCCTGGCGCTGCTCGGCGTGATCATGATGGGCGGCTCGCTCTCGCTTGTGGACATCGTCCGCGCCCAGGGCGCGATGTGGTTCGTTGTGCCCCAGATCGTCGGCTTCCTGATCTTCATGCTGGCCGGCTTCGCCGAGACCAACCGCACCCCGTTCGACATGCCCGAGGCGGATGCCGAACTGGTCCAGGGCTTCATGACCGAGTACGGCGGAATGCGCTTCGGCAGCTTCCTGATGGTCGAGTACCTGGAGATCATCGTCGTCTGTGGGGTCGCCACGGCGATGTTCCTCGGTGGCTGGATGGGCCCCGGGCCGGCCTGGCTCGACCCGATCTGGATGCTGGCGAAGATGTTCTGCCTCGTCTTCTTCTTCATCTGGGTGCGGGCGACGCTGCCGCGCCTGCGCTACGACCAGCTGATGAGCCTCGGCTGGAAAGTGCTGCTGCCGCTGGCGACGCTGAACGTGCTGGTGACCGCGGTGCTGGTGGTGGTCACTTGATGGGCGGGGCGACTTTCCCGTCATATACACGGGTTTCACGCCCCAGGGGGTACACGCATGCCTGACTTCCCTTACCTGAAGGACCAGGACGTGATCGAGGTCCAGCGCGGGCCGGAGCCGGGGGGAGTCGGCGGTGCCTATCGCGCCTTCGGCGAGACGCTGCGCGGGTTGAAGACGACGATGGCGCGGCTGATCGAGGGCCCGATGACGATCCAGTATCCGGAGGAGAAGACCCCCGTCTATCCGCGCTTCCGCGGCCGCCACAAACTGCACAAGTTCGAGGACACCGGCCTCGAGAAGTGCGTCGGCTGTTCGCTCTGCGCCGCCGCCTGCCCCGCCGACTGCATCCGCGTCGTCGCCGCCGAGAACATTCCCGGCGAGCGGGTCTCGGCGGGCGAGCGCTACGCCGCCGTCTACGAGATCAACCTCTCGCGCTGCATCTTCTGCGGCTACTGCGAGATCGCCTGCCCCTTCGACGCGATCACGATGGGCCACGACTACGAGATGGCCGACTACAGCCGCGAGGACCTGATCTTCACCAAGGAGATGCTGCTTGCCGAGCCGCTCGAGCGAACGCCGCTGAAAGCCGAGGGCGAGTAGTGGAAGGGGTGCTGTTCTTCCTTGCCGCGATCGGCGCGCTCGGCGGCGCGATCGGGATCGTCGCCATGCGCAACCCCTTCTACAGCGTGCTGGCGCTGATCGTCCACCTCTTCTCGCTCGCGGTCCTCTTCCTGCTGCTCAGCGCAGCTTTCGTCGCCGCGGCGCAGGTGGTCGTATACGCCGGCGCGGTGATGGTCCTCTACGTCTTCGTCGTCGCCTACGTCGGCGGCGGCGAGGAGTCGGCCTGGGAGCCGATCCCAGGCCAGCGCCTCCTCGCCCCCCTGCTCGGCATCGCCCTCTTCGTCGAGCTGGCGATCGCCGTTCTCGCCTCCTCGCTGCTGGCCCTCGGCAGCGACGGCCCCGACGTCAAGGCGGGCTTCGGCGACCCCTCCGCGATCGGCTACCTGCTCCTGGAAAAGTTCCTGCTCCCCTTCGAGGCCAGCTCAATTCTGCTCCTGCTGGCAGCGGTGGGGGCGATCGTCCTTGCGAGCAAGCGGGACGCGGGGGATGACTCCCCAGGCTCGCGTTCGCGAGGAGTTCCTGGGGAGTCATCCCCCGCGTCCGGCCCGAGCCCCGAAGGGACGAGCGAGCTGGAGGCCGTCCCTGGAGAGGCCCCGGGCACGGGGTCTCCAGGGACTCCCCGCGTAAGCGGGCCTGGAGACCCCGTGCCCGGGGCCCACCCCGCTACGAGCGCACAGGGGGTGGCTGCGGCCAAATGAGCATCGAGTGGTATGTCGTGCTCTCGTCTCTGCTGTTCGCGGTGGGTGCGGTGGGAATCCTGATCAGGCGCAGCCCGGTCGTGATCCTGCTCTGTCTGGAGCTGATGCTGAACGCCGGCAATCTCGCCCTGGTCGCCTTCAGCCGCATGGTCGGCAACCAGCAGGGACAGGTCTTCGCCATCGTCGTGATGGTGGTCGCCGCCTGCGAGGTCGTCGTCGGGCTCGGCCTGATCGTCGCGATCTTCCGCCGCAAGCTGCCGCTCGACGTCGATGAGCTGCGGGAGCTGCGCGGATGACCGCCACCTCCTGGGCCTGGCTGGTCCTGCTGCTGCCGCTGCTCGGCTCGATCGTGATCTCGCTCTCCTTCCGGGCGATCCCGGCGCGGGTCGCCGGTGCGATCGGCACGGCGGCGATCGGCCTTGCCTTCGTCTGCGCGATCGCCGCCCTGATCAACCTGCTCGGCGACGACCCCGACGCCCGCCACCATGCCTCCTCGCTCTGGGACTACGCCAGCGCCGCCGGCCTCGACATCAAGCTCGGCATCTACGTCGACCAGCTCTCCGTTTTCATGATGCTGGTCGTGACCGGGGTCTCGACCCTGATCCACCTCTACTCGTTCGGCTACATGAAGTCGGACGAGGGCTACCACCGCTTCTTCAGCTACCTCAACTTCTTCGTCTTCTCGATGCTGCTGCTGGTCCTCGCCGGCAACTTCGTCCTGCTGATCGTCGGCTGGGCCTTCGTCGGCTTCGCCTCCTATGCCCTGATCAGCTTCTGGTACCGGCGCACGACGGCTACCAAGGCGGGGATGAAGGCCTTCGTGATCAACGTCGTCGGCGACATCGGCCTCGTCCTCGCAGCCTTCCTGATCTTCCGCGAGCTGGGCACCTTCGAATACGGAGAAGTCTTCGCCCACGCACCGGAGGTCTTCCACCGCGGCGAGTGGACGGTGACCGCGATCTGCCTGCTGCTGCTGGTCGGCGCCTTCGCCAAGTCGGCGCAGATCCCCTTCCACACCTGGCTGCCCGACGCGATGGAGGGACCGACCCCGGTCTCCTCGCTGATCCACGCGGCGACGATGGTCACCGCCGGCGTCTACCTGATCGCCCGCACCCACGTCCTCTTCTACCTGGCCCCGACCGCCGCCGACATCGCCGCCTTCGTCGGCCTGGCCACCCTGCTGATCGCCGGCACGATCGCGCTCGCGATGACCGACCTGAAGCGGGCGATCGCCTACTCGACGATGAGCCAGATCGGCTACATGATCATGGGCGTCTCGATCGGCGCCTACGCGCAGGGCCTCTTCCACCTGATGACCCACGCCTTCTTCAAGGCGCTGCTCTTCATGACCGCCGGCTCGATCATCTCGGCGATGGCGAACCGCCAGGACATCGACCGGATGAGCGGCTTCTGGAAGGCGATGCGGTTCACCTCGCTGATGTTCGTGATCGGCGGCTTGGCGCTGGCCGCCTTCCCGCTCACCTCGGGCTTCTTCTCCAAGGACTCGATCCTCGCCTACGCCGAGGCACGCGGCGGGATGTACACCTGGATGGCGGTCGGCGGCTACGTCGGCGCCCTGCTCACCGCGCTCTACACCTTCCGCCTGATCTTCCGCGTGCTGCCGGGCAAGCCCTGCGAGGAGGCGCAGCACCTGATCGACACGGGCGAGCTGTACCACGGGCCGGCGATCAACCCGGCCAACGAAGAGCTCGAGGACGCCGACGTCGGCTTCCCCGGCGCCCACCATCACATCGCCGAGCAGTCGTGGCCGATGGCGGTGGCGATGGCCGTGCTCGCCGTCGGTGCCCTCTTCGCCGGGCTGATCCAGGTGCCGGGCGTCGACAACGTCCTCTTTGGCTTCCTCGACCCGGCCTTCGCCGACTCGCCGCTGAGCGCGATCCACCCGACGGTGGGAGCCGAGTGGCGTGGCCTCGCGATCGGCGCCGCGATCTCACTGGTCGGGATCGGCCTCGCCTGGGTGCTCTGGGTGGCGCGGCCGGAGCTGCCTGGCCTGTTCCGCCAACGCCTCCGCCCGGTCTACCTGCTCGCCGTCAACAAGTGGTACTTCGACGAGGCGATCGAGTTCCTCATCGTGCGGCCGGCGCTGGCGATCGGCCGCTTCGCCAACAGCACTTTCGAGCGCTTCGTCGTCGACGGGCTCGTCACCGGCACCAAGGAGACCGTCTCCGGCGCCGGCGGCATCGTCCGCGTCGTGCAGAGCGGCTTCGTGCGCAGCTACGCGCTGCTGCTGATCGCCGGCTTCGCTGGCCTCGCCCTCTACTTCCTGCTGAGCAGCTCATGATCAACTCGCTGCTCTGGACCCCGCTCGCCTTCGGCCTCGTCGGCCTCTTCCTGCCAAAGCGCTTCGCCGGCTGGTGGGCGGTTCTGGGGACGGCGGTGACGCTGGGGCTGGCGATCGCCTTGCTCACCGGCTTCGACTCCGGCGCCGCCGGCTTGCAGGACACCGTCGACGTCAACTGGATCCCCGGCCTCGGCGTCGACTACAGCCTCGGCATCGACGGCCTCAACGTCTTCCTGATCATGCTGACGGCGGTGCTCTGGCTGGGAGGGACGGCGTTCGCCGCTTTCCGCGCGCAAGAGCGCCCCCACCTCTTCTTCCTGATGATGCTGCTCGGCGAGACCGCGACCCTGGGCGCCTTCGTCGCCCAGGACCTGCTCCTCTTCGTCCTCTTCTTCGACCTGATGCTGGTCCCGTTCTACTTCCTCTTCGGCGCCTGGGGCAGCGACCGCGAGGGCGGCCCGACCGCCTCCGCGGCGACCCTGAAGATGATCGTCTACACGCTGATCGGCTCGCTGCTTATGCTGGTCGGGGCGATCGCCACCGCGATCATCGCCGCCGACGGCGGCCACCTCACTTTCTCGATCGCCGAGCTGGCCAAGCACCCGGTCGGCACCGGCAGCCAGCGCTGGATCTTCTGGTTCTTCGCCGCCGCCTTCCTGGTCAAGATGCCGGCCTTCCTCTTGCACGGCTGGATGCCAGACGCCTACCGCGCCGCGCCGCTGCCGGTGCTGGCGGTCTTCTCCGGGGTGCTGGCCAAGGTCGGCGCCTACGGCTTCCTGCGGGTCGTGCTGCCGCTCTTTCCCGCCGCGACGGTCCAGTTCCAGGAGGTGGTGCTGGTGATCGCGCTGGCCTCGATCCTCTACGGCTCGGTGATGGCCTTCACCCAGACCAACGTGCGCCTGATCGGCGGCTACTCCTCGATCGCCCAGCTCGGCTTCATCACCGCCGGCATCTTCGCCCTGCGCGCCGACGGGGCCGACGGGGCGATCCTGCAGATGGTCAACCACGGGCTCGTGGTGGCGCCACTGTTCATCATCGTCGCCCTCCTCGCCGAGCGCAGCGGCACTGAGGATCTGCGCGAGATGGGCGGCATGGCGATGCGCGCTCCGGTGCTGGCAGCGCTCTTCCTGATCGTCACCCTGGCGACCCTGGCGATGCCGGGCTCGGCCAACTTCATCGGCGAGTTCTACATCCTCAACGGCCTCTTCCAGGCGAAGATCGTCTTCGCCTTCGTCGCCATCAGCGGCGTCGCGATGTCGGCCTACTACGCGTTGCGCCTCTACCAGCGGACGATGCACAACCGCCCAGCATCACAACAGAGCAAGGCGATCGGCTCGCGCGAGATCGGCCTCCGCGACGGCCTCGTCCTCGCTCCGCTGGTCCTCTGCATCCTCGGCCTCGCTCTCTACCCGCAGCTGATCCTGCACAGGACGGATACCTCGGTGAAGGTATCCGTCGGCGCCACCCACGAACCACCGTCGACCGCTCAGCTGGCCAAACGATGAGCTTCCACGCCCCCCACATCGACTACGCCGGGCTCTCGCCCGTGATCGCGCTCACCGCGGCAGTCTGCGTCGTCCTCCTGACCGCGGTCTTCAAGCCGCTGCGACGCACCGCGCCCGGGCTGACCCTGGTTGCCTTGGCGACTGCGGCCGGGCTGTTGATCTGGAACTGGAACGACCCGACCGACCTCGTCTCCGGCGCGCTCCGCCTCGACGACCTGGCAATCTCGATCTCGCTGATCGCGATCGCCGCCGCCGCCTTCGCCGTGCTGCTCTCGATCCGTGAGCCGGCGTCCGAGCAGGCGGGGTCGGGCGAGTACCACGCGCTGCTGCTCGGCTCGGTGCTGGGGATGGTCCTGCTGGCGCAAGCGCAGAACCTGGTCAGCTTCTTCGTCGCGATCGAGACCCTCTCGATCCCCCTCTACATCCTCTGCGCGACCAACATGGTTCGCGAGCGCTCGCTCGAGTCCGGCCTCAAGTACCTGATCGTCGGCTCGCTCGGCTCGGCGACGCTGCTCTACGGGATGGCCTTCCTCTACGGCGGCTCCGGCTCGACCGACTTCCTCGGCATCGCCGCCGGGATCGGCCACGCGGGACTGCTCGGGGACCCACTGGCCCTGGTCGGGATCGGGCTGGTCGCGGTCGGGCTCGCCTTCAAGACCTCGATCGCCCCCTTCCACCAGTGGACGCCGGACGTCTACGAGGGCGCCCCGACCCCGATCACCGCCTTCATGGCGGTGGCGACCAAGGCTGCCGCGTTCGCCGTCTTCGTCCGCTTCTTCGACGTCGCGCTGGCCGCCCAGGCGAACGAGTGGCAACCGGCTCTGGCGGTGCTGGCCGCGGCCTCGATCGTGATCGGCAACGTCGGTGCGCTCGGCCAGGACTCGCTGAAGCGCCTGCTCGGCTACTCGGGCGTCGCCCAGGCCGGCTACATCCTCGGCGGCCTGGTCGTCGCCAGCGAGGCCGGCATCGACGCCCTGGTCTTCTACCTGGCCGGCTACCTCTTCATGAACCTGGCCGCCTTCTCGGTGATCGTCGCGCGCGAGCGCGAGACCGCCTTCGGCGACGACATTCGCGCCGTGCACGGGCTCGGGCGCGAGCGGCCGCTGCTCGCCTGGCCGCTGACGATCTCGATGCTGGCCCTGGCCGGGCTGCCGGCGACGGTCGGCTTCATCGGCAAGCTCTACCTGATCGAGGCGCTGGTCGAAGGCGACTACACCTGGCTCGCCGTCTTCATCGCGGTCGGCACGATGATCTCCCTGGCCTACTACCTGCGGGTGGTGGCGGCGATGTGGATGCAGCCGGACGCGGAGACCTCGCCGGGGGCGACGCCCGCGATCGCCGGGGCCTCCCCTGAGGCTGACCCGATCGATCCCGACGCGGGCCGGCGCCCCTACCTCGTCGCCCCCGCCCTGCTCGCGGCCGCCGGCGCGGTCTTCTTCGGGGTCATCCCGCAACCGTTGGTCGAGTTCGCCCAGCACGCGGGCGCTTCTCTCTTTTGAGCCGGTAGATCTCAATGGGCGTCCTGCTCACGGCCGCGGCAATCGTGGCCGCGGTCGCGGTCGGCGTCCTCGCCGAGCGGCGCCGGCCGCAGGCGGCTGCTCTGGCAGCGCGGCGTTCGCTGACGCTGATGCTCTACGTGCTGCTGCCGCCGGTGATCTTCTTCAACATCGCCGCCAGCTCGATCGACGTCGAGCACGGGATCGGCCTGGTGCTGGGGCTGATCGCCTCTTCGCTCGGTGCCCTGCTCGCCTGGTGGGTGGCAAGCCGCGTGCTGAAGCTGCCGCGCTTCCAGGTCGGCGCCGTCGTCTGCACCGTGCTCAGCGTCAACACCGGCTACCTCGGCTACCCGCTGACCGTGGCGCTGCTCGGCCGCGACCAGCTCTCGACCGCCGTCCTCTACGACGTGCTCGTAACCGGGCCGTGCCTGCTGCTCGGAGCCTTCGCCGTCGGTGCGGCGTTCGGGACCAAGGCCGGGGAAGGGCCACGCCAGCGCGTTCGTGCCTTCTTCACCCGCAATCCACCCCTCTACGCCGCGATAGCCGGGCTCTTGGCGCCGAATGCGCTGGCGCCGGCAGCGGTGGTCGACGTCTCGCAGGCGCTGATCGTGGCGATCCTGCCGATCGGCTTCTTCGCCGTCGGGGCCACCCTGGCGGAGAACGCCGAGCACGGCGAGCTGCCGATGCCACCGCCGCTGACCCGCCCGGTCGCGCTCGCGATCGGCACGCGCCTGGCGGTCGTCCCCGCCCTGTTGATGCTGCTGGCAGCGCCGCTGATCGACCTGCCCGCCGCCTACCGTCTGCTCTCGGCGATGCCCGCCGGCCTCAACTCGCTGGTCATCGCCCACGCCTACGGCCTCGACATGGAGATCACCGCCGAGGCGGTCACCTGGTCGACCGCGATCGTGGTCGGTGCCGCCCTCGCCTCACTGCTCTTCTGACGTGCCGGTGCTGCGGTGTCCATATGGACCTCTATGCACCGGCACGTCCCTATCCTGAGGCAATGCTCCAGCACGTGACGCTCGAGGTCTCACCGGCGGACATCGAATACTCGGTCGAGTTCTGGATCCTGCTCGGTTTCCGGCAGGTCGAACCGCCGCCCGCACTTGCCGAGACCTTCACCTGGATGGAACGCGAGGGCACCCAGATCCATCTCGAACGAAACGAGTCGCCGACGGTGCCTGCCCACGGTCATGTCGCCGTGGTCGTCGCCGACTTCGGGCAGGCACTCGCGGACCTGAGGGAACACGGTTTCGACGTGACTCCCGGTCGCGAACACTGGGGTGCACCGCGCGCCAAGGCCCTGGCTCCCGGCGGTCATCTGGTCGAGCTGATGGCCGCCCCACCGACGACCAGAAGCACGGAAAACCCGGCCACTCGGGGTTCGGTTTCCGTCCGCGCGGATTGAGAGCTTGAGAGGTGATGAGCTTCGACGCCGAGGTCCTCGCCGATTCCCGATCGCCAGCCGGCCATCGGCTGACGACGCTCGAAGCGACCTTCCCGCGCTTCGTCCTCGCCGAGTTCAACACGCATCGCGTCTTCTCGCGCAACTCGGCCAGCTCGCGCGCGATCCCGATCGCCAAGCAGCTGCGCCGCGTGCTCGAAGATCCGTACGTCCCGATCGAGTTCGGCTCGAACCAGCCGGGCATGCAGGCGGGGGCCGCCCTCAGCGGCGAGAAGAGGGACGCGGCGGAGCGCGAGTGGCTGCATGCTCGTGACGACGCCGTGCGCCGGGTGCTCGGGCTGGTTGCCGATCCGGAAGCCATCTCGCCGGACGACGACCTGCTCGAGGCCCTGGGTTCGGTCGAAGAAGCGATCAGGAACCGCGCTCAGCCCGCCGAGTGGCTGAACGTGCACAAGCAGATCGCCAACCGACTGCTCGAGCCCTTCATGTGGCACACGGTGATCGTCACCGCCACCGAGTGGGACAACTTCTGGAACCTGCGCTGCCACCCCGATGCGCAACCGGAGATCAGGCTGGTGGCCGAAAGCATGCGCGCCGCGACGATCGCCTCGAAGCCGACTCAGCTCGATCGGGACGATTGGCACCTCCCCCTGATCCGCCCCGAGGACAGGGAAGAGGCGTCGATCGAGGACCTGGTCAAGGTCTCCGCCGGACGCTGCGCCAGGGTCAGCTACCTGACCCACGCCGGCAAACGCGACCTGGGGGCCGACATCGAGCTCCACGACCGCCTCCTCGAAAGCGGTCACATGTCGCCGCTGGAGCACCCCGCACAACCGCTGAGCGCCGCCGACCTGAAGGAGAGCGAGTGGAGCGGCAACTTCCGCGGCTGGCGCTCCTACCGGAAGCAAATTCCCGGCGAGGGGAATCCGCTGGGCCCTACGGTGCCCGCGAGGGCCGAGGCTGAGCAACCGGTCCCCGCTACCGCCGTAGCGCCCGCGGCCGTATAGAAAAGAACCAGGGTCAGTCGCGCTGCTTGCGCTTGCGGCGTTCGACGTTCTCGAGCGACGCGGGGTCCTCGATCTCGGCCGCTTCGACCTCGACCGCCTCACCCTCGATCGGCAGCTCGTCGTCGTCGCCCATCGCCGCGCTGGCTTTCTCACCCGGGGTTGGCCAGGGCTCCGCTTCGCCGCTCCGCCAGGCCGGCGGGCGGCCTCCCGGGACCCATCCCAAAAGCAGCATGCCCAGATAGATGAACCAGAGCAGCGTGAACTGGAAGGA
>DATIPC010000021.1:0-3414 GCA_035472395.1 Solirubrobacterales bacterium
TCCTCGGACGGCGGCGAGCGACACAACCGCATGAGGTCAGACGAGGCCGACAGCGATATGCAGAGTCAGCTCGCCGCCGATCCGAGACCCAACCGGCTGGGCCGGACGTCGCCGCCGACCTCAGCTCAACGGTGACAGTGACCGATACGCAGAGATTTGGGAACTTCTGGCCGGGAAGTGCCCGAAATCAGAGATGACGGTTTGATTCCTGCGTGCTGGGCCCGTCGGCAACTTAGACAGAGGGCGGCGGATCTACAGCGAGAAGGCCCAGCACCGCTCGCTCGACCAGCAGCTCGTCATCGGGCTCGTGGCCATAGAGCTGCATGACCAGCCCTTCGACCGTCCCGGCGAAGGCCAACGCCATCGTGCGCGGCGGTGGGCCACCGGGGATCGTGCCGTCGAGACGCGCAGCGACGATCAGGTCGCCGCAGAGGGCGAGGAGCGTCTCATAAGCGGCCTCGACAGCGGCGCCGACGGGATGATCGCGACCGCCGAACTCGACGCGCAGGCAGACGAGCACCCGGGCGATGTCGCGACGGCAGTAGACGGCGTGGCCGCGGGCGAGAGCGAGCAGCGCCTGCAGCGGGTCCGCCAGCTCCTCGGCGGGGCGGGCCACCTCCGCCAGCCAGCCCTCCGAGACCCACTCGACCACGGCCAGGGCAAGCTCCTCCTTGCCGGCGAACTGGTGGTAGATGGCGCCACGGGTGTAGCCGGCCTCGGCGGCAACGCGCTCGAGCACGAGGTTCCCGTAGCCATAGCGAGAGATCCCGCGAGCGGCGGATTCGAGCAAAGCGGCAGAGCTACGAGCGCGTCGCTCATGTTGACTTACATGCACGCATGTATGTTAGCCTAACCACCATGGCACGCGGAATCGACTCTCCCGGGCGGGCGATCATGGCAATGGGCTGCGGGCACATCGCCTGGGGTCTCTTCGCCTATCGAAAGCCGCTTGCGGAGCTGGCCCGGGACGGGATCGGCGACTCAGTAGGAGACGGCATCTTTCAGCGAGCTCATTCCCAAGACGACCGCGCGGCAGCGTTCTGGTTCCTCTTCGCGGCGCCGATGATGGGCTTGCTCGGCCATCTAATCGAAGCTGCGGAGGAGCGCGAAGACGCCCGAGCGCTGCGACGAAGTGGCCGAGCCGTAATCGGGCTCGGCGCCGCCAGCTCCGTCTTCATACCGCGCTCAGGCTTTCCCGCAGTGCCGCTGGTCGGCTGGTGGATGATCCGGCGTAGCCGCCGCCTTTGAGCCAATGACCCAGCTAGCCGATCCCGTAGCATCGTCCGAGACCCAGCCTCCGAACGGCCTCGTCGGCGAGGCGCCTCCCTCCCCTTCCGGCCCACTCGAGCCCGGCGAGGCAGTGGGCCTGCCGGAGCCGCCCGCGATCATGCAGGCGCGACCGCTCCAGACCCTGCGCTTCACCCAGCGCCAGATCGAGTTTGTCTTCCGCGCGCAGCGCGAGCTGGGCGAAGTTTTCCGCATGCGTACTGCTGTGATGCCCGGCCCAAGCGCGGTGATCACCAGCCACCCCGACCACGTGCGCTCACTCTTCACCGCGAAGCCCGAGCAGGCACTGTCACTTACCGGTGACTCGCCGGTGCGGGTCATCATCGGTCCCAACTCGGTTCTCACGGCGGTCGGTCCTCGCCATATGCGTCAACGCAAACTGCTGCTGCCGCCCTTCCATGGCGAGGCAATCGAGCAGTACACGCAAATGATCGCCGACGCCGTCGAACGCGAGATCGACCACTGGCCACTGGGCAAGCCCTTTGCCCTGGCGCCGAGGATGCAGGCGATAACGCTCGAAGTAATCATGGCCGGGATCTTCGGTATCGAGGGCAGACCCGAACGTGGCACGCCAGAGCACTGGCTGCGCTTCGCGATCAAGCGGATCACCGCACCCTCCACCTGGCCCTTGGTGCAGGTTGGCGAATTGATCTATTTCAGTCGCGAAGGGGCACTCGGCCCGGCCCGCGCCGGCATCGGGCTAGTCGACCGCCTGATCTACGCCATCATCGAGCAACGCCGCCGCGCCGATGATCTGGACGAGCGACGCGACATCCTCTCCCTGCTATTGCAGGCGCGCACCGAGGAGGGCGAGGCGCTGAGCGATAAAGAACTGCGCGACGAGCTTCTCACCCTGGTCGTCGCCGGGCATGAGACCACCGCCAATCAGCTGGCCTGGACCTGGGAGCGGCTGGTCCGCAACCCGGCCGCGCACGAGGCCTTGCGCGAGGCGGTCCGCGGTGCAGGCGCCTCGGCCGAGCAGCTAGAGGCGACGATCGTCGAGGCGATGCGCTCGCGACCGGTGATCCCGATGATCGGCAGGCGGGTGAAGGTCCCCTGGCGCCTCGGGCCCTACGCGGTACTCCCCGAGACCCAGCTGTTGATCAGCATCCTGCTTGTTCATCATCGCGAGGACCTCTACCCGGAGCCGTTCGAGTTCCGCCCCGAGCGCTGGCTCGGCCGCAAGCCCGGGACCTATGAGTGGATCCCTTTTGGTGGTGGCATCCGCCGCTGCCTCGGCGCGGCGCTGGCGATGGCCGAGCAGCGCGTCGTCCTGGAGGCGATGGCACGCCGTCTCGACCTCGAAGCCGAGGATCCATCCCCCGAGCGCGCCCTGCATCGCAACGTGACGATGAGCCCCTCGCGCGGGGCCCGCGTCGTCGTTCGCTCACGGCATTCCTGACCGAGCGAGCCGCACTCCATCACGACGCTGAGGTTTCGTTCGGCCGGAAAGGTGGCCGAGTGGCTGAAAGCACCCGCCTGCTAAGTGAGTAGGGGTCGCAAGCTCTCTTGAGCTGACCGCGGCCGAGGACCTCTTCACCGAGGTCACCGCCGGCTCGGACTTCTATGCCCCTGCCCTCTTCGATTACTACAGCCGCCTGCTCGTTCGTGAAAACTCGTTGCTAGGCAGTACGCCTAGCTCACTGGCCGAAAGATCGGCGGCCTCCAGCTCACAGTCCGAGCCTCCGCGGTCCGGGCAGACCTTGAGCGACTTGAAACTCGCACGGGCTTCCGATGCCCAGACCTGCGTGTTACTGCATCGAACTCGGCTTCGGTGCTGGCCCCGAGGTATTTCCCGAACGCCCCGCCTGAACGACGAAAACCCGCTGTAGAGCGGGCTTTCGCGTGAAGCGGCTGAAGGGATTCGAACCCTCGACCTTCTGCATGGCAACTACGCCGGTCTCCAGAAGCCGCGCGCTGCGAATGTAGCAGTCTGCAGGGGTTCCCCAATACTGCGGGGAACCGCCTCCGGTCAGTCATACGCACGGATATGCGGTTGCTCCTATGTCAAGCCACCCGTCGCAATCTGGGGCGCCAGGGAGCCTCTCTGAGCGTCGACGGTGGCCATGGATATCTCCCTTTCAGAATCGATCAACAGCTGCCAGACTCGGCGGGCGAGGTGGCGTT
>DATIPC010000022.1:0-5636 GCA_035472395.1 Solirubrobacterales bacterium
AACGCCACCTCGCCCGCCGAGTCTGGCAGCTGTTGATCGATTCTGAAAGGGAGATATCCATGGCCACCGTCGACGCTCAGAGAGGCTCCCTGGCGCCCCAGATTGCGACGGGTGGCTTGACATAGGAGCAACCGCATATCCCTGCGTATCCACGGCTGGAACCTAGCCACAGAAGACGGCCACTGTCTGCAACTAATTCCCTGCTAACCGCGTACTTCTGGAGCGGTGCCTCAGCTAGCGGCCCCGTTGGATCGCACCCAGGAGGTCGGCGGTTCGAATCCGCCTAGCTCCACTGTCAGAAGCTCCTGCACATTGGGGGCTTCGGCGATTACGGGTTATTCCGCCTCGCTTTTCAGGGGCGGCGGAGCTGACAGCAGGTGCTGGAGGTCGCGACCTGCGAGCCGAACCGGCGAGCACCTCGCGCGAGCATTCCTTCCGGGACTTTCCTGGCCGGCCGTACCCCCATCTCGTTCCGCACCAGAATCGGGTCAGACGACGAGGCCGGGATACAGCGGATGCTCCGCCGTCAGCTCCTCGACGGCAGCACGCACTTCGTCGACCAACGCCTGCGGGAGCTTCGGCTTCCCGCGGACATCCTCGATCGGCCCCGCCGCCCCAAGGACGGCGGAGATCAGCTCGGCGATTCGGCCCATCTCCCCTTCGCTGAAGCCGCGCGTGGTCAGAGCCGCGGTCCCGAGCCGGATGCCGCTGGTGAACCACGGGCCGTTCGGGTCGTACGGCAGCACGTTGCGGTTGAGCACGATGTCGCACTCGTGCAGGGCCGCCTCCGCCTGACGACCATTGAGGCCATGCCGGCGCACGTCCACGAGCAGCAGATGGTTTTCGGTGCCTCCGGTTTGCAGCACCTCGCCGCCGGCCACGAGCGCCTCGGCCAGCGCCTGCGCATTTGCGACGACCGCCGCCCCGTAGTCGCGGAACTCCGGTGCAAGCGCTTCGTGGAACGCCACGGCCTTCGCCGCCATGACGTGGGGCAGCGGGCCTCCCAGGATCATCGGGCAGCCGCGGTCGACGGCGTTCGCGAACTCGCTGGTGCACAGCACGAGGCCGCCGCGCGGGCCGCGCAGCGTCTTGTGCGTCGTCGAGGTCACGATGTGCGCGTACGGAGCGGGGTCGAACTCGCCCTCGAAGACACCGCCGGCGACAAGGCCTGCGAAGTGGGCCATGTCGACCATGAACACCGCGCCGACCTCGTCCGCGATCTCGCGGAAGCGGCGGAAGTCGATCTTGCGCGGGTAGGAGCTATGGCCCGCGAGAATCAGCAGCGGGCGGGTCTCCAGCGCCAGCTCGCGCACTCGGTCGTAGTCGATCAGGCCCGACTCTGGATCTACCCCGTAGGGGACGATCTCGAAGAGTTTGGCGGACAGGTTCGCCCGCATGCCATGCGTCAGGTGGCCGCCGGAGGTCAGCTCCATCGCGAGCATGCGCTGATTGACGAGGCGCTGGCGCAGCTCCTCCCACCGCTCCTCGGACAGGAGCCGCGTGTCCCGCACGCCCTGCTCTTCGAGATACGGCTTCTCGATGCGCTCGGCGAGGATCGCCGAGAAGGCGACGAGGTTGGCGTCGGCGCCGCTGTGCGGCTGCACGTACGCGTGGTCGACCCCGAACAGCTTCTGAGCCAGCGAAGCGGCGGCGCCCTCGACCGTGTCGACGTTCTCGCAGCCCGCGTACCAGCGCTTGCCCGTGGCGCCCTCGGCGTACTTGTCGGTCATCCACTGGCCCATCGCCAGCTGGACGGCCGGCGAGCTGTAGTTCTCGCTCGCGATCAGCTTCAGTGAGTGCCGCTGATCCTCGAGCTCGCTGCGGATCGCGGCGGCCACCTCCGGCGCCACGCCGCCGACCACCTCAAGTGCGGACTCGAAGGCCTGGCTGGCCGTGGCAGCGTCGCGGATGGTCTCCGGCACCATGGCGTTCATCCTACGAGCTGTGCAGTCGGGGCGCTGGGGCGCCGCTCGGGGCTCGGCGCCAAGGAACCACGAGCCAAGGAGTGCCGCTGATCCCCGCGCATCCGTGTACGTCGGGGGGTCTTAGCTGCACCCACAAACATGCTGGTAATCGCGCTCTTTTGCGCCCCTTCCGCGATCATGGCCGACGCGGATCGCACCCAGGAGGTCGGCGGTTCGAATCCGCCTGGCTCCATTGCTCGATGTCCCTGCAGGTGGGCATCTTCGCTTCTCAAGCCCTTTCCAAAAGCCGACCGGAACCTGCCGGAGGCGCGCAGTGCTACTGGTTCACTCCCGGGGAGCGTCCACGCGCTAGGCATAGCATCCCCTGACCAATCGACTTCGAATGAGGAGGCAGCGTTGCCGTTGAACAGACCGAGCAGGACAAGGTGTACACGCCAAGCGCAAACTCGCAGTTGCTCACGGCCACGGCGCTGCCCACGTTCGCATTCACCCCGCTGCCGGCGGGATCCGAACCTTGGGACATCACCAACGGCAACGACGGCGTCTGGATAACCGACCTCGCCAGTACCCGCCTGCTTCATCTCTACAACCCCCCGGCGCCGAGTCCGTCGTCCGGCGGCAGTACGACGCCGGCACCGGCACCGCTTGCGAAGGCGGCGGCACCGAAGCTATCGCTCAGCGGCAAGAGCAAACAGAAGCTCGGCAACGCCGTGCAACTGAAGGTGAGCTGCTCGGTCAGCCCCTGCAGCGCCAGCGCCACCGGCGCCCTGAAGGTCAAGCTGGGAGGGGCAACGACGCAGCCGAAACTGTCGGCGACGAAGAGCGTTCAGGTCCCGACCGGGCATGCCGTCGTCCTGAAGCTGGAGATCTCACCCAAGGCGAAGCAAGCCGCCGCGAAAGCGTTGGCCGAAAAGGACGGTAAGGCAAGCGCGAAGGTCACCGTAAATGGAAATGGCGACGGCGGCAATAGCCCGGCAGTTGTCTTCAAGGTAACGCTGAAGAAGTAGGCATCCCGGCGCAGCCGGTGCAAGGTCGTAGGCGACTTCGAGCGTGCGGCCCTGCTCGATGCGGTCGAGGTGGCGCCCGGCGGCGGAGCTAGCGGTGCGCTTTTCTCGGCTTCGGGCCGAGCGTGAGGTTGACCTTGCCATCGGCGGGTCGCGCGCCCGCTACGGGGGTCGAAGACTTGACGACGAGGGGCCGCGGTGGCTTGCCTTTGCGTGGCCGTGGCTTCCGCACCGTGCCGAGTTTGCAGGCGGCCGTCGTCAATGCGGCTTTCGCCCGCGCCAGCGTCTTGCCGGCCAGCTTCGGGACGACGCAGGCGGGGTTCGGGCCGCCATCTCCTCCGCCCCCATTCGTCGTCACTTTCAGGCGCGTGTAGGAGATCGGCGCCGAGCAGGCGGAGGTGTTGGCGCTCGAGTCCG
Organism: Solirubrobacterales bacterium; assembly: GCA_035472395.1. Classification (GTDB taxonomy): domain Bacteria; phylum Actinomycetota; class Thermoleophilia; order Solirubrobacterales; family 70-9; genus VRUE01. Next base: position 3,347 of record DATIPC010000022.1, read on the forward strand.
TGGCGGTCGCCGAGAAGACGGCGGTGACGCCCTCGGCGACCTGGACGGGGATGCCGGGCGAGCCGAGCCCGGCTGCGCTGCCGGTGGCGACCGGCGAGCCCGCGCAGGCCAGGCCCGTATAGACGTGCACCGCCGACCCCGCCTCGGCGGCGCCGAGGATCCGGGGGGCGCCGCTCACGCCCGGCGAGGCCGGGTCGGTACCAATGAGCTGCGGCGGTGACGGCGCCACGAGGTCACTGTTCTCCGTGTAGGAGATCGGCGCCGAGCAGGCCGAGGTGTGCGGCGCCAGGTCGGTGGCGGTCACGGAGAACTGGGTGGTGGTGTCGACCCCCACCGTGACGGCGATGCCGGAGCCCGCGAGTTGGGTGGCGCTGCCGCTGGCGACCGGAGAGCCGGAGCAGTCCGCGTTGGCGTACACGTCGACGCTAGTCCCGGGTTGGGCCGAGCCGATCACTTTGGGCTGGCTGCCTTTGGCCGGCGAGGGCGGGTTGGTGGCGCTCAGGACCGGGTCCGGTGGCGGGACCGAGTCGAAGAGGTCGGTCGCCGCACCGACATCAAGGCGGCCGCCGGAGGTCGTTTTCCCGGCCAGCGAGAAGACGGGGTCGACGCTGCCGAGCAGCGCCTGCCGCACTTCGACCACGCTCGCGGTCGGTTTCATGGAGAACAACAGGGCGGCCGCGCCGGTCACGTGTGGGGTGGCCATCGAGGTGCCTTCCAGAAAGGCGTATCCGCCTGGTTCACCCACCTGCGAGATGCAGTACAGATCGATGTCGTCGAACCAGGCACCATCGCCGGGTTGGGGATTTGCGGCGGCCGTGTATTCGACGTGCATGGTCAGTTGGCCCCCTCCGCTGAGATCGCGGAGCAGGCGGTGGGATATGCGCCCGGAAGTGTTGTTGGCGAAGCCCAATTCCGTTTCTCCGTCGAGTTCGACGTCAAGCCACGCGACGGGGCCGCCGGATACCTTGCGGGTCACTTCCACGACACATTCCTGGAAGCCGGGCGGAATCGTGACGGGAGCCGACCTCGAGGCCCGGATCGAGCCGGGAGCCGGGGGGGCGCCAGGCGAGTCACCGATCCCGTAGGAGGTGAGGGGCGGCTCGTTGGTGCGGGCGAAGCCGCCATCCGGCCCGGTAGGGGTCCACTTGGTGGCGAAGTCGTCGACCTCGAAGCCATCATGGAACAGATAGGTGATCGGGTAGGTGCTGAGCGTCTCGGTCCCCGGTGCGCCGAGGTCGACGGTTTTCGCGCCCCAGTTCGAGAATTCGGCCAGCTGGTCGGCCTGATCCGTAGCGGCGACGCAGATCACGTTGTCGACCGGGCCTCTCCCTTCGGCGAGCGGGTTGTAGTCGCATGGGTAGTGGGGTTTGACTTCGTTGTTTTGGTGTTGGTTGCCCCCCGCGACGACGAAGAGCGTCTGCGGGGTGGCGGCAATGGCGTCGCGGATCGTGGGGCGCTCGCTTTCGCTCCCCAGCGAGATATTCGCCACTCGCGCCCCGTGAGCGCCGGCGTACCCGATCGCCGCGACCACGGCCGAGCCTGGGCAGAGTTCATGGGAGCAGACCCGCAGCGGCATGATGCTGACGTCCTGCGCGACCCCGGTGATGCCGATGCCGTTGTTCCCCTCGGCGCCGATCGTCCCTGCGGTGTGGACTCCGTGGCCGCCTTCGACCAGATCGTCGTCGGTGGGGTCGCCGTCGACGACGGGCACTTCGGCGTTGGCACCGACGAAGTCGGCGCCGTGGACGTCGTCGACTATCCCGTCGCCGTCGTCGTCGAGGCCGTTGAGCGTCTCGCCCGGGTTGATCCAGGCGACGTTCGCCAGGTCCGGGTGTTCGAACCGGTAGCCGGTATCGATGTCCGCGACGACCGTATTCGGAGTGCCGACCGTCCGATCCCAGGCACCGCTCGCATCGATGTCGTCACCCGCCACGGCGCCTTCGAAGCCGTCGATGCCCAGCCCGGTGTTCTGCAGCCCCCAGAGCTGGTCGAACAGGGGATCGTTGGGAATCGAGTCCAGGCCGAGGTATCCGTCGCGTTCGGCGAGGACCACGCCGGGGTCCGCCTCCAGTTCGCGGACCGCTTCGCGCGGCGTCTGCCCCGGCTCGGTCTCGACCAGCTGGAAGCGGCGACTGCCGAGATCCCTGGTGAAGTCGACGTCGGCTTCCTCACGGGCCGCACGGCGCTCCGTCGGGCTCGCGCCCGCCGCCCACTCGACAATCACCCGGTCCGGGGAGAAGGCGACCGGCTGCGTCACCGGGGCGCTATTGCGGACCGGCAGCTGCGGCGC
>DATIPC010000023.1:0-13907 GCA_035472395.1 Solirubrobacterales bacterium
GACCATGGTCGCCCTGCCCTTCGGGCCGAGGGGCGCGTTAGCGTGAATCTTCATCCGGTCATCTCCTTGGTGCTGGTGGCTTCGACACCTCCAGCCTCCAAGGAGACCCGGATGAACAACGTGCTTAGGAATTACAACTAGTCCCTCAAATGGAGGGGATATGCGGGAGTGGTTTGATTTCCCGAACGCCCCGCCTAAACGACGAAAGCCCGCTGCAGAGCGGGCTTTCGGGCGAAGCGGCTGAAGGGATTCGAACCCTCGACCTTCTGCATGGCAAGCGGTCCCCTTCGCAGCCATTTTCCCAATCTAGAGCCAAAAGCTGAACTTGCTTCGTCGGGCGATTGGGCAGCGTCAGGCACGGTTCGGCTCCGTTTGGGCAGCGAGACCGATCCGCTGCCCGTTCGCGCTCCCTCTTTAGAGAAAGCACGAAACAAAAGCCTTTGCTCCGGGTACCTATGGCGGATGACCCGGAACGCCTTCATCCTGACCTATCTGGCTGGCGCAGCCGCCGCCATCATCTTGCTCAATGCCAACACCGGAGACGGTGAGTTGGCAGTAGTGATCTGGGCGGTTGCCTCAGTGTTGCTCGGATGGGGAACGGGGCGGCTCGGATTCGCGCTCATAGCCTTCTTGGCCATTCCCTTCGCGGTTCCTTTCGGCTATCCGGACCACTACCAGTACAGCGAGCCCCTGCCGATCTGGTGGTCGGCGATGTACTACGCGTTCATTTCCGCCTGCTTGATCTTCGCTAGCGCTCTCATAAAGAACGTCTTCGAAGAGCGTCGGCACCAGCGGACCTCCGCCTAGCCTGATCAGGGGCGACGGAAGATCGCATGGGTGCCAATTCGCCGCCAGATGACGTGCGGTTGGCCGGAGTGGACTTCCTCGCCGTACTGGAAGGTCGCGCGACCGTCATAGGCCCAGGTCATCTCCCAAACGCCAGGGTGCCCTTGGACGCGCTTGACCCGGAGCTGGGATGGAAGCCTTGGCCGCCGCTGGACAGGTCGTCAATGAATTGCGCCACGGCCTCGCGGAATGCTCGCTGCTGCTGGGGGGTGAGCTTGTCCCAATCGCGCCAGAATGGCGCGAGAACGTCACGCGTCGGCATCGAGCGGCTTCGTGCGCTCGTCCAACTCCGCTAGGAAGCCCTGATCGCTCTCGAAGCGAGTGACCCGACCGGCGGCGAGGTCTTCGTCGGCCTCCCGCTCACGCTCCTGCCACTCCTGAGTCCAAAACCAAGCCTGCTCGGGGTCGATCCGACCGTCCGTTACCTCGCGGAGCAGGATCGCCGCACCATCGACCGCCTGATCCGGCAGGCGGTCCACAAGCTGATGAAGATCGGCCTTGGTCATGGACTCAATTCTGACACGTCGTCAGGAGCGGATTGCGGGGATGCAAGATTGGGGGCAGCGGCTTGTCGGGGGCCGAGGTCGTCAAACAGGGGGAACCAGCTCGATACCCCCTGCTCCCGCGACCTCCCTCAACCCCCGACAAGCCGCTGCCCCGGCGAGGCGATCCGACCCGAAGCAGCGGCTGCTCGGAGGGCCGAGGCAGGACGAGGATGCTTGGGCTTGCCGCATCCCCACCCTCCCTGCGAGAGCCTCGGCCCTCCGAGCAGCCGCTGGCGGTTTGCGGACCCGAGGCAACGCGACCGATGCAGCTTCTCGGGGGTCCAAGCACCCAAGGAGTCCCTGTGGCCTGCGCTTGCCCCCCACGGGGAAGCAAGCACCCCCCAGGCACTTCGACCCCCGAGAAACCGCTGTCGATTGCTCCGCGACCTGCGCTCGGGTCATTGGCTTCCTCCTGGCTGCGGCGGAAGCCGAAACGCGCCGAGCTGCACCCCTCCCGGCGTCCAGCGCATCCCCTCAAGCAGCTCGTCGGTCGGGACTTCAAGCGAGCCGGTGAGTTTGAGAAGGGTGTCGATGCGAGGGCAGCGTGCGCCGCGCTCCAACAGCCCAATCTCAGTCCGGTGCAGTGAGGCCAGCAGCCCTAGCTCTTCCTGGCTGTGGTCGGCCAGGCTGCGGGCGCTGCGCAGATTCGCCCGAAGCGCCGCGCGACTAGACGGGAGTCCATCACCTCACCCCCAACAGACGATTGACGTGAAGTGCCGGTTTGCTCGGCAGGACAAAGAGCCCGTTGCTGAGCAACAAGCCCTCCCTGGCCAGATCGCGGACGGCGCGGGCGAGCGTGACACAGCCGACCAGACTGCGGGAGTCGGCTAGCACCAAGTTCGCCAGCGCCGGGAGCGTCAGCAGGATCGGGTATGCGGATCGCAGCATCGAAGACCGAGGCAGGGATCCGCGAGGTTGACGTGACCCCGGCGCTGCAAGGGCTGCTCGCCGAGTACCGGGCTCGCAGCCCGTACTCCAAGCCGGGGGATTTCGTCTTCCCGACCAGCGAGGGCAAGCGAGACAACCCCTCCAACGTCCGCAATCGCTTTCTGGACTCGTCGGCGAAGCTCGCCAACGCTGATTTGCGGGCGGCGAGACGGGAGCCGATACCGGACGTGACGCCGCACTCGCTGCGCCGAACCTTCATCTCCCTCCTGCTCGCCGCAGGGGCCGATGTACCGTACGTCATGGCACAGGCGGGGCACAACGACCCGAAGATGACCCTCGGCCTCTACGCCCAGGTGATCGCCTCCAAGACCGACCACGGCGCGGCCCTGGATGGCATCGTCGCCGCCTCTGATTGGGCAGCAACGGGCAGCGAAGCCTCAAATCAAGCAGTCACGGCCGCAGCCTAGCCCGTCCCGAACAGCGAAAAACCCCGCCTGAGCGGGGCTTCTCGTAAGAGCGGCTGAAGGGATTCGAACCCTCGACCTTCTGCATGGCAAGCAGACGCTCTAGCCAGCTGAGCTACAGCCGCGCGGGGGCGATTCTATCTCTAAGAGCCCAGCTCATGGAGGAGGTCGCGGAGGTCGAGTGGTTTGGTGACCATCGTGAGTTCCTCGCCATCCGCGGTGTGCGGCCACTCCTCGCGCGGCCGGTCCCAGTAGAGCTCGATGCCGTTGCCGTCGGGGTCGCTCAGGTAGAGGGCCTCGCTGACCCCGTGGTCGGAGGCGCCGCTCAGCGGAATATCGGCCTGCGAGAGGCGGCGCAGCGCGTCGGCGAGGGAGCGGCGGTCCGGGTAGCGGATTGCGAGGTGGAAGAGGCCGGTGCTCGTGGCGGGTGGCGGTGGGGCGCCCTTCGAGTGCCAGGTATTGAGACCGATGTGGTGGTGGTAGCCGCCGGCCGAGACGAAGGCGGCCTCGTCGCCGATCCGCTGCTGCAGCTCGAAGCCGAGCACACCGCAGTAGAAGTCCAGCGCCCGGTCGAGGTCGGCCACCTTGAGGTGGACGTGGCCGATGTCGACCCGGGGATCGATCGGCTCAGCCATTGCCGTCCAAAGCTGCGTTGACGAGGCGGTCGGCCTCGGCGTTGTGCTCGCGGCGCACGTGGCGGATCGACCAGCTCTCGAAGGGTCGCAGCGCCCGCTTCACCTCTGCGTGAAGCCCGCGCAGTGTCGCGTCCTTGACCTTGTACTCGCCCTTCACCTGGCGCACGATCAGCTCCGAGTCGCCGACCAGCTCCACCTCTCCGGCCCCCAGCGCGGCCGCCCGCTCGATTCCGAGCAGCAGCGCCCGGTACTCGGCGACGTTGTTGGTCGCGGTTCCGATCCGCTCGCCGCGCTCCTCCAGCACCTCGCCGTCGGCGCTCTGCACCACCGCCCCGATCGCGGCCGGGCCAGGATTGCCGCGGGCGCCGCCATCGACGTTCACAACCAGCTTCTCCATCTCCTGCCCCTAGCCGACCGGCTCGCCGTCACGGGCGCGCTTCCCCGTCGAGACGCCGAGCGCAAGCTGGCCGCCGTCGCCGGCCCTCGCGTTCCACTGTCGGGCGGAGCCGTCGAGCTGCTCGATCTCAACCCCCTTGTCGAGCTGGAAGACGGCGCGCATCTCATCGCCCAGGTCAACTCCCCACTGGTACCAGCAGAGCTCCCAGGCAACCGTGATCCGCACTTCGCTGGGCGAGCCGGCGGCGGCCCCGATCGACACCCGTGGCTCCCTCAGCGTCCGCATCAACCCGGCGACTGTGCGCGCGGCGTCGCTCGCGTTGAAGCGATCCACGGCCCGCTCCAGCCGCCCCCGCGGGGACTCGGAGACCTCTGGCTGGGGGCGGCGGCCGACGTTGGCGCCCGGAGCCGCCGGGTCGACCCAACCGAGTCGCTCGGCGCGGCCGCGGCAGAGATCGCAGACCAGCCGCGGGCCGTCCTTGGGGCTCATGTAGCTGCGGGTGCGCTCGCCGGCCAGGATCGTGCGGCCACATACCGCGCAGGTCTCGTCGGAGCTCACGCCCCCAAATTACCAGCGGCCCAAAGTGGCTACGCCGCCGCCTCGGCGCCTGCCCCAGACTCTGCAACGATCCTCTCGGCGAGGTTGGGTGGAACCGGCTCGTAGCGCTCGAACTCCAGCGTGAAATCGGCCCGCCCGCCGCTGATCGAGCGCAGGTCGGGCGCGTAGTCGAGCACCTCGGCCATCGGCACCTCCGCCTTTACCTCGGTCGCCGTCCCCTTCGGCTCCATCCCCAGCGGGTGCCCGCGCCGCGAGTTGAGGTCGCCGATCACGTCGCCGACGACGTCCTCGGGACAGCACACGACGAGCCGCACGATCGGCTCCAAGAGGACAGGGTCCGCGGCCTCCATCGCCTCTCTGAAGGCCATCGACCCGGCCACCTTGAAAGCCATCTCGGAGGAGTCGACGTCGTGGTGCTTGCCGTCGAGGAGCCGCACCCGCACGCCCTTGACCGGGTATCCGGCGACGGTGCCGTGCCGCATCGCCTCCACCACCCCCTTCTCGACCGCCGGGATGAAGCTGCCGGGGATCGCCGCCCCCTTGATCTTGTTGACGAACTCGAGCCCCACCCCCTCCTCCGCCGGCTCGATCTCGATCCGGCAGTCGGCGAACTGGCCGCGCCCGCCGGATTGCTTCTTGTAGCGAGCGTGCGCCTCGGCCGGCTCTCGGATCGTCTCCTGGTAGGGGACGCGTGGCGGGTGCAGCTCGACCTCGGCGCCGAAGCGGCGCTTCATCCGCTCGACGATCACCTCGACGTGGATCTGGGTCAGCCCCGCGACGATCTGCTCGCCGGTCTGCGGGTCGCGGTGCACGTCCAGCGTCGGGTCCTCCTCGCTCAGCCGCCGCACCGCTGCCGCCGCCTTCTCCTCGTCGCCCTTCGACTTCGGCTCATAGGCGAAGGCCATCACCGGCGCCGGCAGGTCCAGCGGGCGGAACGCGATCTCCTCCTCCTGCTGGCAGAGGACGTCGCCGGCCTGCGTCTGCTTCAGCTTGGCGACCGCGCCGATCTCCCCCGCGCCCAACTCCGTCACCGGCGTCAGCTCGCTGCCGAGCGGCCGGCCGAGCTGCCCGATCCGCTCCTTTGCCCGCCGGGCCACGTTGACGACGTGGGAATCGGAGCGCAGCGTGCCGCGGAAGACGCGAAGGAGGTTGATCCGCCCGGCGTAGGGATCGGCAAGGGTCTTGAAGACGTAGGCGAGGAGCGGGCCGTCCTCGTCGGGCTCGACCTCCACCCCCTCCCCATCCTCTCCCAGCGCGGTCACCGCGCCGCGCATCGCCGGCGAGGGCAGGTCCTCGACCAGCGCCCCGAGCAGGCGGTTGGTGCCCAGGTTCCGCGTGGCCACGCCACAGGTGACGGGGAAGACGCGCCCGGCGGTTACGCCCTGCTTCAGCACGCCGACGATCTCCGCGTGGTCGATCTCCTCGCCGTCGAGGTAGCGCTCCATCAGCTCGTCGGAGCTCTCCGCCACCTCGTCCATCAGCTTCTCGCGGTACTCCTCGGCCTGGGCGCGCAGCTCAGCGGGGATCTCGACCTGTTCCGCGTTGCCCTGCCCAGCCCCCTCGTAGACGAACGCCTCGAGGTCGATCAGGTCGATCACGCCGCGGACCTCGTGCTCGGCGCCGATCGGGATCTCGGTGGCGACCACGTGCGGGCCGAAGGCACTCTTGAGCGAGTCGAGGACGGCGAAGAAGTCGGCCCGCTCGCGGTCGAGCATGTTGACGAAGACCAGCCGCGCCAGCCCCTCCTCGTCGGCGCGGTGCCAGAGCCGCTCGGTCTGCACCTCGACCCCGGCGACGCCGTTGACGACGAGGACCGCCGCATCGGCCACGCGCAGCGCCGCCGCCGCGTCGGCGACGAAGCTGGGCTCGCCCGGGGTGTCGATCAGGTTGATCTCGCGCCCGTCGTGCTCGAAGCCGGCGACGGAGGCGCCGATCGACATCTCGCGCGCCTGCTCGTCCGGCTCGCTGTCGGAGACGGTGCTGCCGTCGACCACGCTGCCCAGGCGTCGCGTCGCCCCCGCCTCGAACAGGAGCGCCTCGTGCAGGCTCGTCTTGCCGCAGCCCCGGTGCCCGATCAGGGCAACGTTGCGAATCCGGTCTGCGGCCTTGTGAGGCACGCAACGAGATTAGACCGCGGTTAGACCTCCTGTAAAGAGGACTTCAACCGCATCACGGCCTTGGTGTGAAGCTGGGAGACCCGCGACTCGGTGACCCCGAGGACCTCGCCGATCTCGCGCAGGGTGAGGTTCTCGTAGTAGTAGAGAGCGACGACGAGCTGCTCGCGCTCTGGCAGCCCGGCGATCGACTCGGTGAGGCGGTCCTTGATCTCACTGCTGGCGAGGGATTCCTGCGGATCTTCGGCGCGCGGGTCGGAGATCGTGTCGAGCAGGGAGACCGCGTCGCCGGAGGAGTCGGAGATCGTCCAGAGCTCGTCCAGCGCGTAGACGGAGGAGTTGGCTATCTCCAGCAGCGCGGTCTGCAGCTCCTCTTCGGTCAGGCCGACCTTTGCCGCCAGCTCGGCCTCGGTCGGCGCCCGCTGCAGCTCGTGCTCGAGCTTGGCCTGCGCCGCCTCGATCTCACGCGCCCGCGAGCGCACCGACCGCGGCACCCAGTCCAGCGAGCGCAGCTCGTCGATGATCGCGCCGCGGATCCGGGTCATCGCGAAGGTCTCGAACTTGATCCCGCGCTCGGGCTCGAAGCGCTCGATCGAGCCGATCAGGCCCATCAGGCCGTAGGAGATCAGGTCGGCGTCCTCGACGTGGGACGGCAGACCGGCGCCGAGACGACCGGCGACGAACTTGACCAGCGGCGAGTAGGCGACGACGAGGCGCTCCCGCGCCTTGTTATCGCCGTCGTCCTTGTAGCGGCGCCACAGATCGCGCAGCTCCACCTCTTTTACGCCGGTTTCCATGGAATTCGCTCGATTCTATGGCCGCTGGGGCATCGTTTGGGCGTCAGGCACGCGGATGGGTCGCAGCGTAGGCCTCCCGAAGGCGAGCGGCGTCGACACGAGTGTAAACCTGCGTGGTGGAGATCGATGCGTGGCCGAGCAGCTCCTGGATCGTGCGCAGGTCGGCTCCCCCTTCCAGCAGGTGGGTGGCGAAGCTGTGGCGCAGCGAGTGCGGCGAAACGCCGTTGGCAAGCGCCGCCTCGCGCACCCAGAGGCCCAGACGGCGGGTGACGTCGGAGCTGGAGAGGCGGCGTCCGCTCTTGGAGAGGAGCAGCGCCTTCTCGCGCGGGTCGGCCGCGAGGGCGTGTCGCCCCCGCTCCAGATAGCGGCGCAGCGCCCGTTGGGCGGGCTCGCCGACGGGCAGCAGCCGCTCCTTGGAGCCCTTGCCGAGCACCCGCAGCTGCTCGGTCTCGAAGCCGTAGGAGTCGGTGTCGAGGTTGATGATCTCCTCGCAGCGCAGGCCGCACGAGTAGGCCAGCTCCAGCATCGCGCGATCGCGCAGCTCCAGCGGCGTGCGCGCCGGGATCCCCTCCAGCAACACCCGCACCTGCTCACCATTCAAGACCCGCGGCAGCTTCTCTTCGCGCTTCGGGCTGGAGACGAGGTCGGCCGGGTTCTGCCCGACCCGCTCGGTGCGGACGAGGAAGTCGAAGAGGCCGCGGATCGCGGCGAGCTTTCGAGCCACGGTCGCCGGCGCGGCGCGATCCGAGGACAGCCCGGCGCCGTAGCGCCGCACGTCGCGATGGCGAACCTCCCCCGGTGTCAGCCCACGCGTCTTCGCCCAGGCGACGAACTGGCCGAGATCGACCCCGTAGGCACGGCGGGTGCGCTCGGCCATGCTGCGCGCCAACAGGTCACGGTCATATCCGGCCAGGGCCTCGTCCCAATTCATCCCGATCAGATTCGCCACCCAGTGCCCAGAGCCTGCGCTACCCGATGTAGATCGGGGTTCCGACTTCGACCCGGTCGTAGAGATCGATCACGTCCGGGATCGACATCCGCACGCAGCCGTGAGAAGCAGCGCTGCCGAGCGATTCGGTCTCTTCGGTGCCGTGGATGCCGGCGCCTTCGAAGATTCCCATCCAGCGCGCCTTGATCGGGTCCTCGGGACCCGGCGGGATCACCTGGCCGGCCAGATCGCCCGCCCAGGCCGAGTTGGGTACGTGCCACGAGGGGTTTTCCTGCTTTTCCTGGATGTCGTAGAGGCCTTCGGGGGTTTCGAGGCCTTCCTGGCCGACCGCGACGGTGTAGGACTTGACCAGCTTCAGGTTCTTCCAGAAGCGCAGGGTGAAAGTGGAGCGATCCAGGGTCAGGTAGGTCGGGTAGGCGGCCGCCACTTCCTTCGTCGTCACTTCCGGCTTGGTCGAGTGCGTGCGCGCAGCGATCGTGTGGTCGGCGCCGGCGTTGAGCACCGCCGCGTCGAGCTGGCGGGTCAGCAGGTTGTCGCGCAGCTTGCGGCCATTCTCCGCCGACACCACGCTGAGCGAGTCCCCGCTTGCGTCCACCGCCGCGTCGCGCGGTTCGCGGTTGACGGCGCTGGCCACATGGCGCACGAAGCGGTTGACCGCGGGCTGTGAGTAGGTGACGCCGGCCGGCACGTTCTCATCGATGCTGCCGCCGCCGACATAGCGGACAAGGCGACCGGGCAGCCACGCGTCGCGGCTGGCGGCGAGCGCTTCCTCGGCCGCCCCGTCGAGGTCGGCGTGCACGCGCAGGCTCTTGCCCTCGAGGGCCCAGCTCTCGCCGTCGTAGCCGACCCTCAGCGAGTGGCGCAGCGGCGCCAGCAGTTCCTGCCTCACCGCCTGCTTCGCCTCTGCTTCGGTCATCCCGCCGACGTCGACGCCGCCAATCGTCACCCCGTCGGCGATCTTGTCGTCCTGGGAGCTGTCGTAAGCGTAGGCGCCGATCGCTCCAAGGACGAGCACCAGAACACCGGTGACGATTGCGATTTGCGTCTTGCGACCCATCAGCTCTCTCAGCTCTCTCGTGGGCTCGCCATCGGGCATGCCTCGAATCGACCTGCGAAAAGTTTAAGCATTCGGATCAATCGGCTGGACGGACATCTCAGCTGCAAATCTACGTGCGAGTCCGGCGGCTGGACCGTCCTCGGCGGATATGTTTCCCGTCGTGCGCTCCAAGGACGAGGTTCGCAAGGAGGTCTGGAAGGCGATGGATCGGGAGGGCGTATCCCGCTTTCCCGGTGCCGAGGGCCGCATCCCCAACTTCGCCGGCGCGAAGCTGGCGGCGGAGAAGCTCGCCGGCAATCGCCTCTGGAAGCGGGCGCGGGTGATCAAGGCGAACCCCGACTCGCCCCAGACGCACGCCCGCCGCATGGCCCTGGAGGAAGGCAAGACAGTGATCATGGCGGTGCCGCGCCTGCGCGACCCACACCCCTTCCGCGTGCTTGAGCCAAAGCGACTCTCGAAGACCGCGATGAAAGAGGCGGCGACGATCAAGGGCGCGCTCAAGCACGGCCGCGTGGTCGCCCTCGACGACCTGCCCGAGATCGATTTCGTCCTCTGCGGCTCGGTCGCGGTCAATCTCAGCGGGGCGCGGATCGGCAAGGGCGGCGGCTACAGCGACCTCGAGTACGGGATCCTGATCGACGCCGGCAAGATCGACGACCACACGACGATCGCCACCACCGTCCACCCGATCCAGATCCTGCGCAGCCACCTGCCGGTGATCTCCCACGACCTGCCGGTCGATCTGATCGCCACCCCGCGCGCGGTGATCGAGGTCGAGAGGCAGTACGAGCGCCCCCGCGGCATCCTCTGGGACCACCTGCAGCCCCCCCAGATACGGGAGATACCGATCCTGGAACGCATGGGATATGCCTGAGGCGATTGCCGGCGATTCGGCGGTATTTCCCGCCGCCGACTACGGCAACCCCGACCCCGAGTGGCTGAAGATCGACTGGCGCCAGCACCTGCACCGGATCGAGTTGCCGGGCGCCGAGGTGAACTACGTAGAGATCGGCGAGGGCGAGCCGATCCTCTTCGTGCACGGGATAGCCGGCTGCTGGCGCAACTGGCTCGAGAACCTCCCCCACTTCGGCCGCACCCACCGCGCGATCGCGCTTGACCTGCCCGGCTTCGGCAACAGCCCGATGCCCTCCTGGCCAATCGACATGCCCAGCTACGGGCGGCTGATCCACGACTTCTGCGAGAAGCTCGGCATCGACCGGGTCGCGGCGCTGGTCGGCAACTCGATGGGCGGCTTCGCCTCCACCGAGGCCGTGATCGAACAGCCGTCCCGCTTCGAGCGGCTCGTCCTCGTCTCCGCCGCGGGAATCAGCTTCGCCGAGACGCGGGGAAGGGAAACGACCGCCTTCGTGCGCCTGGTCGAGGCCGCCGCCGTGGTCTTGCTCGGGCACCCGAGCGTGCACTTCCTCTCCCGCCGTCGCAGCCGTCAGGTTGGCTTCGGCAGCCTCGTCAACTACCCGGACCGCCTCCGCCCGGAGCTGCTCTGGGAGCAGATCGAACCCTCCATCCGGGCTCCCGGCTTCGCCGCGGCGGCCCGCTCGATCGTCGGCTATGACAGCCGCGACCGCCTGCCGGAGATCGAGATCCCGACTACGGTCGTCTGGGGGCTGAAGGACCGGATCGTCCCGGTCGAGGCGGCGATCGGCTACCACCGCCTGATCGCCGACTCGCGCCTCGAGATCTTCGAGCGAACCGGGCACCTTCCACAGCTCGAGCGACCGTCCCGCTTCAACGCGCTGATCGACGAGTTCTTGGACTAGAAAGGCTCTGGCCGATTGCAGGGATGGCGAGTGCGCCTCTGCGGGAATTGACACCCAAGAGCGAAGCTCTTGGGTGAACTTGGTGCGCGGCTTCGCCGCGCAGATGCCGGATTGCATTTCCGCCGCTTCGCGACATTCCCACAGAGGTGCACCCGCCATCCCCACCAAGCACACCGAGCTTCGAATAACTACTTCCGAGGCGCCGCCTCGGCTTGAAACTTCCTCTCAAGCTTGAGAACCCTGAAACCGCGCTCACAACCTTGGCCGTTTGGGGGGCGTGCGGAGGGGAGAAGCCTGGCCGGCCCGCGGGCGAATGTCGCGAAGCGGTTGCTATGCAATCTGTCTCTGCGCGGCGTAGCCGCGCTCAGTCTCAGTCGCTAAGTGCGCGATAGCGCGCGTGCGACATCAATTCGCCCGCGGGCCGGCCAGGCTTCTCCCTATCTGCAAGGCCCTGGATCGACCGTCTAACTGGTGATCGCGCCCTGGGCGGCCGAGCTCACCGTCGCCGCGTACTTGGCCATCACACCGCGCTCATAGAGCGGCGGCGGCGGTTCGTACTCCGCGACGCGCCTGGCGATCTCCTCGTCGGAGAGCGCCACGTCGAGACGGCGGGCGGCGACGTCGAGGCTGATCTCGTCGCCCTCGCGGATCGCCGCGATCGGCCCGCCCTTGGCCGCCTCGGGGGCGACGTGGCCGGCCATCAGGCCGCGGGTGGCGCCGGAGAAGCGGCCGTCGGTGAGCAGCGCAACCTCCTCGCCCAGGCCCTCGCCGACGATCGCCGCCGTCACCTGCAGCATCTCCCGCATGCCGGGACCGCCCACCGGGCCCTCGTTGCGGATCACGACGATGTCACCGGCGCGGATCGACTGCTGCTTGACGGCACGGAAGCAATCCTCTTCGGACTCGAAGACGCGGGCCGGACCGACCTGCTTGACGCGCTCCGTCCCCGCCAGCTTGACCACGGCGCCCTCGGGGGCAAGGTTGCCGCGCAGGATCGCCAGGCCGCCTTCGGTCTTGAGCGGGTCCGAGAGCGGCCGCACCACTTCCTGTCCCTCCGCCTCGCTTGCCGCTTCGGCCTCTTCGCCGATCGTGCGGCCGCTGACCGTGATCGCGCCACCATGCAGGATGCCGGCCTCGGCGAGGCGCGCGAGGATCAGCGGAACGCCGCCGGCGCGATAGAGATCGGTGGCGACGAAGCGACCGCCCGGTTTCAGGTCCGCCAGCAGCGGGGTGCTGCGCGAGATCCGCTCGAAGTCATCCATGTCCAGCTCGATCCCGGCCTCGTGGGCGAGGGCGATCAGATGCAGGACGACGTTGGTGGAGCCGCCCGAGGCGCAGGCGCAGGCGATCGCGTTCTCCAGCGAGTCCCGGGTGATCACCCGGCTCGGCCTCAAATCCTCCACCAGGACCCGCATCACCAGCTCGCCGATCTTCTCGGCGACGGTTCCCTTGTCGTCGTCTTCGGCGGGCACCATCGCCGAGCCGCCGGGGCTGATCCCCAGCGCCTCGAACGCGCAGGCCATCGTGTTGGCCGTGAACTGGCCACCGCAGGCCCCGGCGCCGGGGCTCGCCACGCCCTCCAGCTCGTGCAGTTCCTCGTCGGTCAGATCACCGGCGGCGTGAGCGCCAACCGCCTCGAAGACGTCGAGGATGGTCACGTCGCGACCCTGCCAGCGGCCGGGGGCGATCGAGCCGCCGTAGAGCAGGACCGAGGGCACGTCGAGCCTGGCCAGCGCCATCGCGCAGCCCGGGATCGTCTTGTCGCAGGCCGAGATCGCGACGATCGCGTCGAACTGGTAGCCACGGGCCATCAGCTCGATCGAGTCGGCGATCACCTCGCGGCTGATCAGCGAGGCCTTCATCCCCTGGGTTCCCATCGAGATCCCATCGGAGACGGCGACGGTGTTGAACTCCATCGGCGTGCCACCGGCAGCGCGCACGCCCTGCTTGACGTGCTCGGCGAGCCCACGCAGGTGGAAGTTGCACGGCATCGCCTCCGTCCAGGTGTTGGCGATGCCGATCGTCGGCCGGCTCAGCGCGTCGTCGTCGAACCCGATCCCCTTCATGTAGGCGCGCGCATGGGCGCGCTCGGGGCCGTCAAAGACGACGCTGGAGCGAGGACGGGGGAGCTTGGTCGAGGTGGAGCCGTTCGTGCTCATGGGCAAAATCTACCCGTCAGGTCGAATACGTCGACCGGGCCGGGGCCAGCACCGATGTCGTGGAGGCCGGCAGCAACCGCGGCGGAGGCGACCTCGCGTGCCTTGCGCGCCGCTTCGAGCGGGGTCTCGCCCCACGCGAGGGACGCGGCCAGCGCCGATGAGTGGGTGCAACCGGAGCCGTGCGAGGCGCCATTTCCGTGGCGCTCACCGCCGATCGCCGCCGCCTCGGAGCCGTCGAAGAACAGGTCGACCAGCCGCTCGCTATGGCCACCGGTGACCACCACCCCTCGCGGCCCCAGCGCCAGCACCTCGCGCGCCAGGTCCTCCTGCGAGCAGCCCTCCCCCGCCCCGCTCAGCGCCTTCGCCTCGGGGATGTTCGGGGTGACCATCGTGGCCAGCGGCAGCAGCCGCTCCACCAGCACCGTCCTCGCTTCCTCGTCGAGCAGCACGGCGCCGCTCTCGGCGACCATCACCGGGTCGACGACGACCGGGGCCTCGCCGACGAGGTCGAGCGCCTCGACCACGGCCCTCACCGTTTCCGCCGTGCCGAGCATCCCGATCTTCACCGCGTCGACGCCGATGTCCTCGGCCACCGCCCGAATCTGCGCGACGATCGTCTCCGGCGCCACGGCCTCCACGGCCCGCACCTCGACCGTGTTCTGCACGGTGACCGCCGTGATTGCCGTCATCCCGTGCACCCCGCAACGCGCAAACGCCTTC
>DATIPC010000024.1:0-35766 GCA_035472395.1 Solirubrobacterales bacterium
CTCGGGCACGGCGAGCAGTCGCCGATCGTCGGCGGGGTCGGCGGGGTCGCAGCGGCCGGCGGCGATCTCGCGGGCGACGGCGCGCAGGGCCAGCGAACGGCCCGGCGATAGATCCATCGCGGTCAGTTCGGCCGGCGCCCGGCCGGCGATCGTCTCCGGTCCCGGCACGTCGCGCAACGCCTCCCGGTCCCGCCCCAGTCGCGAACCCCAGCGGCCGACGATGCGGCGCTGGATGCGGGCCGCCCGCTCGGCCTCGATCAGCTGCTTGACCACGGCCCAGGCCAACGCCTCCCAGGCCCAGGGCCGGCGCCGCGGGCGCAGGTGGGGGCGACGGCGCAGCAGCGGCCCGAGCAGCGGATCGCGGCGGAAGCGCCGGTAGAACTCGGCGAGATCGTCATCGACGCCAAGCGCGAAGCGCATCCGCTCCACCGCCAGGCGGAGCTGGGTCGGGCCGGCCGGGCGGCTGGGTGGCAGAGAGAGCAAGCGCGGCGGCTCCAGCGCGGCGGTGTCGACCGGCTCCGCCCGCAGCATGACCCGATCCGCCTGTGGCTGCCAGGCATGCACCAGGACAGGGCTCTCCTCGACCCGCAAGAGCCGCGAGACGATGCCGCCGCTGACCCGCATCACCCTGTCCTCGCTGCTGTAGGCGGGCAACCGGAACGGGGACGGGGGGCGAGCCTCTGCCTCGAACTGCGTCAACGACCGAGCAGGTGCACGTCTACGAGAAAGGACCTGCTTGCCACGACCTTCGGCTGACGGTTCCGGCGCGGCAGTTGCCCCTGCGACTTCTTCGCCACGGCGCCCACCGCGCGAACCACCGCGACGGTCGCGGCGCCCGCCAGGACACCGCCGGCAGCCGCCAATGCGGCGGTTCGGGCCTCGTTGCGAAGGACAAGCGCACCGGCACCGTCGTGCGGCAGGACTCGGACTCGGACCGGCTCCAGCTCAAACTCGCTCACCCCGCCGACTGTAGCGATGCGACCAGCGCCAACCGGCCAGGTTCCCGGAACTTGCGCCTAAAGAGACTGGCCCGGGGCGACGTCGATCGGCTTCTCGAAAATCCGGTATTTCTTGACGATCTTGCCGCCCATCCCTTCCATAGCCCTGTTCATCGGCTTGTTGGTCTCCAGGATCCAGCCCATATCGCCACCTTCGATCGCGCCGGGCTTGCCTGCGGTCTCGAGGTGCTTGAGGTAGAGGCCGGCGGCGACGCCGCTATGGCGGTAGTCGTGCTTGACGCCCAGGGCGAGGACGCGCAGGCGGTCGATCTTCTTTTTGCCGAGCAGGAACCTGAGCCAGCCGAAGGGCAGCAGGCGGCCGTTCAGCTTCGCCATCACCTGGTTGATGTCGGGGAGGGTCAGCGCGGCGCCAATCACCTCGCCGTCCTTTTCGGCCATGAAAGCCCACTCCTCGTCGAGCACCTGCTTCAGGTTCTTGGCCTGGAACTCGACCTCGGCGTCGGTGATCGGCACGAAGCCCCAGTTGCTCCCCCAGGCCTCGTTGTAGACATCCGTGAAGCGGCGGACCTCGTCCGTCATTTCGCGCTTGCGCAGGTTGCGGATGACGATCCCTTCGTCGTGCAGGGCCTTCTCGGCGGCGGCGTGGATCGAGGGGTCGAAGCGCTCGCCCTCCTTGAGGCTGCCCAACTCCAGTTCCCACATCAGCACGTCCATCGCCTTGCCAAAGCCCTGCGCTTCGATCAGCTCCCTGTAGTGGGGCGGGTGCCAGGGCTCGAGGATCAGCGGCCGCAGCTCGTAGCCCTCGATCAGGATCCCGATCTCGTCGTTGGTGGTGAAGTCCATCGGGCCGAGCAGGCGTGAGCGGCCACGGGCGCGGGCCCACTCGGTGGCCGCGTCCAGCAGAGCGCTCGCCACCTCGGGATCGTCGCTGCTCTCGAAAAAGCCGAACATCGCGTCGCTCCCACCCTGGAACTCGTCCCAGCGCGAGTCGACCTGGACGCTGATGCGGCCCACCGGCTCGCCGTCGCGCTCGGCGATCAAGTACTCCGCCTCGGCGTGCTCGAAGTAGGGGTTCTTCTTGGGATCGAGGAACTCCATCCGCTCGAAGATCAGCGGCGGCACCCACTGTGGGCTGTCGCGGTGAAGCCCGAACGGGACCTTGACGAATCGCTTCAGGTCACGGCGGGAGCCGACGGAGCGAATTTCGACGCTTGACACGGGAAGCTGAACCTACACTTTGCACATGAGCGAAACCGCGAAGGCCCCCGTCGACGTCTTCGAGAAGGCCCGCAGCCACGACCGGCTCGAGCAGCTCGAAGCGGCCAAGCAGCACGACCTCCTCCCCTACTTCCGCCTGATCGAGTCCGAGGCCGGGCCGATCATGGAGGTCGAGGGCCACGAGGTGGTGATGCTCGGCTCCAACAACTACCTCGGCCTGACTGGAGACAGCCGGGTCAAGGGGGGGGCGCGCGAAGCGCTCGAGGCCTACGGAACGGCGCTGACCGGCTCGCGCTTCATGAACGGCACGACGCCCCTGCACGTCGAGCTCGAGCGCGAGATCGCGGAGTGGATGCAGAGCGAGGACGCCCTCGCCTTCACGACGGGCTACCAGGCAAACGTCGGCTGCTTGGGGGCCATCCTCGAGCCGGGCGACACGGTGATCTGCGATTCCGGCAACCACGCCTCGATCCTCGACGGCTGCAAGCTCTCCGGAGCGAAGCTGCGTCCCTTCCGCCACAACCGGATGGAGAAGCTGGAGAAGATGCTGCAGCGAGCCGGCGAGGACGGCGGCGGCATCTTGGTAGTGGTCGACGGCGTCTTCTCGATGGAGGGGGACGTCTGCGACCTGCCACGGATCGTCGAGCTCTGCCGCGGCCACGGGGCGCGGCTGATGGTCGACGAGGCGCACGGGGCCGGCGTGCTTGGGGCGCGCGGCGCTGGCGCCTGCGAGCTGTTCGGGCTCGAGGACGAGGTCGACCTGCGGATGGGGACCTTCTCCAAGAGCCTCGCCTCTTGCGGCGGCTTCATCGTCGGCCCCGCCGACGTGATCGAGTACCTGCGGATCTCCTCGCGCTCATTCATCTTCAGCGCCTCGGCGGTGCCGGCGGCGGTTGGCGCCGCCCTGGCGGCGCTGCGGGTGATCCGCTCCGAGGGTCCGGAGCTGTTCGAGACGCTGCTCGGCAACGCCTCCTACCTGCGCGAAGGGCTGCGCGGGCTGGGCCTGAAGGTGGTCGAGCCCGGCACGCTGCCCGACGGTGCCACGGCCACCACCCCGGTGGTGCCGGTCATGGTCGGCGACGACTGGCAGGCAGTGCTGCTCTGGAAGGCGCTGTTCGAGGCCGGCGTCTACACGAACGTCGCGATCCACCCCGCCGTACCGCCGGCCGGCGCCCTGCTGCGGACCAGCTTGATGGCAACCCACGAGCGCCAGCACCTGGACCGGGCGCTGGAGACGATCTCCCGCACCATTGAGGACTTTCCTGAGCTTCCACGTACGTGAGTGACTATGCATACCCCCGCAGGGGTAGTTTCCGCCTTGTCCAAATCCGGACAAGGCAATGAGGGTCGGGAAAAAGATGCTCTTAGCGAACGGGCCGGCGCCTCTTCGCTGAATGCGGGTTGACGCTTGCCGCCCCGAGCGCATAGCTTGCCCTCTCGCGCCGGCCGCATCCAGGACAGGAGGAGGCGGCGGCGGTGGGTTCACTCAGCCGCGCCGGGCAGCTTCGTCGGCCGCGAAACCAGTCATCAAACCCCAAGAGGGAGGAGTCCCAGTGGAAGCTGTATCGATCGCCCCTGCTTTGACGACCGCAACTGCGGCCCAGACCCCGCAGCACATGCAGGCGCTGGCCCGCGCCAATCGAGTGCGGCTCGCCAGGGCGGAGCTGAAGCGATCGATCGGGCGGGGTGAAGTCGACGTGTCCGAGGTGATCCGGGATTGCCCTTGGGAGACCGAGAGCATGACCCTGGCCGAGCTGCTGACCAGCCAGCGCCGCTGGGGCCGCACGCGCGCACGCAAGCTGCTGCAGGCCGTCGCTCTCAGCGAGAACAAGCGGGTCGGCACGCTCACGCCGCGTCAACGAGCGCTGCTGACCAGTGCGCTCAGTCCGAGGTCCAGAGACGCTGTATTGGTCTGAGAGGCCATCCCGGCAGGGCCTCCACTTAACTTTTTCGGTGGATCGCGGTAGCGCTGACGCCCGAGAGGCGTCGACGAAAAAGTACAAGACGTTCCGGCCCTACCGGGATGGCCTCTCGGCCCTCAGCCTCTCAGGCCACCGGCCTTGAACGAGAGGCCGCCAGAGGCCTTCTGGAAGGCGCGGCGCAGGGCGTAGAAAGAGGCGACGAAGACGATCGCGCCGGCGGCTAGGCAGACCGCGAGGATCAGGCCTGCCAGGTAGAAAAGGGCGCCGGTCACCAGGACGAAGGCGGTGCCGGCGAGCAGGGTCGTGTGCGAGCGGTAGCCGGCGAAATGCTCGCGGGCGGAGACCTCGAGGCCGCCGAGGCCGGCCAGCACGACACCGACGCCGATCGTGGTCGGGCTCCTGCTCACGACCCCGACCACCAGGCAGACGATGCCGGCGAGCACGGTCAGCTCGGCAAGCGGGAACGACCCCCACGGGGCGGGCGGGCGCTCGTCTGCCTTACGTCTCTCGCTCAACGGCCGCAAGCCGCCCGGGTAACGGGCATCCAGAGGAGACCCTGACCCGCCACCAGCCCATCAGCATGCCGAGCACGCCGAGGCGAGGCCGGGAATGCCAGTGGCCGCAGCCGGGCTCGCCGACGTCGGCGCGCGAGATCCGCAGCCACTTGTGGTCGGCCGGCGCCGCGAGCATCTGCTCCAGCAGCTCGCGGTTGCGGGTCTCCAGTTCGGCGCGCTCCTGCAGCTGGCGCTGCGCTGCACCGATCCGCGTTGCCAGCGAGTCGCGGATCGCCTCCAGCTCGCCAAGATCCAGCGCCCGCGGCTCACTTGCTACGGCCGCGACCTCGGCGTCGATCTGCAGGCGCGGGAAGGCATCGGCGAAAAGCGAGCCGAGCCGGTGTTCGAGGCGGCCGATTTGACGGCGCAGCTCCACGCGAGCGAGCCGCTCGTCGCCATCCACACGGAGCGCAGTGCGAGTTTCTCGATCCAGCAGTTCCGGCATAGCCCGACCACGAGTGTAGATCAAGCTGCCAACCCAATCGCAACGTTCCCGTTAAGCACCCGAAATGCTCAGGCGGCTCCCAGCGTGGCGGCAACCATCCAGAGCGCCTCATCGACGGCGATCTGGGGTACGCCGTCCACCTGAACGGCGGCAACCGCGATGCGACGGGTATCGCGCCCGACGCCGTGGCCCTTGCCGGTCGCACCGAAGAGCAGCCCGGCCGGCGCACGCCCGTCGGCAATCACCAGCGTCCCGTGAGAGAGCTCCCCTGGCCTTCCCTCCAGCGACTCCCCAGGAGCCGAGTCACGGATGCAGAGCGCACCCTCGAGCCGCCCGGCATCGAAGGCACGCAGGGCGATCCCGGTCTCCACCGTGGCGATCGTCAGCGCATCCGCCGGCAGGCCGCGAGTCTTGAAGCCACCGTCTTGGAGGCGGTCCAGAGCGAGCTGCTCGACCGGGGTGCGAGTGTGATCGGGGTCAAGGCCGATCTGGCGGAAGAAGACGCGGTAGGCCCAGGGAATCGGTCGTTCGCGCATGTGAATCGCGTGAGCCCCGTAGAAGCGATTCGAGGTCTCCTCGAGGCGACGCTCGACCGGCACCGGGCTGCGACCGGGGCGGCCGTCGACCTCGATCCAGGAGATCCCGAGACCGGGGAACTCGGCGGCCACGTGGGGCGCCACCCAACCGAGCGTGGGGGAGGGCTCCCAGCCGAGCTTCGAGTCGGCCGCGCCCACCTCAACCCACCTCCGCGGCGCGACTGGCGCGCAGCAGCCGCTCTACTCGGTCGCTCAGCTCGCTCTCGTCAAGATCGCCGATGGTGGCGCCCTGCAGGACCCCACCGGGATAGGCGTAGGCGAAGGTCGGGCAGCCCCCAACCCGGTAGAGACTCGCCACCGCGCCGTCGCGGTCGTAGCCGACCGGCATCGCCCAACCGCCACGCCGGACCAGTTCGCGAACCGTGTCGCGATCGTCGTGCACGTCCAGCGAGAGGAAGTTCACGCGTCCACGGTAGCGCGAGTAGACCTGGCTGACGACGTCCTGCTGGTCGACGCAGTTCCCCCCTTTGCTGAACCAGAACGAGATCACGGAGGGGCGGCCGAAGAGATCGCAGACGCGGATCGCCCCGGGCGTTCGCACCTGGCAGGCGGGGGTGCGGCGGGCATCGGCCGGGCAGGGCAGTCGCGCCGCCGAGCAATCGTCCTGGGCGACGTTGGCATCACCTTCCAGTCTCCCGGCGGCAGCCGGGACGGCGAACTCCGGCAGGGGCCAGCGCGGCGGCTGCTTGTCGAGCCCGAGGGTGTCGCCGCCGCCGGGGATGCCGTTGAGGAGAGCCACGGCGACGATCGCCACGAAGAGCAGGCCAACGACGATCGAGTAGCGATCTTTCACTTCGCCGCCCCTCCCCTCCCCCCGCGCTCGACCCAGGCCAGTGCCGCAGGCAGCGCCACCATCACCCCGAGCAGGGCCACCGCAAGGTCGATCACAGTGACGAAACCGAACTCCCGCAGCATCCTCACGTCGCTGGCGATCAGCACCGCAAAGCCAGCGATCGCGGTCACACCCGATGCAAGCACCGCTGCGCCGGTGCGCGAGTAAGCCTGGCGCAGCGCTGCTTCAAGCTCCCGCCCCGCGCGCCGCTCCTGACGGAAGCGAGCGGCGAGGATCACGCTGAACTCCGTGGCAATAGCAATAGTGAGCGCCCCCAGAGCGGCGGACATCGGGTTGAGCGGAATGCGACTGAGCCAGAGCACCAACGCCGACCAGCCGGTGGCCATCACGATCGGCACCAGCGGCACCAGGGCGCGCACGAGGGAGCGGTAGACCGCCAGCAGCACCAGCGCCACGGCGAGCAGACCGGCCAACGTCAGCAAGTACCGGCTGTCGGAAAGATCCGACGCGGCGGACGCGGCGATCACCGGCAACCCAGCGAGCTCGACCTCCACTCCAGGCGGCGGCCCGCCTTTCGCACCGGGCTCCCCAATCTCACCCCGGATCCGGTCGATCAACGCCTGCTGGTCGTCGAGCGACTGCGCCCGGATGCCAAAGCCCAGCAACGCGGTCCCCGCCGGCAAGCCGGTCTTTGGATCGACAGTAGCCACCTGGCGCAAGTCATAGGCCGGGATCTGGCCAAGCGCGGCGCGGATGCCACGGCGAGTCAGGGGCCCCTCTTCACCTGCCGTGAGCCCACCGCCGGTGACGAAGTCCGACAGCGCCGGCCCCGGGCAAACTTCAGCCTCCTGGCAACTTGGGTTCGCCCCGGAGAAGCCACCGGCCCGCAACACTCGTCGCTTGAAGCCAGCCATCCACTGAATCGTCGCGGGATCGGTCAAGTCAGGAGCCTTGACGCTTACATCCAGCTCGCCCGAGACACCGGTCGCATCCTGAAGCTCATTGAGTTCTCGCACGGCATCAACATTCTGCGGCGCCAGCGCTCGAATATCGGTCTGGGTTTCAATCTGCGTCCCGAGGGCCCAACCAATGACAGCCAGCGCCAGGCCAACCCCCAGAACCCTCTGTGGGTATCTCTGTGCGATCGCAAGAACCCTCTGCAGCAGAGGCGGGAGTGTTGGGTCTCCCGGAGAGGCTTTGCGCGGGAGCATCGGGCCCCCCTCCGCGTGCTGGGTTTTTCGCCTTGCGGCCAGCTTCTCTCGCCAAGCCGGCGGTGCGAAAAACAGGACGCCGCGCGTCTCCGGGGGACCCGATGCTCCCTCCGCGGTTCGCAAGCTGAGGGCAGCGAACCCCGTAATGAACGCCAGTGCGAAGGCGATCGCTATGCCGACCAAGAGGAGCAGGCCGAAGCTTCGGACCATAGGAGTCGGCGAGAGCTGGAGAGCCAGAAAGCCCGCGGCCGTAGCCAGGCAAGCCGTGGCAATTGCGGGACCGCCACCGGTCGCTGCGAGGCGTGCGGCGTCCACACCCGGGCTCGCGCCGATCGCGATCGCCTCGTCGTAGCGCGCCTGCAGCTGGATCGCGTAGTCGACGGCTAGCCCGATCAAGATCGGCAGCACTGCGATCGAGGCCATCGTCAGTGAGCCTCCTACGAGGCCGAAGAGACCAAAGGTGAGCGCCGCCGCGGCCAGGGCGATGGCAAGGGGCAGCAGTCGCCAGCGGGAGCGAAAGACAACCGCGAGGGCGAGGGCCATGACGACGATCGCGACGCCCAGCAGAACCAGCAGGGCGTCCTTCAGGGCCCGCGTCACCGCGTCGACGACCACCGGAACGCCGGAGATCACGTAGTGCCCACCGTGCAGCTGGAAGCAGCGCTCCGGCTTGCCCTTGAACTTGCAGACCTGACGGGCGACCGGATCGTGGGCTACGGCCTTGATCGTTTCCAGGGCCCGGTGACGCTCCGACTCGCTCAGATCCGGCCGCAGGCGCAAGATGACCTGAGCTGAGTGGCTATTTGGAAAGAGGTAGGAGAGGCGGGCCTTGGGCGTCCCTCGCGCCTTGTGCAGGTCGAAGACGATCGCTGCCAGGAAGTTCGGGTTGGAAATGCTGGGCGCGCTGGTTATGCCGTACTGCGCAGCGACTTCAAGCAGCAGCTCACGCAGCCGAGCGGGTGGAACCGTGGCGGCGAGACGGCTCAGCTGGCGATCGATCTGGATCACCGCCTCGTTGAGGAAGGTGGCGGGGCCGACCAGCGAGCGCACCGGATTCTCCGCGGCCAGTTCGGCGCAGGGCCCGGGAATCGGCTTCACCCCCTTCGGCACCTTGCCCGAGAGGCACCCCTCGAGCCGCAGCAGCCGCCCTAGGTTCGAGGTCAGGACGAGACGTTGCAGGTCCCCCTCGGCGAGGATGACGACGGGTTCTTCGCCGAAGTCCCGCCGCACCTGCTGGGTGGCCTGGTAGCTGGCGGTATCCGAATCGACCAGCGTGTTGGTCGCGGCGTCGGTGGGCAGCTGGGTGGCCGCTGCCGCGGCGCCCAGAGCGAGGGCCAGCGCGACGGCAAGCACCGCCCTCGCATGGCGGACCGCCCAGGTCGCGACTGCGCTCAATCCATCGAGAGCGGGCCGGTTACGTCAGCGTTGAGGAACTGGTGGACGAACTGGTTTTCGGAGTCGAACAGTTCCTCTTTCGGTCCCGACTCGACGATTTTGCCGTTCCAGAGGACGGCGATGAAGTCAGAGATGCGGCGCGCGGTGTTGAGGTCGTGACT
Organism: Solirubrobacterales bacterium; assembly: GCA_035472395.1. Classification (GTDB taxonomy): domain Bacteria; phylum Actinomycetota; class Thermoleophilia; order Solirubrobacterales; family 70-9; genus VRUE01. Next base: position 9,255 of record DATIPC010000024.1, read on the forward strand.
GATCACCAGGTAACAGCCACCGTTCTCGGCGTGCACCTCGCGGATCAGCTCGCAGAGCAGTGCGGTGCGCACGGGGTCGAGACCGGAGTCGGGCTCGTCGAACATGACGATCGCCGGTTCCAGCACCAAGGCCCGGGCGAAGCCCGCTCGCTTGCGCATCCCGCCGGAGAGCTCGTTCGGCATCTTGTAGATCGCCTCGATCAGGCCGACCTCCTTGAGACGGCGGTTGACGATCTCGCCGATCTCCTCCTCGCTTTTGTCGGTGTGCTGCCGCAGCGGGAAGGCGGTGTTGTCATAGATGTTCATCGACCCGAACAGCGCTCCGTCCTGGAACAGCAGGCCGAACTTTTTGCGCACGTCGAAGAGTTCGTCGTCGGTCATGCTCGGGATCGATTCGCCGTGCACGAGGACGTCGCCGGAGTCCGGGTAGAGCAACCCGACGATGTGCTTGATCAGAACGCTCTTGCCGGTTCCCGAAGGACCGAGCACCATCGAGACCTGATCTTCGGGCAGGCCGAGGTTGAGGCCGTTGAGGATCCGTGCCCGGCCGAACTGCTTGACCAGGTTGATGATCTCGATCGCGTCCTCGCTGCCGTGGTCGCGCTTGCGGCCGGTGTGGAAGCGGTAGGGATCGGTCTCCGTCGGGTCGACCCCGGGGATGACGAAGTCGCGGCCCATCGTCGCCCCGTCCTCGCTGATGTAGGGGCCGCTGGTCTGGTTCTGGTCGTCCGGCATTGGTGGTCAGCCTCCTATCGGCGCCCTCGGGTTGGCACCCCAGAAGACCAGCGTGCCGAGCATCCCGATGATGTGAACTAGAACGATATTGAGGACCATCGACTTGGCGGTCGCGGTGCCCACTCCGACCGGCCCGCCCGAAGCGGTGTAGCCGTAGTAACAGCCGACCATCACGATCGCCGTCGCCATGAACATCCCCTTGATCAGGCTGAAGATCAGGTCCGGTGGGTTCTGGAACATCCAGAAGATCAACAGGTAGCCGCCGGAGGAGACATCGCCGATCTGTTCGACCACCGCCAGGTAGCTGGCGAGGTACATGATCCCGATCCCGACCAGGTACATGAACGGGAAGGCGATCCAGGCGGCGAGCAGGCGGGTCGCGGCGAGGAAGGTGACCGGGGGCACGCCCATCACCTCGAGCGCGTCGATCTCGTCGGAGATCCGCATCGCGCCGAGCTCGGCGACGATCCCGGTGCCGACCTTGGCCGACAGCATGTAGCCGAAGGCGTAGGGCATTATCTCGCGCAGGTCGCACCAGGCCGAGAAGACACCGGCGTAAGCAGGGGCGCCGTTCGCGCGCAGCAGGTAGGCACCCTCGATCCCGCACTGCAGGCCGAGGATGAAGACCAGGCCCCAGATGATCACCGCCGAGCCGAGGATCAGGATCCCGGCCTGGCGCAGGCTCTCGCCGAAGAAGCGCAGGACGCGGCCGGAGTAGACGAGACCGGCGACCCGGGAGCCGAAGCGGGCGATCTCTCCGAAGGAGTCGAGCCAGCCGCGCGGCACTTCGAGCCAGGCGTTCATCGAATCGTCTGCAGGTCCGGGTTGGTGGCCAGCAGGGTCTGGGTGAAGGCGTAGTTGAAGGCGAAGACGCCCATGAAGGAGATCACCACCGCCTGGTTGACGGCACGACCTACCCCGGCAGCGCCTCCAGACGCGGTCATCCCCTTGTAACAGCAGACGATCGAGATGATCGCTCCGAACAGGGTGCACTTGATCACCGAGCCCCAGAGGTCGGTGATCGAGGCGTTGGTGAAGAGCGTCGCGAAGAAGCCGCCGAGCGGCTGGTTGTAGAGCATCTCGGTGAGGATGCCGCCGCTGATGCCGAAGATCAGCGCGTAGATGTCTAGCAGGCCAGTGATCACGATCAGCGCCAAGAAACGCGGCACGACCAGGTTCTTGATCGGGTCGACGCCGAGCACCTGCAGGGCATCGAGCTCCTCGCGGATCTTGCGGGCGCCGAGGTCGGCGGTGATCGCGGTGCCGGCAACACCGGCGACGACGACGGCGGTCACGAAGGGCGCGAACTCGCGGATCGAGGCGAGCACGAAGAAACCGCCAAGCCGGTCCAGCGAGCCGAACAGCGTCAGGAAGTTGGCCGCCTGCAGGCCCGGTGCGCCGAAGCCGAAGGCGACCGTGGAGACCAGCAATGGGAACCAGCAGAGCTGCAGGGCGAAGAGGAACTGACCGATGAACTCCTCGCCATAGGGGTAGGGAGGCTTGACCGCGGAGACCATCGTGCGGGCGGTCAGGATCATCATGTCCCCCACCTGCTCGAAGAACGACTTGGCGGGGGCAATCCTCCTGCCTATAGATGCGGCTGCTTCCATCTGCTCCTCCGGCAAAGCGGGACCACATCGGGCGGTCCCTGCTCCGTGTTCTGAGTCTATGGCATGGGTCAGCGGCGTCCGTTAGCCGAGTGTTGAGATCCGGCTAACCCCGCCACCTCGCGCTCGGGACCCCTGGAGCGGCCGAATCCCCGTGGTATGTTCCGGCCGCTTTGGGGGGGAATCGCAGATACGGCTGGCGCTCCCGAATCGGCGCTGCGGCGGCGAGCGCTATCGCTGCGGCACTGACCCTTTCGCTCGCCGCCTGCGGTGGCGAATCATCCTCTGACGCGAACGAGGCCGCGGGCACCTACCCGGTCAAAGTCGTCACCGCGGAATTCCCGGCCAAGCAGAGGCTCGGCGAAACGACCCTGCTGCGGCTCGGCGTGCGCAACACCGGGCGGAAGACCCTGCCGGCGCTGACCGTGACGATCTCGGTCGGCGGCAAGGAGGGCCGCAACTCGCCGCTGCCCTTCGGATACCGCGATCCCCAGCCTGGCCTCGCCCAGCCCGACCGCCCCGTGTGGGTCCTCTCGGCGCGCTACCCCAAGGTGGACGGCTCCGACGAGCCCTCGGGGGCGGAAACCTCGAGCCCCAAGACCTTCGACTTCGGGCCGCTCAAGCCGCGCGCGAGCACCGAGGCGGTCTGGAAGCTGAACGCCGTCAAAACCGGCAACTTCAAGATTCTCTACGAGATCGGCGCCGGCCTCGGTGGCACGGCGAAGGCGGAGACCGCGGGCACCGAAGCCGGTGGCTCCTTCGCGGCACAGATCACCGAGGTGCCGCCTGAAACCGAAGTGACCGACAGCGGCGAAGTCGTCGAAATTCCAAGCGAGCAGAAGGGCTCGGGCCGCTAGCGTTCTCGGGATGGGACGTCGGGTCGCCACGTGCCTTGCCGCCGCGGCCCTCGCGATGGCGTCCCTGCCTGCCTGTGGCAGCGCCCAGGAGCCGGCCGCCAAACCCAGCGGTGGGAGCGTCGCGCTGAAGCGGATCGGCAACTTCAGCAGCCCGGTCTTCGTGACCGGCGCACCGGGCTTCCCGAAGCTGCTGTTCGTAGTCGAGCAGTCCGGAGAGGTGCAGGTGCTGCGCGGCGGCAAGCGACTCGGCCAGCCCTTCCTCGACATCTCTGGGCTGATCTCCTCCGGCGGCGAGCGCGGCCTGCTCTCGATCGCCTTCCCACCGGACTACGCGAGCAGCCGGCGCTTCTACGTCTACTACACCGATCCGCAGGGGAACATCCGCATCGACGAGCTCAAACGGAAGAGCGCGACGCGAGCCGCGCGGGGCTCCCGCCGCGCCGTGATCGAGATACCCCACCCCGTCAACTCGAATCACAACGGCGGCCAGCTTCAGTTCCTCGGCAGCCTCCTCTACTTCGGCACCGGCGACGGCGGCTCGGCTGGCGATCCCCCGAACAACGCCCAGAACCGGGACAGCCTGCTCGGCAAGCTGCTGCGGATCGACCCGCGGCCCGCGGAAGGCAGGCCGTACTCGGTCCCGGCCGACAACCCCTTTGTCGGCAAGCCGGGTCGCGACGAGATCTACAGCTACGGCCTGCGCAACCCATTCCGCTTCTCCTTCGACACGGCGAGCGTGTCCAGTCCGCGGATCGCGATCGGAGACGTCGGCCAGAACCGCTTCGAGGAGCTCGACTACACCACCGTGGCAGGGGCCCGAGGCGCCAACTTCGGCTGGGACGCCTTCGAGGGCCTCTCTCCCTACCACGACGAAAACAGCGGCACGCCCGACCCCGGCGGCACCGTCAAACCGATCTTCGCCTACCCGCACAGCCGCGACAGCAGCTGCTCGATCATCGGCGGCTACGTGGTCCACGATCCCCGCCTCTCCTCCCTCGACGGCCGCTACGTCTACGCCGACCTCTGCGAGGGTGAGCTGCGCAGCCTCGACCCCCACCTGCGCGGGGCGAGCGACGATCGCAAGCTCGGCCTCAGCGTCTCCAGCCCCAGCTCCTTCGGCGAAGACACCCACGGCCACGTCTACGTCGCCTCACTCGACGGGCCGGTCTATCGGTTGATCGCGCGCTAGCCCGTTACTCTTGGCTGACTAGCCAATTTTGAAGGGAGCGGTCAGGTGGAGAGCGGAACTGCGGAGAAAAGCGGCCGAGCTGTCAACGGAGCGAGCGCCAACGGGAGCCGCTCCGAGCAGATAGAGGTTCTCAACCCGGCGACCGGAGCTGTGATCGGCAGCATCGCGATCGACTCCCCCGAGAGCATCGCCGAGACCGTGGCAAGGGTGCGCGCCAACCAGGCCGAGTGGGAGGCGCTTGGGATCGAGGGCCGCTACCACTGGATGGGCAGGCTGCGCGACTGGATCCTCGACAACACCGAGCGGATCGCCGACACGATGCAGGCCGAAACCGGCAAGGTGCGGGCCGACGTCTCCCTCGATCTGAACTATGTCGCCGACCTGATCAACTTCTACGGCACGAGGGCGGCGAAGTACATCGGCGACGAGACCGTCCGCCCTCACTCCCCCCTCCTGGCCTCGAAGAAGCTCCTGGTCCAGTACCGGCCCCAGCCCGTGGTCGGCGTGATCAGCCCCTGGAACTTCCCGCTGGCAATGGGGCTCGGCGACTCGATCCCCGCCCTGCAGGCGGGCGCCGCGGTCGTCGTCAAGCCCTCCGAGTTCACCCCGCTCAGCATGATCGAAGTCGTCAAGGCCTGGAAGGAGGAGATCGGCGCCCCCGACGTCTTCGACTGCGTGCTCGGTGTCGGCGAGGCAGGCAGCTCCCTGATCGACCATGTCGACTACGTCCAGTTCACCGGCTCCGACCGGACCGGCCGCAAGGTGATGGGTCGCGCCGCGGAGACGCTGACCCCGGTCAGCCTCGAGCTCGGCGGCAAGGACCCGATGATCGTCCTCGCCGACGCCGACGTCGACCGCGCCGCCAACGCCGCGGCCTGGGGCGGCATGGTGAACTCCGGTCAGCTCTGCATCTCGGTCGAGCGGGTCTACGTCGAGGAGCCCGTCTACGACGAGTTCGTCGCCAAGCTGACCAAGGAGGTCAGTGGCCTGCGCCAGGGCGCCGACGGCAAGAAGCCCGAGAAGGACGTCGGCGCGATGACCTCGCCGAACCAGTCCGCGATCGTCGAAGACCAGGTCAACGACGCACTTGCCAACGGCGCCCGCGCGCTGACCGGGGGCAAGAAAGTTGATGGACCGGGCGACTACTTCGAGCCGACGGTCCTGGTCGACGTCGACCACTCGATGAAGGTGATGCGCGACGAGACCTTCGGCCCGGTCGTCGGGGTGATGAAGGTGCGCGACTCCGAGGAGGCACTCAGGCTCGCCAACGACACCCGCTACGGTCTCGCCGCCTCGGTCTTCGGCGAGAAGGATCGGGCCGAGAAGGTCGCGCGCCGGATCGAGGCGGGTTCGGTGAACGTCAACGACGTGATCATCAACATGGCGGCGATGAGCGTTCCGATGGGGGGCTGGAAGCAGTCCGGGATCGGCTACCGCCACGGCGAGTACGGAATCAAGAAGTACTGCCGTGCCGAGTCGATCGTCGTCAGTCGCTTTGGCGGCAAGCGCGAACCGAACTGGTTCCCGTACACCAAGTCACGGCGCGGCCTCGTCGGCCGCGCCTCGCGCGCCTTCAGCGCCCGCGACTGGCGCCGCCGCGTCGGCCTCAAGGCTCGCTGAGGCATCTGCGAATAGCCTTCCTCGGCGATGGCGGACTTCGCCGACTACTACCGCGAGATTTACGCCCGCGGCCTGGGCGGCGAGACGCCCTCGGTCCCGGTTGCGGTCGCAGAGCTGGAGCGGCGCGCTCGCGAGGCGATGAAAGAGGGGGTGGCGAACTACGTCTTCGCCGGCGCCGGCGCCGAGGACACGATGCGGGCCAACCGCGCCGCGCTCGACCGGCGCCGCATCGTGCCGCGGATGCTGCGCGACGTCGCCGCTCGCGACCTCTCCACCACCGTGCTCGGAACCAAGATGCCGGCGCCGCTGATGCTGGCGCCGATCGGCGTCCAGCGCGGGGTCCACGAGGAGGGCGAGCTGGCGACGGCGCGTGCGGCGGCGGCGCTCGGGGTGCCGATGATCGCCAGCACCGCCTCCGCCTTCACGCTCGAGGAGATCGCCGCGGCGAGCGCTGACGGTCCACGCTGGTTCCAGCTCTACTGGCCCAACGAGCGCGACCTGCTCGAGAGCTTCGTCGGCCGCGCCGAGGTGGCCGGCTACGGGGCGATCGTGGTGACGGTCGACACCTTCATCCCCGGCTGGAAGCCGCGTGACCTGCAACAGGCCTGGCTTCCCTTCCTGGAAGGGATGGGCAACGCGAACTACTTCCAGGACCCCGTCTTCCGCGCCAGCCTGGAGAAGACGCCGGAGGAGGACCAGGGCGCCGCCACCGGTCGCTACCTCGGCGTCCTCGCCAACCCGTCGCTGACCTGGGACGACCTCGAGCTGCTGCGCGAGCTGACCTCGCTGCCGATCCTGGTCAAGGGCATCCAGCACGTCGATGACGCCCGCGAGGCGGCCCGGCGCGGCATCGACGGGCTCATCGTCTCCAACCACGGCGGTCGCCAGGTCGACGGCGCCCTCGGCTCGCTCGACGCGTTGGGCCCGATAGCGGAGGCGGTCGGCAATGAGATGGCGATCCTCTTCGACAGCGGCATCCGTGGCGGCGCCGACGTGATCAAGGCGCTGGCGCTGGGCGCAGACGCCGTCTGCCTCGGCCGTCCCTACCTCTGGGGCCTCGCCCTGGAAGGACAGGCGGGCGTCGAAACCGTGCTGAAGATGGTCCTGGGCGAGCTCGACCTGACGATGGCGCTCTGCGGGTACACCAAGCCCGACCAGCTCAGCCCTGCCGCCGTGCAGTAGTCGCCACCGGGTTCCGCTGCGAGTTATGCACCTATAGGGGGCATAACTCGCAGCGGAAGCTAAGCCGGCGCCTCGATCTTTGGGAAGAGGGGCGAGACGCGCTCGACCTTCTGGCCGCCCGGGTGGGAGCCGAGTTCGCTCAGCTCGCGCGATTCCTCGTCCAGGGCGGCGAGTAGCCGCTCGCTCGACCGCGGTAGGTAGGGGACGAGCAGGAGGGTCGTCACCCGCAGGCCCTCGACAAGGTTGTAGAGGACTTCGTCGAGCCGCTCCGGGTCGGCCTCGTCCTTGGCCAGCTCCCAGGGGCGTGTCTCCTCGACGTAGCGATTGAGGCGACGGACCAGCTTCCAAGCCGCCTCCAGCGCCTGGGTCAGCTCGGCTCGGTCGAGCAGCTCGCTGAAACGCTCGACGATGCCTTCGAAGTCCTCCTCCAGCACCGCGTCGACCGCGGCGGCAGGAACGACGCCGTCGCGATAGCGCTCGACCATCGCCAGCACGCGGCTGGCCAGGTTGCCGAAGTCGTTCGCCAGCTCGGTCTCGTAGCGGGCCTCGAAGCCGGCGGTGGAGATCGAGCCATCCTGGCCGAAGCTGACCTCGCGGAAGCAGTAGAAGCGCAGCGCGTCGGCGCCGAAGCGCTCGATCGCCTCGAACGGGTCGAGCACGTTGCCGAGCGACTTCGACATCTTCTTCTCGCCCATCAGCAGGTAGCCGTGGATCGCCATCCGCTGCGGCGGCTCCAGGTCCGCCGCCCAGAGCAGCGCTGGCCAGATCACCGCGTGGAACTTGAGGATGTCCTTGGCCATCACGTGCAGGCTGGCCGGCCAGAAGCGCTCGGTCAGGTCCTCCCCCTCGCGGGCGAAGGTAAGCGCGGTGACGTAGTTGAGCAGCGCATCGAACCAGACGTACATCCGCTGCTCGGGGTCCCAGGGCAGCCGCATCCCCCACTTCAGCTTCGGCCGCGAGAGCGAAACGTCTTCCAGGCCCTGCGTGATGAACGAGACCGCCTCGTTGCGGCGGAACTCGGGCACGACGAAATCGGGTCGCTCCTCATACAACGCTTCCAACCGATCCTGGAAGGCGGAGAGGCGGAAGAACCAGTTCTCCTCGCGCTCGCGCTCCAGCGGGATCTCGTGGATCGGGCAGGTTTGACCCGGCCCCAGCTCGCGCTCGGTTTTGAAGTCGGCACAGCGTGGGCAATACCAGCCCTCGTACGTGCCCTTGTTGACCCAGCCGTTGTCGTAGACCCGCTGCATGATCTCGGCGACCTGCTCGGCGTGGCGCGGGTCGGAGGTGCGGATGAAGAAGTCGTTGGTCGCGTCGATGATCGGCATCAGCTGCTGGAACTTCTCCGCGTTGCGATCGGCCAGCTCCTGCGGCGTCACCCCCTCGCGCTCGGCCGCGGTCTCGATCGGCTCGCCGTGCTCGTCGGTGCCGGTGAGGAAGAAGACGTCCTCGCCGCGCTGGCGCATGTGGCGAGCGAGAATGTCGGCCGCCAGCGTCGAGTAGGCATGGCCGAGGTGCGGCTCGGCGTTGACGTAGTAGATCGGCGTGGTGACGTAGAAGGACACGAGGCCCAGGCTATCTACGCGGCTCGCGGCCGGTCAGCGCCCGGTAGAGATCGTTGGCGCGGGTTCCGGTCAGCGCCGCGACGACGCTGGCGGCGGCCCGCGGTCGGGCGCCGGACTGAACCAGGTGGCGGAGCGCGTCGACCGCAAAGCCAACGTCCTTGTCGTGGTCCTCGGCGGATGCCGGCCCGATCACCAACACGATCTCCCCCTTTACGTCGCCGCGGAAGCGCCGCGCCAGCTCACCAAGGGTGGCACGCGAGACCTCCTCGTGCATCTTCGTCAGCTCGCGGCAAACCGCAGCAGGACGGTCGGGTGCGATCGCCGCGAGGGCGGCGAGGGAGTCGCCGATCCGTCGCGGCGACTCGAAGGCGATCACGGTCTCGGTCGAGCGCAGGACGCGCTCCATCTCGCCGGAGCGCTTCGGCAGGAAGCCCTCGAAGCGCCAGCGATCGGTCGGCAGGCCCGAGGCGACGAGTGCCACCGGCACCACCGAGGGCCCGGGCAGCACCGTGACCTCGAGGTTGCGTTCGAGGCAACGGCGGATCAGCCGGAAGCCGGGATCGGAGATCGCCGGCATGCCCGCATCGGAGACGAGCGCAACGGTCTCTCCGCGTTCGATCCGCTGCGCCAACTCGATCGCCCGCGGCGCTTCGTTGCCCTCGTGGATGGAGATCAGCGGGGGCGCCGGCCGGATGCCGAGCTTGTCGAGCAGGCCGCCGGTACGGCGCGTGTCCTCGCAGGCGAGGTAGTCGGCGGCGACGAGAGCGTCGCGAACGCGGATCGTGATGTCGTCGAGGTTGCCGATCGGGGTCGGGCAGACGACCAACGACCCCGGCATCAGCCCCCCGCCTTCTCCAGCTCGATCCGTGCCATCGCGGCGGCGCCGATCATCCCGGCGTCCTCCCCCAGCTGAGCCGCGACGACGGGAGTGCGGTTCATCGGCCGCAACGCCCTCGCTTCAAGCTCGCGGCGGGCGGGGTCGAGCAGCAGATCGCCAGCCGCCATCACGCCGCCGCCAACTACGATCACTTCCGGCTCGAAGATGTTGGCGAAGCTGGCCAGGGCGACGCCGAGGCGGCTGCCGACCAGGTCGAAGACGCCGATCGCGGTCTCATCGCCGGCCTGCGCGGCGACGGTGACCGCCTTGCCGTCGACAAGCTGGTCTTCAACGAGCAGCTTGCCGAGGGCGGACTCGGGCTCGCTTTCAGCCGCCGCCCGCCCTTCGCGTCCCAAGGCCGTGCCCGAGGCAAGCGTCTCGACGCAGCCGTGGCCCGGACAGTTGCCCTGGCAGGCCGGGCCGTCGAGCTGGATCGCAACGTGGCCAAGCTCGGCGCCCGCGCCGGTCGAGCCACGGTAGATCTCTCCGCCGAGGATCAACCCGCCGCCGATCCCGGTGCCGATCGTCAGCATCACCGCGTTGTCGGCCCCCCGCGCAGCGCCGAAGAGGTGCTCCGCGAGCGCGGCGACGTTGGCGTCGTTGTCGACGAAAGTGGGCAGGCCGGTCCGCTCGACGACCAGATCGCGGATCGGCAGGTTCTCGATCGGCAGGTTGACCGCCGCCACGGCGAGGCCCCTGTCGTGGTCGATCGTCGCCGGTATCCCCATCCCGACCGCCTCGACCCCAGGCCGCGCCGCCCGCGCCTCGCCAATCTCCCGCACCAAGAGCTCGACCAGCTCCTTCTCGCTCTCCCCGGCCGAGCGCTCGCGGCTCTCCCAAACCGTTTTGGAGTCGTCGTCGAGGACGCCGAGCAGCATCTTCGTGCCGCCCAGATCGACGCCGATGGCTTCTGCCGAATTCATAGGTATGCGCAGGCGACCGCGGGCATCGACATGATTCCGGAGTCTTTCATGGCCAACGACGGTGAGCAGCGGCCCTCCGAGCCGCCCGATTACAAGGTCTACCGAGCCCGCAAGGGCCTCTTCTCGCGCGTCCGCAAACCCGATCTCTCCGGGCTCCGCGAACGGGACTGGCGCGCGCCGAAGCTGCCGAAGCGTCCCGGCGGGCCGGGCCGGGAGCGCGGCCCACGCCCGGCCCGGCCCTGGGCGCGGCGGGCGTTGAAATGGGTCGGCCTCGCGGCGCTCGGCTGGATCCTGCTCAGCTTCCTCGCCTTCGCGATCTCGGCCCAGTTGCAGGCCTTCAAGCTCTCCGGCGAAGCCAAGTCGGCCCTGCACGGCAACCCCTTCCTGCTGCCCAACGCGCAGACGATCCTGGTGCTCGGCACCGACGCCCGCCCGCCCGACACCAAGGAGCCGGGTGCCGCGCCCTCGCAGAAGTGCTTCGACCAGCAGGCGCACGGCGATGCCCCGCACGGCGAATGCTCGGTGGGCCAGTTCCGCGCCGACACGCTGATGCTGATCCGCGCCGGAGGGGGCGCCTTCCGCAAACTCTCGATCCCGCGCGACAGCTACGCGGAGATCCCCGGTCAGAGCCCGCAGAAGATCAACGCGGCCTACGCCTTCGGCGGCGCCAAGTCGGAGATCGAAGCGGTCGAGAACTTCCTCGACATCGAAGTCGACCACGTCGCGATCGTCGACTTCACCGGCTTCGAAGCCCTGATCGACGCGGTCGGTGGGGTCAAGGTCGACGTTCCCCACAAGCTCTGCGCCGACATCTCGGGTGGAGCCGGCGGCGGTCAAGGGGGCTTCACCCTGCGACTCGGCCAGGGCGAGAACACCCTCGACGGCGAAAAGGCGCTGATCTACTCGCGCATTCGCGAGCCCAGCGAATGCCCCGGTCCCGGCAAGAGCGCCTACACGCTCGGCTACGACGATTTCGACCGCGAGGGGGCCCAGCAGGCGGTGATCAGCGGCATCAAGGACCGCCTCACCGACCCGCTCCGCGCGCCCTACAACTTCGTCAAGGGCCCGATCATCGGCTGGGACGCACCGAAGGCCTTCGTCAGCGACATGGGCTTCTTGACGATGCCCCAACTCATCCTTTCCGCAGCCATAGGTGGCGAAAGCAAGGCCGACGTCCTCTGCAGCGGCGCCAACTCAGGCTGTGAGCCGGGCCCCGAAGGCTCGATCGAAGTCCCGGACTCCGAGCGCCGGCGCGCCGTCAAGAAGCTTCTGGGCGAATAGAGCTTCTGTCGCATTGATGACCCCATAGGGTCCAAAAGGCGACGGATTGTCGATCAGTCGTTGGTGGCGGTCGCGGTCTTCGAGTCGCTCGACTTGGGCTCGGACTTCGAGTCCGAGCTCTTCGAATCGGAGGAGCCCTTCGAGTCCGACGACTCCTTGGCGCCCTCGGATGAGCCGCCGTTGGCGCCACTCTTCTTCTTGCCGTAGTCGGTGTTGTGGAAGCCGGAGCCCTTGAAGTGGATAGCTACGGGGTGCAGGACACGCTCGGCGGGAGCGCCGCACTCCTGGCACTCGGTCAGCGGCTCGTCGGCCATCTTCTGGATTACGTCGAAGACGTGACCGTTGGTGCATTTGTACTCGTAGATCGGCATGAAGGTGGGCAATTATCGCAGCCGATACGGTTCTGCCATGGCAACGGCCGGGGAGGACACCCGCAGCACGGAGACCTCGATGGAGGAGATCGTCGCGTTGTGCAAGCGGCGCGGCTTCGTCTTCCCCTCCTCGGAGATCTACGGCGGGCTCGGCTCGACCTACGACTACGGGCACTACGGGGTGCTGCTGAAGAACAACGTCAAGGCCGAGTGGTGGCGGGCGATGCTGCAGGAGCGCGACGACATCGTCGCGCTCGACTCGGCGATCCTCCAGCACCCGCGGGTCTGGGAGGCATCGGGGCACCTCGAGGGCTTCACCGACCCGCTCGTTCAGTGCCTGGGCAAGTGCAAGAGGCGCTGGCGCGAGGACCATCTGCGTGAGGCGGTGGAAGCTGAGGGCGGCGACCCGGAGGCGGAGCTGCGCTGTCCGGAGTGCGGCGGCGAGCTCTCGGAGCCGCGCCAGTTCAACCTGATGTTCGAGACCCACGTCGGCCCGGTGGCGGGCGAGGGCTCAGAGGTCTACCTGCGGCCGGAGACCGCGCAGGGCATCTTCATCAACTTCAAGAACGTGCTCGGCTTCGCCCGCAAGAAGCCGCCCTTCGGGATCGCCCAGATCGGCAAGTCCTTCCGCAACGAGATCACCCCCGGCAACTTCATCTTCCGCACCCGCGAGTTCGAGCAGATGGAGATGGAGTTCTTCGTCCCCCCCGCCGAAGCCGAAAAGTGGCACAAGGTCTGGATGGAGGAGCGCGAGCGCTGGTACACCGACCTCGGCATTCGGCCCGAACAGCTGCGGGTGCGCGCCCACGGCGCCGACGAGCTCTCCCACTACTCCTCGGCGACCAGCGACATCGAGTACCTCTTCCCGATCGGCTGGTCAGAGCTGGAGGGGATCGCCAACCGCGGCGACTTCGACCTCACCCAGCACGCCAAGTTCAGCGGCGAGAAGCTCGAGTACTTCGACCAGCAGACCAAAGAGCGCTACGTCCCCCACGTGATCGAGCCCGCCGCCGGCGCCGACCGGGCGACGCTCGCTTTCCTCGTCGACTCCTACGAGGTCGAGGAGGTCGAGGGGCGTCAGCGCACGGTGCTGCGCCTCCACCCCCGCCTCGCCCCGGTCAAGGTCGCCGTCCTCCCGCTCGTCTCCAAGGAGGGCATGCCCGAGAAGGCCCGCGAGATCTTCGAGCAGCTGCGGCGCCGCGTTCCGGCGGAGTTCGACGAGGGCGGCTCGATCGGCAAGCGCTACCGCCGCCAGGACGAGATCGGCACCCCCTGGGGCATCACCGTCGATCACCAGACGATGGAGGACGACACCGTCACCCTCCGCGACCGCGACTCGCTCGAGCAGACCCGGGTCCCGATCGAGGGCCTGGCCGACGAGCTGGCCAACCGCCTGGCCCAGCCCTGGCGAAGCCCGAAGCTGAGCGGCTAGGGTAGGCGGCATGGCCGACAGGCGCTTTGGGGCGACGGTGACGATCGAGCGACCGATCGAGGAGGTATTCGCCTTCCTCGCCGAAGGGGAGAACGACAAGAAGTTCAGCCCGCGGGTGATCGAGATCGCCAAGACCACCGAGGGGCCGCCTGCCGTGGGAACCGTCTTCGCCAGCACGGTCAAGGACGGCGGCGTCAAGACGAAGCGCAAATTCGAGCTGACGGTGGTCGAGTCGCCAAGCCGGATCCGCTGGAAGGAGCTGTCGAAGGCGCCGATCGTCGTGCCCGAAGGCGGCTACGACCTGAAGCCCGCCGGCCAGGGCACCGAGCTGAGCTTCTTCAACGAGCTGGAGTCACACGGCTTCGGCAAAGTGATCATGGGATTCGCCCTGCGCTCGGCGCGCAAGGGCGCCGACGATTTCGTCAACTCGATCAAGCGCGCAATCGAGGCGAGCTAGGCCTCAGCCAGAAAGCGCTCGACGTCGGCGGCGTCGGACTCCAGAGCCGCGGCAACCCCGGCAGGAAAGCGCTCAAAGGGGTCCAGGGCCACCTCGTCCTTGGCCCATTTCCAGCCCGCAACGGCGCGGCCGCCGGCCATCGCGAAGGGGCGGAAGAGACCGCCGGTGACGACGCGGGGCTCATGGCCGCCGAGGACCGGCTCGCGCGAGGTCCAGCCGAGCAGCACCGGGTCGAAGGCGCCGAGCAGGCGCGGTGGTGGGACCTCCCCCGGCGCGGGGCGCTTGGCGAGACGGACCAGCCCGCCGTCGTGCTCGAGCTCCCGCCCGATCGCGTTCAGGCCGGCGCGAGCGTCGCGCAGCGGAAGACCGGTCCACTTGGCGAGGTCGCGGTCGGTGGCCGGGCCGTGGCCGACCAGATAGCGGCGGGCCAGCTCGGCCAGCGCCTTGTCGCGGTCCACCGGCTGCGGCTCCCCGAGCCAGTCGCGCACGAGGACGTAGGCGTGCTGCTTGCCGACCATCGGCCCGCGCACCGCGATTCCTCTCAAGGCCACGAGGAAAAGAAGGTGGACCATCGCCTGGCCATCGGTTCGCACGCCGGCGGCATCGATCCGCTCGCGCAACTGGACACGGGTCAGCGGCCCCTCGTCCTCGAGCGCCCGCTCAATCGTCGCCACCGCGCGCTCGGCCTGGGCCTCGCTCACTCCCTCCTGCCGCAGCCGCCGCGTGCTGCTGGTCAAGAGGGGCGGCGTGGTCAGAGCCTGCAGCCACGGGTAGTCCTCGCTGCGGACCAGGTGCAGCGTGCCCCGGTTGAGCCAGGTGACGACCAGGGTGCGGTCATCGCCAAGCGCACGCTCGACGTCGACCTTCGACAATCCCTCGGTCCGAGCGCGCACCGCCAGGCGGAAGCCGCGCGGGTCCTGGCCCTGCACCGCGAGCAACCGCTCGGCGACGGCGACGGGATCGGCCAGGGGCTCTCCGGCGAGCGCCTGCGCAGCGAAGCGTTGGGCGGTGACGGCATCGGGCTTCACGCCAGCGATGATCGCCGATCGGCCGGCTCCGCGGAACCGCTGGGGCCTAGTTGACTTCGACTAGATCGATCACGAACACGAGCGTTTCGTTCGGACCGATCGCCGGCGGGGCTCCGGCTTCGCCGTAGGCGAGTTCCGGCGGGATGATCAGCTCGCGACGACCGCCGACCTTCATACCTTCGACGCCCTGGTCCCAGCCGGGAATCACTTCACCGGCTCCAAGGGTGAAGCTGAACGGTTCGCCGCGGTCCCAGGATGCATCGAACTCCTTGCCGGTCTTGTAGTCGACGCCGACGTACTGGACAGTCACTTCGTCGCCGGCCTTTGCTTCGGCGCCGCTGCCCTCTTCCAGGTCCTTGACTTCGAGCTTCTTCGGCGGGTCGCCCTTGGGCACCAGAACCTTCGGCTTCGTCTTGGCCGACGATTCGGTCGTCGCCGTCGGAGTCGATTCGGTCGATCCGGTCGAGGAGGAGTCGCTGCTCCCACCACAGCCCGCAATTGCCAGGCCCGCGCACACCGCAATCGTCAGCATCAGCGTCTTCACCGGCCGCATCCTAAGCAACCGAGCTTCAATCCGGCTTCTCGTCATTGGGAAGGCTTCGGTGCTTGCTGTCCAATCCCACGCAGATCGATCACATAGATCTGGCTGCGCTCTTCCGATGGCGGCAGGTAACGGGAGGTGAGGTGGCTGGGGATGACCAGTTCGCGGCGACCGCCCACTCGCATTCCCTGCAACGCCTTTTCCCAACCGAGGATTCCCTGGCCGCCACCAAGCTCAAAGGTGGCGGATTCGCCGCTTTCCCATGATGAGATGACCGATTTGCCGTTCCCGTAGTAGACCCCGTAGAAATCTACCGTCAGCACATCCCCGGTCTTCGCGACGGCGCCAGTTCCCTTTTTCAAGTCACTGACGATGACTTCTTTCTTCGGCGGCGGCCCCTTTGGAAGCACGATGTGCGGTTCTGCCTTCCTGGGCACGAGGGCGATGGTTTCGACCTTCTTGGATGGCAGCGGCTTTGGTGGTGGCAAGTTGTGCTGTTCCGGCTTCTTGGCTGCGAGGGCGGTGGTTTCGACCGAACCGTTCGACGAGCCCCCGCTGCCCCCACACCCGGCGCCGACCAGGAGTGCGCAGATAGCGATCGTCAGCACCACGAGCTTCACGATGTGAATCTTATGGGTGATTAAGAAAATTTGACTGATTTGATCGGCGGAAGACGCTCAGCCGAAGCGCGCGTGGAGCTCAGGTAGAAGCACCGCCAGGTTCGCGTACTCCTCTGCGCAGTGGCCGGCCAGGGCGCGTGGCAGACCGGCCGGCAGCGCCAGCCGTCGCACCAGCCGGTTGTTCAGCGCCAGCGCAGCCGGGCTCGCGAGCGGTGCCGGCAGGTAGGGGCGGACCAGCGCACCGAGCCAGAACTGGCTGCGGAGGACGACGCCGTCGCCTTCGCGGAGGAAGACGTGTGCCATCGCCGAGTGGCGAACGCGGCGCCGGTCGTCGCCGACCTCGCCGCAGACGATCGTCGCCACCGTAATGTCATCGAGAGCGTCGGTGGAGAAACCGAGCTCGGTCGGCCGCTTGAAGGCAATCCGCGCGTGGACGGTGCCGGTCCCGACGTCCTCTACCGGGTGGTGCACCGCGCCCCAGTGGGCCTTGACGGCGGGCAGTTGCGGCAACTCGAGTGAGTTGTCGCTGTGCGCCTGCGGGTACCAGATCCGGTAGCGCATGGGGTCGCGTGGGTGCCAGTCGAACCACCACTCGACCATCTCTCCCGTGACGGCGGGCATCGGAGTTCGCACGGCGACGTAGCCGACCCCGTCCGGGAGAGTGCACCAACCGATCTCGGCGGCGAGCGGAGCCGGGTCGAGCAGGCGGTCGAGCTGGGCAAATGGCAGCGCGTTGCCGGGTGCGATCGGACCGCGCCCGATCGTCGCCATCGTCGCGGCGTCGGGCTGCGACAGCGGCCGCGAGAGGTACTCGCTCAGCTCTCCGTCGCTCTCCGTCATCGCCTGCTCAGAGCCGCCCCATCCAGGGGTGGAATAGCTCGTCGGGGTCATATTTTCCGCGCAGCCGATCGAGCCGGGCCAGATTGGCGTCGCTGGCGAACCGCGCTGGCCGCTGGCCGAGGTTCTCGTCGGCGAGCTGGATGCCGCTGGAGAAGTGCTCCATCTCCCGCATCCGCTCGGCGACCCAGGCCACGTTCGCATCGTCATCGACGGGATCCCGCCACACCCCGTAGAGGGCGATGTAGGTGTCGTCCTCGACGCTGTAGGCCATCTCCGGCCGACCCGGACTCGGCCCCCAATTCATCCACAGCATGTGCGATGGCGCCTCCGGCAGCGTCTCGGCGATCCGCCGCAGTCCGGGCAACAGCTCCTTGGCAGGTGCATGGGTCCACATGTTGTCCGCCGAGTAGCGATGGCCGTCCGGGTAGGACCCGTGGACCGCCGCGTAGAGATCGGCGAGACGAACCTCCACGTTTGGTGCCGCCGCCTTCGCTCGCTCGCGCGCGGGGCAGGTCTCCAGCAGGGCCAGCGCCTCCGCCGCCTGTGCGGCGCTCTCGGCCAGCACCGGGCCGGTCACCGCGATCTCCAGCTCGCCCTCGAGGTCGCGGTGGATCACCACCATCAGCTCCATCTCGCGGGGGACGCTGGGTCCGATCTCCTGCGCCCAGGCGAACACCTCCTCCAGAGCGTCGATCGGGTAGAGGAAGACGCCGTTGGCGACGTGCTTCGGCATCGGGTAGAGGCGCAGGTGAAAACGGGTGACGGCGCCGAAGAAGCCCGGGCCCGCCCCGCGCGCCGCCCAGAGCAGGTCGGCGTTTTCGGTCTCGTCGGCGCGGATCAGGTCGCCGGCGGCGGTCACCACGTCGATCGCCTCGACGCTCATGCAGGCGGGGCCGTGGACCCGCCCGTTCCAGCCGAAGCCCCCCTGCAGCAGATAACCGCCGAGAGCCACCCCGGGGCAGTGGCCGGCGGGAAGAGGTCGCGCGCAGCCAGCGTCTCCAGCAAATCGTTGCCTCGTGCGCCAGGGCCGACGATCGCGGTCATCGCCTCGGCGTCGATCTCCACGGAGTCGAGACCCGAGGCGTCGAGAAGCAGGCCGCCGTCGCGAACGTGGTTGCCCGCCCAGCTGTGCCCGCCGGAGCGGACGCCGATCTTCCAGCCTCGCTCGCGTGCCATCCGCACCGCTGCAACCAAGTCCTCCCCGTCCTTCGCCTGCACGATCAGGTCGGGGTGGCGCTCCGGCGTGCGGGCGTTCCAGACGGCGGCGCGGCGGGCCTCCTCATAGCCGTCCTCTCCTCGCGCGAAAGCGTGTCCGCTGAACTGACCCTCCATTCTGTTCCACTATACAAGCTATGCTTTCCGCAATGCAGAACACCAAAGCCCGGGCAGCGGATCGCGAGAGCGCGCCCCGCCGCCACGGGGTACAGACGATTGCTCGCGCCGCCGCAGTGCTGCGAGCGTTGGAGCGAGCGCCCCATGGGCTGGGCCTCGGGGAGATCGCCACCGCGGTGGAATTGCCGAAGTCGACCGTCCACAGGCTCGTCGCCGCGCTGGCCGAAGAGGACCTGATCGCCCAAGAGCCGGGTGGGAAGGTGCGGCTCGGTGGCGGCATCGCCCGCCTCGCCGCCGCCGGCCGCGAGGCCCTCTCCGAGCGGCTGCGGCCGATCTTGCTCGAGCTGAGGCGCGATTTGGACGAGACGGTGGACCTGGCCGTCCTCGACGGCGCTGCCGTGCGCTTCGTCGATCAGATCCCGGCCCCAAGGCGCCTCCGCGCCAGCTCAGCGGCGGGTGAGGTCTTCCCCCTCCACTGCTCCGCAAACGGCAAGGCACTGCTTGCGGCGATGCCTGAGGAGCAGACCCTGGCCCTGCTGCCAAGGCGCCTGCCGCGGCTCACGCCGCACACGATCGTTTCCCGCGACGAGCTGCGAGTCGAGCTGGCTCAAATTCGCCGCGAGGGCGTTGCCCTCGACCACGAGGAGCACACCGAGGGAATCTGCGCGGCCGGCGCAGTGGTCATCGATGCCTCCGGACCGGTCGCGGCAATCTCGGTGCCGGTCCCGGTCCAGCGCTTCCGGGGAGAGGAGGAGCGCATCGCCGAGCGGGTGAAGGGCGCCGCGTCGACGGGTTCGGAGTTGCTCAGCGGCCGGAAGCCGGCCGGCGCACGATAGAGCCGGTCGGCCGTCCCGCTCAGCCCTTGCCCGAGATCATGTCCCAGGCACGGCGCAGCTTGTGATGGCCCTCGTCCTTGACGAGATCGCCGGGGTTGACGTCGAGGGAGCCGGGATTGGCGCTCGGCTCCGGCAGGCCCTTGGCCGCCGCTGCGTCGATGGTCAGCACCACACCGCGCTCGAATATCTCCGCGACCTCGGGGGCATCGACGAAGCGGTGTCCGCCGGGCAGGACGCTGGTATCGAGCACGATCCCGTCGAAGATGTCGATGTTGGGAGCCGAGAGCACGTGCTCGACCTTGCCGACCTCCTCGCCATCGCTCGAGTAGACCGGCACCCCCTTCGACAGGGTGAGGAAAGAGGTGGGTGGGCCGAAATCCGTCATCGCTCGGCTGAGCGTAGCGGGACCAAAGGCCCGGGCGCAGAGAACTGCTTGCTCGCCCGATGAATTGCGGGCTATGCTCGGCTGGTCTTCAAACAAGAGGAGAAACGATGGCGATTGGACTGAGGCTCAAGTTCACCGGCGGCACGCAGGAGCAGTACGAGGCCCTCCACACTCACATGGGAATCGATGGCAACCCCCCCGAGGGGCTGATCTTCCATGCGGCCGGCCCGATCGAGGCGGGCTGGGGAATCATCGACTTCTGGGAGTCGCGCGAGCATTTCGACCGCTTCCAGCAGAGCCGCCTCGGGCCCGCCATCGGCGAGCTCGGCGACCGGGCGCCGCAGGGCCCACCGGACATCAAGGAGTTCCCGGTCAATCACTTCACCAAGCCATAGCAAGTCGTCGTGCCCCTCAACCTCGCATCGCTGCTGAGCGAGAACGCCGAGCGCTCTCCGGACGCACCGGCGATTCGCCTCGGCGACATCGAGCTGAGCTATGCCGAGCTCGACGACCGCAGCGCCCGCCTCGCGACGCTGCTGCGCGAGGCGGGAGTCGAGCCAGGCGACCGGGTGGGTGTGATGCTGCCCAACGTGCCCGAGTTCCCCGTCGCCTACTACGGGGTGCTGCGCGCCGGGGGCGTCGTCGTGCCGATGAACGTGCTGCTGAAGCGGCGTGAGATCGCCTTCTACCTAGAGGATTCCGGCGCGAAGCTGCTGCTCGCCTGGCACGGCTTCTGCGAGGAGGCGCGAGGGGGATCCACGGATGGGGGCGCCGAGCTGATCGAGGTCGAGCCGGCTGCTTTCGCCGCGTCGCTGGCCGGGCTGGAGCCGCTGCCTGAAATGGCCGAGAGCGCCGAGGAGGACACCGCCGTGATCCTCTACACCTCCGGCACCACCGGCAAACCGAAGGGTGCCGAGCTGACCCACGCCAACCTGGCCCGCAACGCCGACGTCTCCTCCCGCACCACCAGCGAAATCGGCGCCGGCGACGTCGTCCTCGGCGCCCTCCCCCTCTTTCACTCCTTCGGGCAGACGGTCGCGATGAACGCCTCGCTCAGCGTCGGCGCCTGCCTCACGCTGGTGACCAAATTCGACCCCGGCGAGGCGCTGGCGACGATGCAGCGCGACGGCGTCACCCACTTCTACGGGGTGCCGACGATGTACGGGGCGCTGCTCCACCACCCCGAGCGCGAGCGCTTCGACACCTCCGCCCTGCGCATCTGCATCACCGGTGGCGCCTCGATGCCGGTCGAGGTGCTGCGCGGCTTCGAAGAGGCCTTCGGCGCCAAGGTGATGGAGGGCTACGGCCTCTCGGAGACCTCGCCGGTCGCCTGCTCCAACCACCCGGACCGGGAGCGAAAGCCGGGCTCGATCGGCACCCCGATCGAGGGGGTCGAGATGCGGGTCGTCGACGAGAACGACCAGCCCGTCGAGCAGGGTGAGGTCGGCGAGATCGTGATCCGCGGCCACAACATCATGAAGGGCTACTGGCAGCGGCCGGAGGCGACCGAGGAGGCGATGCGCGGCGGCTGGTTCCACAGCGGCGACATGGCCCGCACCGACGAGGACGGCTACTTCTTCATCGTCGACCGCAAGAAGGACCTGATCATCCGCGGTGGCTACAACGTCTACCCGCGCGAGGTCGAGGAGGTCCTCTACGAGCACCCGAAGATCCGCGAAGCGGCGGTGGTCGGTGTCCCCCACGACCAGTGGGGCGAGGAGATCGGCGCCGCGGTTGTCCTCCACGAGGGCGAGGAGCTGAGCGCCGAGGAGGCCAGCGCCTACGTCAAGGAGAGGATCGCCGCCTACAAGTACCCGCGTGTCGTCTGGTTCCTCGACGACCTGCCCAAGGGGCCCACTGGCAAGATCCTCAAGCGGGAGATCGAGACCCCCGCGATTGTGTGATCGACTTCACCCAACGAAAACTGGCTGGCTGGCCAAGATCACGGTAGCCTGTCCCGAGAAAGCCCGCCGCGCCGTGGCACCGACCCAAGGAGAGAGATGAGCGTCGCATCCCAGAGCCTGATGGACAACGTCACCTACGTGGATCTCTACAAGCGCTGGGAGCAGGGCAACTGGAGCGCCTACGACATCGATTTCTCCCAGGACCGCGAGGGCTGGCAGGCGCTCAGCGAGATCCAGCACCGCTCGGCGATGTGGATCTACTCGATGTTCTACTACGGCGAGGACCGGGTCGCCGACACCCTCTCCCCCTACATCAACGCCGCACCGACCGCGGAGCAGTCCTACTTCCTCGCCACCCAGCAGGTCGACGAGGTTCGCCACTCGATCTTCTTCCACCGCTTCTTCAAGGAGGTGATCGAGGTCGGCGGCGACTCGATCCAACAGACCCTCTCCTCCACCCTGCCCCAGCTCAACTGGGGCTACCGCGGCATCTTCGACCGCCTCGACCGGATGGCCGAGGAACTGCGCAAGGACCGTTCGCTGCCCAAGTACGCGCAGGCGATCGCCCTCTACCACCTGGTCGTCGAGGGCAGCCTCGCCCAGCCCGGCCAGCACTACATCGAGGACTTCTTCGCCTCGGAGGAAACGATGCCCGGCTTCAGCGAGGGGATGGGGAACGTCTCCAAGGACGAGCAGCGCCACATCGGCTTCGGCGTCAAGGTGCTCTCCGAGTTGCTCGATCCAGCCAGCCCGGGCGCCGAGGAGTGCCGCGCGGCGGTGGTCGAGCTGCTTGGCGAAACGGTGCCCTACGGACCTTCCGTCTTCTACCCACCCGGCCTCGACCGCTCCTACACCGAGTGCTACGGCTTCTCGCTCGAGGACGTCTACACCTTCGCGCTCAGGCTGATCCGGCAGCGCTGGCGCACGATCGGCTACCCGATCGACGAGATGCCGGGGGGCGTCTTTCCCTTCGACCCCCAGGCATCGGAGGCGGAAATCGCCGAGCGCCAAGTGAAGCTGATGGAAGCCGGGGTCTTCGGCCCGCCGGACGGCCCGACCCCCGACGCCTCAACCGAGACCCAGCGTCTCTACTTCGACATAGTCAAGCGCGCCGCCGACCCGACGGCGGCCAACGGCTCGCCGCTCGTCTACCAGTGGCGCTTCACCGACGCCGACCCCTGGCACCTGGTGATCGACAACGGCTCGACCCGGGCGGAACCCGGCGAGGCCCCCAACCCGACCATCACGCTCGAGGCGAGCTGGGCGGACTTCGTCGCGACGGGCAAACCCGAAGCGAACCCGCTGAAGATGATTCTGCAGCGCCGTATCCGCCCCCGAGGCTCCATTCGCGAGCTCCTGCGAGCGCGCAAGGTTTTCCCCCGCTGACACTGTCCTCCGGGGCGGGCGGCTGGTCGGCTGCAGCCCCTCCGCAGTCAGGACAGAAGGTGGCAGAAGGCGTTTTAACCATGTGGCGCCTCGCCCGGACGCTCGACGCTCGCCCTGAGGACGCCAAGCAGAGGGGCGAGGTCCCGCTGCAGGAAGAAATGATCGCCGGGCAGCATGACAACCGACGCCCTCGCGGTCGTGTGCCGGCCCCAATCGCTCAAACGAGCGGGCGATACGAGCCGATCTTCCTCCGCGCCGACGGCGACGATCGCACACTCCAACGGACGGTCCGGCCGGTACTCATAGGTCTCCATGACCGCCAGGTCGGCGCGCACGATGGGCAGCAGAAGGTGGAGTAGCTCCCGATTCGCGAGAACCTCAGCGGGCGTCCCGTTCAGTTTCCGCAACTCGGCGATCAGCTCCTCCTCGGAGCCCTCGTGCAGGCGGCGAGCGGGCCTGCTCGAGTGCGGCGGTGGCGTGGCCGCGACAACGAGCGCCAGCGGCGGCGGGGCGTCCTCAGCGCGCAGGTGGCGAGCCACCTCGAACGCGATCAGCCCGCCGAGGCTATGGCCGAACAGCGCGTAAGGCCGATCGAGGAAAGGGCCGATCTCCTTGGCCAGGAGCTCAGCGAGAGGCTCCATCCGCTCGAGCGGGGGCTGCCGCAACCGCGTCAACCGACCCGGAAGCTCAACCGGGCAGACCTCGATCGATGGTAGAGCCTCGCCCCAAGCCGCAAAAGCGGTTGAGCCACCTCCGGCATGCGGGAAGCAGAAGAGCCGCGCGCCGGCGGAGGGGTTCGGCCTGGGACAGGGGCGCCAGCTTGCGCCTTCCGGTTGACGCGGTGGGGGGCGGACAAACGACAAATGATGCGCATTGTCACGAGTATCGGGAAACACTCATACTAAACATATAGATTCTCGGATACTCGGCAGCACGGGCGGAACGAAAGGAGTCGAAACGGATCATGAGCGTCTCTACGAACCAGGTGGAGCGGGAGGCAAGCGGCTCCCACCCCTACGGTCGCTACCTGGAGGAGTTCGAGGTCGGAGCCATCTACAAGCACTGGCCCGCCAAGACCGTGACCGAGGCGGACGATCACCTGTTCTGCTTGGTGACGATGAACCACCACCCGCTGCACATCAACGACGTCTACGCGGCAAGCTCTCAGCAGGGACGCAACGTCGTCGCCGGGCCTTTGGTGTACGCGCTGGCCTTCGGGATGACCGTCAACGACGTCAGCGGCAAGGCGATCGGGAACCTCACCACCGAAGAGCTCTCGCATCCCGCCCCGGTGTTCCACGGCGACACCCTGTTCGTCGAGTCCGAGGTGCTGGAAACGCGGGAGTCGCGCTCCAAACCCGATCGTGGCACGGTCAAGGTCCACACCCGCGCCTTCAATCAGGACGGCGTGATGGTGACCGAGTTCAAGCGGCTGGTCCTGGTCCCGCGCAAGGACCCGGCGGTCTGAGATGCCAGCCGGCGGCGGGCGACTCGACCTCTGGGAGAGCGTCAGCCGGCCGTCGACCCTGGCCCGGGACACCTGGGAGTGGGATGGATCCGGGTTCAGGCATGGAACCTGGGCCGACCTGTTCGATTCTTCCCGCCGGGTCGCCGCGGCGCTGAAACGGCGCGGCGTCGAGCGAGGCTCGGTCGTGGCCTCGGTGATCACCAACTCGCACGAGGCGATCGCCAGCCTGATGGGAGCCTGGTTTGCCGGCACCCGCGTCGCCTCGCTGCCGATCATCGCCCGCGGGATGTCGGTCCCGGGCTACGTTGCCCAGCTCCGCCGCCTGGTCGACGCACTCGACGCGCCCGTTCTGCTCGCCGAGGATCGTTTCCTCCGGCTCCTTCCCGAGAACGGGGATCTCGGGGCGGACGCGGTTTCCTATGAGGAGCTGGTCGCCGGCGAGCAGCGGGGTGAGGTGGAGCCGCTCGGCCGCGACGACGTGATCTTCATCCAGTACTCCTCCGGCTCCACCGGGGAGCCGAAGGGGGCGATGCTGCGCCTCGCCGCGATCGAGAGTCAGCTGCTGCGCCTTGCCGAGGCGATGGCGATCGACCCGGCCCACGACGTCGGCGTGACCTGGTTGCCGCTGTCGCACGACATGGGCCTCTTCGGCTGCGATCTGCTCGCCTGGGCGACCGGCATGCGAGGCCTGCGCTCGGCGCCCGAGCGCTTCATCGCGGCACCGCGCACCTGGATCGAAGACTGCGCGATGGTCGGCGCCACCGTGACCGCGGCGCCGCCCTTCGCGATGAACGTCCTCGCCCGCGCCGCGGGCCGAGCCTCGTCGCCGCTCTCGATCCGCACCTGGCTGATCGGCGCCGACCAGATCGACTGGGAGAGCCTGACTCGGGCGGTCGACGCGCTGGCGCCACTCGGCGTGACGATGGACGCGATCACGCCCGCCTACGGCCTTGCGGAGGCCACGCTTGCGGTAACGCTCGGCGACCTCGAGCGGGCACCGCACACCCTTCACGTCAACGAAGCGGCGCTACTCGGCGGCGAGCTCGAAACCGTCGTCGCCGGCGCCCCGGGCTCACTTGCACTCGTCTCGGCGGGGTGGCCGATTCGGGACGTCGAGGTGCGCACCGAGCACAGCGGCCTCGGCGAAATCAGGGTCCGCACCCCGAGCCTCGCGGACGGCTACCACCGCAACGAGGAGGAGACGACCGAGACCTTCGTGGACGGTGAGCTGCGGACCAGCGACCTGGGCGTCCTCGAGGGGGGCGAGCTGTACGTCGTCGGCCGCACCGACGACATGATCCTGATCGGCGGCCGCAGCGTCCACGCCCGCGAGGTGGAGGCAAGGCTGGCTGGCCAGTCGGGAATCCGGCCCGGCAACTGCGCTCTGATCGATCTCCGCGACGGCTCAGGCTCGATCGCGATCGTCGCCGAGGTCGAGGGGGCTGAGGCCGACGTCTCGGATCTCGCCCTGACCTTGCGCAGGTCCGCGCTGGAGCTGGCCGGCATTCCCGTGCAGGAATGCCTGTTCTTACCGAAGGGCCAGTTCCCGAAGACCCCCAGCGGCAAGGTCCAGCGCTTCCGCTGTCGCGCCCTCTTGGCCGACCCGGCCGTCGGCACGCGGGTCGGCGGCAGACCGCGTCGCTGACGGGCTGCCTCCGGGGAGTGTTGTTAAAGATCTTTACTATTTAAAGTAGTTGGATGGAACCGATCGCGATCGTCGGTATCGGCTGCCGCTTCCCGGGGGCCTCCTCCCCCGGGGCCTTCTGGGAGATGCTGCGGGAGGGGCGGGACGCGGTGGTCGAGGTGCCGCCGGCACGCTGGGACCTGGAGGCGCTCTATGACCCCGATCCGGAGGCCCCGGGCCGCACCTATAGCCGCCACGGCGGCTTCATCGAGGACGTGGAGGGCTTTGATGCCGCCTTCTTCGGCATCTCACCGCGCGAGGCGGTCTCGATGGATCCCCAGCAGCGCCTCCTCTTGGAGGTCGGCTGGGAGGCGCTGGAGCAGGGGTCGATCGCGCCCGACTCCCTGCGCGACAGCGAGACCGGGGTCTTCTTCGGCCTGGGGGCAAACGAC
>DATIPC010000025.1:0-3937 GCA_035472395.1 Solirubrobacterales bacterium
AGAGTGGGCCTACGCCGCCGTCTATGGCTCCTCGCCCGAGAGGGCCGCAGCTCTCTCGGGTTGGATCGAGCGCTACAACTACCGGCGACGACACGGCGCCCTCGGCCACCGGCCGCCGATTCAGCGGCTACGGGAGCTCACTGGGAACAACGTGGCTGGCATCTACATCTAGCGCCCGAAATCGCGGCGATGCGAAGGGATTACCGGCGATTCCGCCTCGCTTTCCAGCCGCCCCGGAGCTACGTTCGGCCGGACTACATAAGTAAGTGCCCCGGCGGTGCGCAAACACCCCGGGGCCGGCACCGAAGCCTTCACTTCGATGCAACAGGAACGGTACTCCCGCTCGCCCCCATCGGGGCTGCGTCGAGGCTGGCTCCGGTGCCTTTAACCCGACAGGAGGGGCGCCGTGCCTGGCACTACGACCACCATCAACTTCGACCAGCGCAATGGGCTCTACGAGCTGGTCCGCAATCACCTCGGCTCCGTCGGCGACCTCTGGACCGCGCTGGAGCACGACGAGGACTTCGGCACCGCCGAGCGTCTCGGCCTGGAGTTTGGCGAAGACTTCGAGCTGCTGAAGGACATCGGCTGGGCCAAGGACGACGGCCGCACGGAGTTCGAGATCACGATGCCGCCGCATGACCTGATGGAACTGCTCCAGCGTCTTCAGGGCGAAGCCGGAACGGTGCTCGGGGGCTGGGCCGACGAGGAGCGTGAGGACGTCGAGAGCAAGGAACGCTTCCGGCGGGGCTACGACGCCTGCGAGAAGGTGCTCGGCGACCTCGATCCCCGAGGAGGCGTTCGAGCATGAGCGCCACCGTCACGATCGGCCCAAAGGAGCGCGCCACGCTCCACTGGCTGATGGTCCGCCGGCTCTTCATCCTGGGCCAGGACCCGCCCGAGCTGGCACGCAGCGAGGGTGTCAGCCACGATGAGCTGGCCGGGGAGTTTGGCGAAGACCCGCGGCTGATGGGGGATCTGGGCTGGGAGGTCGAGGACGACAGGAAGGCGGTCGACCTCACCATGTCCTCCGCGAGCCTAATCAAGACGATCAGGCGCCTGCGCCGGGACGCCCGCCGCGCCCCCTCCGAACCGCCGCGCGAGCACGATCCGCAGGGCGAGGCCGCGGGGCGCTGGGAGCGCTTCCGCGAGGCCGTCGGGGTCTGCGACGAAGTTCTCGATCTCCTCGACTCGCCTCATCGTGTCGACGCCGAGGAGGCGAACGCCACCGAGCGCGCCGCCCGCCACGAGCGCTCCGACGAGGTGGCCACGGCGACGGTGGTCGAACACCTCGGTTTCGAACCGACGAAGCAAACGAATCGCCTGCTTCATCTTCGCCTTGACGACCTGCGAAACGCCGGCTCACTGACGCGCGCCGCAAGGGATGGCGGCGATAGCTGGGCGCTCACTTCAGAGGGGCGGGAGGAGCTACAAGGCCGAGGAAGTAGGCGATCTGCCGGAGGCGCCGCAGCATCGCGCTTGGCGGCAGGCACGAGTGGCGGCCGCCGTGCGGCTCGAAGCCTTCAAAGAAGAGATGGAGACCTTGCTGGAAGGAGCGACTGCCCTTCTCGACCAGCCCATCCACCGCGCTCAGCCGAGTGGTTCGCGATGAGCGAACGCCTCTCCCCTGTGGCCGGGCGCGTGGGCTCTGCCACGCATTGCCTCTACGAGTGGGTCGAGCCCGACGACGACCACCCGGGTGTGGACGAACGCCCGGGGCCGAGCCCCGGACGCCGCGCGATCTCAGCGTGGGATCAAACGACAAGCGAGTCAGGAGGACCGTCATGACCAAGAAGAAATCGACCGACAAACGCCCGGCGAAAAAGAAAACCGGAGCTAAGAAATCCGCCGCCAAAGTCCCCTCGAAACCGGCGGCGAAAGGCTCGAAACAGGAGCGGCTCGAGCCAGGCGAGCTGGACAAGCTCGTCCTCGGCTACATGCGCCGCCACAAGAAAGACGCGCCCCATACCCCGAGTGCCGTCGCCAAAGGGATCGAGCGCTCCTCGGGCGCAGTGGCCAACTGCCTCGCCCGCCAGGAGAAGCAGAAGAAAGTGCGGCTGGTCAACCCGAAGCCGCGCTGCTACGAGCGGGTGGAGGCGAAAAAGGGATGAACGGCGCGCTCGCAACGGGAGGCGCCAGTCCTCGGGGGCCGGGTCGCAGGCCACAGGGAGGATGCAGGTCTTCCCGCGTCGGAAGCCCTGCACCCTGGCCCGGTCCCCGAGGACTGGCAAACCCACCGCGGCGCGACACGCAGCCGTCGATAGCAGCCCGAGGGCCGAGGTACAGGCCACCAATGGCGGAGGTCTAGGTCCCGTGCCGGTCACAGGGATCTCCGCCACCTGCCTCGGCCCTCGGGCAGCTATCGACGGCATCCGGCGCGGGGAGTGACGGGCGGCCCGCATGGAAGCGGCACTCGAAGATCGGTGCTGCCCGCAATGCGGCCGGGAACTTCTTGCGCTCGACCCGGATGAGGCGCCCGAAGAGTGCGAGGACTGCCGACCAGAAACCGGAGCCGGAAGTCAGATGGTGGAGCGGCTCTCAATCACCTCCGTCGGCTCCGCCAGAGCAAGGGCTCGGATCAGGCCGGGCTCGCCGAGCGCGCGGGGCTGCACGCAAACGATGTTTGGCAGCTCGAAGGTGACCGCGCCAACGGGCTGAGAACGACCAAGGCGTTGAAACTGGCGCAGGCGCTCGAAGTCTCGCTCGACCAACTGGCCGAGGGCATCTTCTGGACGCCCGGTCAGGTGCTCGCAACGCGGAGGGGCCGTTGCCAGCCGAAGGCTCTCCGGCTTCTTCTTGGTCCTCCCCGTCAACGAAGCCGCTTTCGAGCCTGGGCCACGGCGCGCCCCTGTAGCCGACCGTCACGAGGCGGCGAGCATCTTCGGCGCCAACCTCCGCGACGCCAGGGAGAGGCGCCACCTGACTCAGCACGCCCTCGCCCGCGCATCGGGGCTGGGCAAGAACGGGCTGTCGCTGATCGAGCAGGGCGTCAACGAGACGACGGTCGAGACGCTGCTGGCCCTCGCCCGTTCCCTAAACCTTCCTCCCGGTCACCTGCTCGATGGCATCTGCCTGGAGCCTCAGCCGCCCTCTTCTCCGTCATGCACCGGAAGAGCACACCGGCCGATGAGCGCCATCGAGGGCGACGTCCTGCGCATGTGGGGCGAAGACAAGCCGGCGTTCGCCATCGCCGAAGCCCTCGGGGTATCGACCGGGACGATCTCCTCCATCGTTCACCGGCTTCGCGAGCGCGGCGAGCAGGTTCGCTATCGGCGCCCCCCAACCAGAGCCGCGCAGGAGCGCGCCCGGCGGCGGCGGGAGACCTGTGCCCCAGACAGTAAAGGTTCAGACCGGCCAGCGGAGCCGCAGGGCGACGATGCCCACACCACCGACGATGCCTCCAACGACGTGATCGCCGCTCTAATAGGAGCCAACATCGCGCTCTGGCGGGAAGAGGCCGGCGTGACCTATCGGGAGCTGCGCGAGGCGACCGAGGTCGATCACGCCCATCTATTCCGAGCCGAGAAAGGAAGCTCCGGCGTTCCCAACCTGACTTTCATCTTGAAGCTCTCCAGCAGCCTCAATGTGCCCGCTTCGTTCATCACCGCCGGGGTCGCCTGGAACCCGGCCCTCGAATCGTTCCGCGTGGAGGAGCCGGCAGTCGTGCCCCGCATTCTGCCGGCGCGCCTGGGCTTGAACGCGGTGTGTGCTCGCCATCGGCTCGACCTCTCCCAGCAGAGCCTCGCCGACCGAGCCGCGATGAGCGTGAGCGACGTCTCGGCCTTCGAGCGCTGGAGTGACCGGACCCCGTTCATCGGTCCACCCCGAGTGAGAGTCCGGGGCTGACTGGGACGTTCGTGTTGCCGATTCGCTGCCAGCTGGCAGCGAATCGATCAGGCGACATCATGCCAAGGGCCGAGTGAGGGTGGTTGGCGTT
>DATIPC010000026.1:0-8484 GCA_035472395.1 Solirubrobacterales bacterium
GAGCGGCGAAGAGCTCTTCTCGCAGACCGCCTCGCCGGGCTTCATCGAGCTCTGGTCGCTGCAGTCGCGGATGGCCTACCGGGTCAGGCAGCGCGACAGCGGGGGAGAGGGCTGATGTACGACAAGCTCGGCAAAGCCGCCCTGAGCTTCACGATCACTTATCTGCGTCGCCGCTACCGCCGCGAGATCCGCGTCGGCGCGGGCGTTGCGGTGGCGGCGATCGGCGTCGCCGTCTACCTCGCCAACCGGAACGTCCCCGAGGGCTGAGTTGATCTCGTGCGCAGAACCCCCGCAGTCGCGCTCCTTGCCGTAGCTCTGCTCGCCGTCGCCTCCGCCCGCGCGGCCGACATCGGCGCGCTGCACGACAAGGTCGGCGGCGCACGCGAAGAAGCGGCCTCGCTGGGGGCGGAGATCCGCGCCACGCAGGAACGCCTCGCCGCGACCGAATCCGAAGCTGCGCAGGCGGCGGCGCGTGAGCAGCATCTCACCGACATGCTTGCACACGGTCGCGAACGAGCGGAACGATTGGCGGCCAAAGTCGAGCGCTCCGAACGTCACCTCGACGCCGAGCGGGCGCGCCTGCGCCGGGCGCGCCGGGCTCTGGCGGCCCGGCTCGTCGCGATCTACGAGAGCGGCTCGCCAAGCACGGCGAGCATCGTGCTCGGCTCGGGCGACGTCAACGAGCTCGCGGTGCGCAGCGAATACCTGCAGCGGATCGAGGATTCCGACACGGCAATGGCGGCAAGGGTGGAGCAGGTGCGCAACCAGGTGCACCACGAGCTTGACCTGGTTGCGGCGCTGAAGGCGCGCGTCGACGCCTACAACGAAGAGCTGGCGGCGGCCCGATCGGAAATCGCCGCAGTGAGGGCGCGGGCACAGGAAGCGGCTGCCCGCCTCGACTCGCTCGCCGCCGAACGCTCGTCGGCGCTGGCGAAGCTCAAATCGCGCATCGGCCAGTGGGTGAAGGAGATCGAAGCGGCGGAAGCGGCGAGTCGTGCCGCAGCCGAAGAAACGGTCGGCCGCTGGCTCGGCGGTCCCTACTCGATTCCCACCTACATCGTGATGTGCGAGTCGGGCGGAAACTACGGCGCCGTGAACCCCAGCAGCGGCGCCGGCGGGGCCTACCAGATCCTGCCCTCGACCTGGGATCTCTACGGCGGCCAGGGTTCTCCCCAAGGTGCGCCGAAGGCCGAACAGGATCGCATTGCCGCTGAAATCTGGGCCGACTCGGGCGGCGGCGCCTGGGTCTGCGCCGGTTGATCCAGTCTTCCGTACGCAACTCGTGCGAAACTTTTTGCATTCGGCGCTCCACACGTGACTGTGCCCGGCTAGCGTGGCATCATGCAGACAATGAAGCTCAGCCGCAGCGACGGACGAATGAACGACCTCAACCGCAAGGTCGACGAGATCAACCGTGAGATGCACACCGAATTCCGCGCCGTGCGCTCCGAGATGCAGTCTGAATTCCGCTCGTTGCGCGGTGAGATCAGAACGATGCAGGCGACGATTATCGGCGGCTTCGTCACCGTCCTTGCGACCATGGTTGCGATCCAGCTGTAGGCGGTCGGCAGGGGAGGGGCGGCCCGCGTCGAAGCGGCACCCATGTTCGTGCGCAAGAAGCGAGGCTCGGCCGCGCGCCGCAAGCCGAAAGGGAAGGCAAAAGCGAAAGCAGGATCGCGGTTCCCGCGACCGCACCTGCCCGAGGGCCTGCAGCAGCGCCACCTCGACCTGATCGGGCTCTTCCTGATCGCCGCCGGCGTCTACCTGACCTTCGTTCTCTTCTTTGGCTGGGACGGAGGCAAGGTCGGGTACGGGCTGGAAACCGGCCTCGAGTACCTGTTCGGCAACGTCGGGGCGCGGATCGCGACCGTGCTGATGCTGGCGATTGGAGCGATGCTGGTCACCGGCACCTCTGTCTCGAGCGTCTTTCGTGGCATCGGTCGCGGCGCGCGACACACCTTCGTCGGCGGTCGCGACATCGCCCAGACCGCGATCCAGCATCGCGAGGCACGCCGCGGCGAAAGGACCTCCTCCGCCTTCGAGACCCAGGCCGCCCCCACCGACGTGATGAGCGCCTATCCCGAGGACGACGACTTCGAACCGACGATCGCGATCGCCGAGGACCGGCCAGTCGAGGACGAGGAGGCGGCCACCACCGAGTTCGACGCCGAGCCCGATCTAGACTCCGAGGCCGGTGCCGAGGATCTCCAGCCGCACGCCTACGAGGTCGAGGTCCGCGGTGAGGAGGGCCTCGGCGTCGGCACCGCCGCCGAGTCGAAGCAGGCGGCGCTGACCCCGATGGGGAAGAAGCGCGGGGTCACCGAATCCGATCAGATCGACTACAGGACGCCGCCGGCCAAGGTGCTGGAAAGGGGGAAAGGCGACAAGGGCCCCGATCCGCGCGACCAGGAGACGATCGGTCGCAAGCTGATCGAGACCCTCGGCCACTTCGGCGTCGAAGCCAAGATCGTCGGGATCGTCAGCGGCCCGCACGTATCCCGTTTCGAGCTGCGGCTGGCGCCCGGCACCAAGGTGAAGAAAGTCACCGAGCTCTCCAACGACCTCGCCTATGCCCTCGCCTCGACCGACATTCGCATCCTGGCGCCGATCCCCGGCAAGCAGGCCGTGGGTGTCGAGGTACCGAACACGCGCCGTCGCCTGGTTCGCCTCGGCGACATCTACGCCGGCCGGCCGGAGAAGACCTCGCCGCTGGTCGCCTGGCTCGGCAAGGGGATCGACGGCAACCCCGTCTGGACCGACCTGGCGAAGATGCCGCACGTGCTCGTCGCCGGCACGACCGGCTCGGGCAAGTCCGGCTGCGTCAACGCGATCCTCTCCTCGATCCTCATGCACGCTTCGCCCAACGACGTGCGGCTCGTCCTCGTCGATCCCAAGCAGGTCGAGCTCAACCACTACGAGCACGTCCCCCACTTGTTGACGCCCGTCGTCACCTCGCCGCGCCTCGCCGCCAACGTCCTCGCCAATCTGATCGGCGAGATGGAGAGTCGCTACGGGATCATGGGCGCCGCGCGTTGTCGCAACCTGGCCGAGCTCAACCGCGCTCGCGCCAAGACCGGCGAGGCGCCTCTGCCGCACATCCTCTGCGTGATCGACGAGCTTGCGGATCTGATGATGGTCTCGCCGGCCGAGGTCGAGGACTCGATCATCCGGCTCGCCCAGAAGTCACGCGCCACCGGCATCCACCTGGTGCTGGCGACGCAGAGGCCCTCGACCGACATCATCACTGGCACGATCAAGGTCAACATCCCGGCCCGAATCGCCTTTGCCGTCTCATCGCAGACCGACTCGCGGGTGATCCTCGACCAGGGCGGAGCGGAGGCGCTGCTCGGCCAGGGGGACATGCTCTTTCGCGGTGCTGGCACCTCGAAGCTGGAGCGGGTCCAGGGGGCCTTCGTCACCGAGGAGGAGATCGCCCGCATCACCGGGTACTGGGCCAAGCAGGGCGAACCCGAGTTCGAGGCGGACTTGCTGGAGGTGCGTGAGGAGGCGCCGAGCGAGGGCGGAGACGACGATTTCGATCCCGACGCCGACGATCTGCTCGAGGAAGCGATCCGGACCGTGGTGCAGACCGAAACCGCTTCCGTGTCGATGATCCAGCGCCGTCTCCGGGTCGGCTACACCCGGGCGGGAAGGCTGATCGACATGCTGGAGCGCCGTGGTGTGATCTCCGGTTATGAGGGCTCGAAGCCGCGGCAGGTGCTGATCACCGAGGCCGATCTGGCCCGCGTGCTGGGCGGCGATCGGGCTGCTGAGCCGGTCGCGGTCGAGGCCGACGAGCCGCAATAACACGAATCGTTCGCGCCGAAGCGGCTCAATCGAGACAATGCTGGAGTGGACAACGGCATCGGAGCCACTCTTCGCGAGGCGCGGAATCGTCGCAAAGTCGACCTTTCCGAGGTCGAAGCCGCGATCAAGATCCGCATCCGCTACCTGCAGGCGATCGAGAACGAGGAGTGGGACGCGCTCCCCGGCGGTGCCTACACGCGGGGCTTCATCCGCACCTACGCCTTCTACCTCGGCCTCGACGGGGAGCGCCTCGCCGACGACTACCGCCGCAGCACCGCACCGGCTGTGGGTGAACGCACGCCGAAGCGGATCGAGCCCGTGCCGACGGGGGCTCGCCGCGGCGGCCCCAGGGTCCCCGGCCGCGTCCTGGTTGCGGCGGTCTGCCTTGGTCTGGTTGCCCTGGTGATAGGTATCGGGCTTGCGGGCGGGAACGGGGGCTCGTCCGGTACGGCGCCAGGCGGGAGCGATGCTCAGAAGCGGCACGGCAAGGGCAAGAGCCAGGCCAAGGCCAAAGCCCACCAGCCCGGCGTCGCGATGCAACTGGCGGCGACGGCTGAAGTGTGGGTATGCCTGCTCGACGCCAAGGAAAAGGCGCTGATCGACGGTCAGATCCTGCAAGAAGGAGCGAGGGCCGGTCCGTACCGGTCCGGCGGCTTCGAAATTGCCCTCGGCAATGGCTCGGTGACGATGCTGGTCGACGGCAAGCGGGCCAATGTGCCCGCCAGCTCCAGCCCGGTCGGCTACCGGGTCGACTCCGGCGGCGAGCTGACCACGCTCGAAGAAGGCGAAAGGCCCAGCTGCGAATGAAGAACGAAGCCGCCTCCTCTGCTCCCGCGAATGCCTGAAGCATCAGATATGGACAGGGATTCGCTCCCGCGTCCGGGGGCGACTGTTGTTCGCGCCGGAATCGTCGTCACCGGAACCGAGGTCCTGACCGGGCGGATAGCCGACCGCAACGGGCCCTGGATCTCCGAACGGCTGGCGGAGCTGGGAGTCGAGGTCGCCCACATCCTGGTCGTCGCCGACCGGCCCGAGGACCTCGAATCGGCCCTGCGCTTCATGGCGGCCGAGGGGATGGACCTGATCGTCACCTCCGGCGGGCTCGGCCCAACCGCCGACGACCTGACGGCCGAGGTCGTCGCCCGCTTCGCCGGCCGCGAGCTCGTCCTCGACGAGGAGATGGAGGAGAAGATCGCAGCGATCCTGCGTAGGTTCGCGCGCCGCTTCCGCTTCGACGAGGAGGCGGTGAGGGCAGCGAACCGCAAGCAGGCGATGGTCCCGGAGGGCTCGGCGCCGCTCGATCCGATCGGAACCGCGCCCGGCCTGGTGGTGCCCACCGACGAGGCGGTCGTGGTCGTCCTGCCCGGCCCGCCGCGCGAGCTGCAGCCGATGTGGCCGCGGGCGGTCGAGTCGCGCCCGGTGCAGGCGGTGCTGGCCCGTGCCACGCCGCTGCTCGGCTACACCGTGCGCATGTTCGGCATCCCCGAGTCGGAGATCGCCAAGAGCCTGCGCGAGATCGAGGCCGGTGGGGTGGACCTGGGGGCGGTGGAGATCACGACCTGCCTGCGCCGCGGCGAGATCGAGATCGATGTGCGCTACCGGGCCGAGGCAGCGGCTGTCGCGGAAGCGGTGCGGACCGGCTTCGCCGACCGCCACAGCCGCCACCTGTTCAGCCTCGACGGCGAGACGATCGACTCTCAGCTCGCCCGCCTCCTGGGGGGGCGCAGGCTGGGGCTTGCGGAGTCCTGCTCCGGCGGTTTGCTGGCGGCGCGCATCACCGACCTGCCGGGGGCGTCCGCCTACTTCGCCGGCGGTGTCGTCGCCTACTCGAACGCGGCGAAGGCGGAGCTGCTCGGCGTCGATCCTGACTTGATCGATGCGCACGGCGCGGTCTCGTCCGAGGTGGCCGAGGAGATGTCGCGGGGAGCGCTGCAACGGTTCGGCGCCGACGTCGCGATCTCGATCACCGGGATCGCCGGCCCCGACGGGGGCACGGAGGAGAAGCCGGTCGGCTATGTCTGCTTCGACGCCCGCCTCGCCGATGGCTCGAGCATCGCCCGCGATCCGGTCATCCCCGGCAATCGCGACGACATCCGCGAACGCTCCGCCCTGGTGGCGATGCACCTGCTGCGGACGCTGCTGGGCGGCGACGACGCACCCCTGTAAGGAAGGCGTCACGCACTTTTTGCGTTTGCGCCTTGTCTCGTGCGTTTCGGCCCCGTAGCGTCGGCCCCATGGCAAAGGAGAGGCTGAAGAGTCCGCGGGCGAGGCTGTTCGTCGCCTTGGACCTGCCCGACCCGGTGCGGGCGGCGATCGCCGGCTGGGGGCGCGAGGCGCTCGCCGATCCCGCACTGCGTCCCGTCGCGCCCGAGTCGCTTCACATCACGCTCGCCTTCCTCGGCTACCTGCCCGAGCGCGAGATCGAGCTGTTGGCGGCAATCGTGCGGGAGGCTGCCGGGCGGGCGCCGACGATCGAGCTGGGCGACCCGGCGCCGCGACCGGAGCGCGGTAGGCCGCGGCTCTTCGCGCTCCCAGTCGCATCGCCTGGCACGATCGCATTGCAGAGGGGGTTGGAGGAAAAGCTGGTGGCGGCAAGGCTCTACAAGCCGGAGAAGCGCCCGTTCTGGCCCCACGTGACCGTGGCCAGGGTGCGGCGCGAGGAGCGCGGCTCGCAGCGCCCGGCGCCTGTCTCGCGGCTGCCCCAGGCGCTACCGCAAGCGTTGCTGCAGCTCGCGGTTTGCCGCCGGATGAAGCTCTACCGTTCTGAACTCCAGCCGCAGGGTGCGCAGTACACCCCGCTGGCGCAAGTCGAGCTGCCCGCAGGCGGGCGGCAGTGAGGTGGAAGAGATGGCAGACAAGAAAGCGGCTCTGAAGGACGCCTCGGCCAAGGAGGCCAAGGCCAAGGACGCGGCGCTCGAGGCGGCCGTGACGCAGATCGAGCGTGACTTTGGTCAGGGCGCGCTGATGCGCCTCGGCGCCGACAGCGCGATCCCGATCGAAGCGATCCCGACCGGGGCGCTCTCGCTCGATTTGGCGCTGGGGATCGGCGGCGTCCCGCGCGGGCGGATCGTCGAGATCTTCGGCCCGGAGTCCTCGGGTAAGACCACGCTGATCTACCACATCATCGCCGAGGCGCAGAGCCGCGGCGGGATCTGCGCCTTCATCGATACCGAGCACTCGATCGATCCGATCTACGCCCGGGCGATCGGCGTCGACACCGACGAGCTGCTGGTCTCCCAGCCCGACTACGGCGAGCAGGCGCTGCAGATCGCCGACCGCCTGATCGCCTCCGCGGCGGTCGACGTGGTCGCGATCGACTCGGTCGCGGCGCTGACGCCGAAAGCCGAGCTGGACGGGCAGATCGGCGATACGACCGTAGGCCTCCAGGCCCGCCTGATGTCGCAGGCGATGCGCAAACTCGCCGGCAACCTCAACCGCACCAACACCGTCTGCATCTTCACCAACCAGATCCGCGAAAAAATTGGCGTCCAGTTCGGCTCGCCGGAGACCCAGCCGGGCGGCCGGGCGCTGAAGTTCTACGCCTCGCAGCGGCTCGACATCCGTCGCATCGAGACCCTCAAGGAAGGGACCGAGGCGGTGGGCAACCGGGTCCGGGTCAAAGTCGTCAAGAACAAGGTCGCCTCACCCTTCAAACAGGCCGAATTCGACATCGAGTACGGGGTCGGCATCTCGCGCGAGGGGGGATTGATCGATTTCGGGATCGAGCACGACCTGGTGCAGAAATCGGGGTCCTTCTTCTCCTATGGCAAGACGCGGCTCGGCCAGGGGCGCAACAACGCGAAGCAGTTCCTGACCGACAACCCCGAGATCGCCAGCGAGATCGAGGCCAAGGTCCGAGCCGCGCTCGGCATCGGCTCCGAAAAGGCGGTGCCTGCTGTGGAGCAGGCGCCACCCCCGCCAGTGGCTGAGGCTGCTTAGGTCATCTGACCAAGGCAGATGCGCCGGTCAGATGACCTAAGCGATTAGACAAACGAGTCTATGGAGCTACCATAGGTCGTAGATGAAACTCAGCTTGCCGTCGTGGACGTCGTCACGCGGCAACGGCTCAGGACCCGATCTGGTTCTGGACCGGCTGGAGGCGCTGGACGCCCAGCTCAATGAGCTGGAGCGCCGTCGGGCTTCGCTCGATGCTCGCGAGCGAGACCTCGATCGCCGCGCCGCCGGACTGGATGAAGCCGAGAAACGGCTGAGGGAGGAGCTGGAGCGGATCGCTTCCCTGAGCGCCGCCGAGGCACGGCGGGTCCTGCTCGAGGAAGTCGAAGCCGACGCGCGCCGCCAAGCGGGCCTGACGCTGCGCAAGATCGAAGAGGAGGCGAGGGTCGAAGCCGAGCGTCGCGCCCGCAGCATCCTCGCCACGGCCACTCAGCGCCTCGCCGGTCCTCACGCGGTGCGAACCACGACCCAGCTCGTCCAGCTTCCGAACGACGAGATGAAGGGCAGGATCATCGGTCGCGAGGGGCGCAACATCCACGTCCTGGAGCAGCTCACCGGGGTCGACATCATCGTCGACGACACCCCCTCGGCGGTGCGCCTCTCGAGCTTCGACGGCGCCCGCCGCGAGGTCGCCCGAATCGTGCTCGAGCGCCTGGTCGCCGACGGCCGCATCCACCCGGCGCGCTGCGAGGAGATCTACGAGCAGGCGAAGGAGGAGATCGA
>DATIPC010000027.1:0-9689 GCA_035472395.1 Solirubrobacterales bacterium
CGCTGGCACCTGGACGCTGCTCGTCGACCCCGTTGAAGGGAGCACCGGCTCGGTCGACCTGCTGATCTGGGAAACCCCCGATCTCACCGGCCAGTCGATCACCCCTTCGACCGAAGGTGGCTCGGTCACCTCGACGATCAACGTCCCCGGCCAGCGCGAGTTGATCAGCTTCTCGGGGACCGAAGGGCAACTGATCACCTTGAAAGGCCAGGAATCAACGATTGCCTATGGCGAAATGCAGATCCTGGATCCCGAAGGCAATTTGCTTTCCGGCAGCGAAGTGAACTTCACCTCGAGTTCGAGCGGTAAAACCGAAGTCACGTTGCCAAGTACGGGGACCTACA
Organism: Solirubrobacterales bacterium; assembly: GCA_035472395.1. Taxonomy (GTDB): domain Bacteria; phylum Actinomycetota; class Thermoleophilia; order Solirubrobacterales; family 70-9; genus VRUE01. The sequence goes on from DATIPC010000027.1 coordinate 345, forward strand.
CGATTGTGGTGGATCCCCCAGCCTTTGCCTGGTTGGACCCCGTTACCACCGGCACCGGCAGCGTGAAAGTAATCGTCTACCTCGGGTCGCATATCTCCTGGAGAGGAGATGGATTGAGCGAGCCGCAGCTCGTAAGCCTCTCATCGGAAAGGTGGCTACCTGGCGACGCTATTGCAGCGGCGTACTCGGACATTTCGCCTGGCTGGCCGGTGCCCTCGCCATCGAGACCCAGCGCTGCAGGGGATCGGCAGGGGGTAAGGGAAATCGGCAGCCAGGGCACTTCACAGCGACGAAAGGTTCGCCAGCAGCCGCGGCGGCCGACTCCCCATAAATCACACCGACGGAGTAGATCCTCTATTTGGTTTCCTCGTCATTGGCAGCCAGACCACCGGGGTGCCTGGCTTCCCCCGAGGCCAGGCGAGGAACGCAACTGGTTGGTTGGGCGTTCATCGAGCCCATGGCTCGGTATCCCCCCGCTCAAGGCGAATAGCGATACCACGGCGCTGGCCGGTCAGGTGCTCAGGGTCGACGGCTTGCCCCTCGCAGGGGTTTCGGTCTCGATCGAGGGCACGGGTGCTCACACCGAGACTGATCGTGCAGGCAGATTTCTCATAGACGACCGCTCCGCCGGTCATCAGGTGCTCGTCGTGCACGGCGAAGGCCCGGGGAAGCGCCGCTACGGCTCCTACGAGATCGGCGTCGACCTGACGGCCGACGAGACGACCGTGCTCGGCTACCCGATCTGGCTGACGCCTCTTGATCGGGCCGGAGATCTGCAGATCGATTCTCGGGCGAAACGCAAGGTCAGCCTCAAGACGCCACGGGTGCCGGGCTTGGAAGTGGAGATCACTGCGGGCACCAAGATCGTCGATGATGACGGTCGCACGGTGAAAGACCTCAACATCACGCCTATCCCGCTGGATCGGCCGCCCTTTCCACTGCCACCTTTCGTCACCGTTCCCGTCTACTTCACCGTGCAGCCGGGCGGCGCAAGCCTCAGCAAGGGCGCTCGGTTCGTCTACCCCAACTGGGGTGAGCTGGCACCGGGCGAGCGCGTTGACTTCTGGAACTACGACCCGGAGGACCGAGGCTGGTACGTCTACGGACGGGGCACCGTCACGCCTGACGGCGAGCAGGTCGTCCCAGACCCCGGCGTGCGGGTCTGGTCGTTCACGGGGGCGATGGCGATCAGCGGACCGACTCCCCCACCGGAAGGGCCAAGCCCCAATGGTCCTCCCGGTGGTCCTCCCATGGGTCCCTTCGGCGGTCCCGGCGGTCCCGGTGGTCCGGGAGGTCCCGGCGGTCCGGGAGGTCCCGGCGGTCCCAAGAAGCCCAAGAAGCCCAAGGGGGGCGGCGATCCGGTCGACCTCTACACCGGCCTCTTCACTTATAAGCGCACCGACCTGGTTCTCCCGGACACGATCCCGATCTCGATCCAGCGGACCTACCGGCCCAACGATTACAACTCCTACAGCTTCGGTGAAGGCATGACCAATGCTTACGACCTGCGCCTGTGGCCGATCGTCAACTATAAAGAAGCCGATTTGATACTCCCCAATGGAGGGCGGGTCCACTACGTTCGCACCTCGCCAGGGACGAGCTATACCGATGCTGTTTATGAACCGACCGGCGAAGCGGGCATGTTCGCAGGCTCGGTGATCACTTGGAATGGCGCGTCGTGGGACATGGCGCTAACCAGCGGAGTCACCCTAACGTTCGGAGGGTTCGCGCCGCTGATCGCGATCAAAGACCGCTTCGGAAACACCCTCACGATTAAGCGTACTGGAGGGCTGACCGGCAACATCAAGGAAATTATCTCCCCGAACGGACGCTGGGCAAAATTCACGTACGACGAAGCCAACCGAATCACCGAAATCGTCGACAACGGCGGTCGCAAAGTCAAATACACCTACACCTCAGGTCGCCTCACTAAAGTCGTCGCTCCTGGAGCTCAAACGACCGAATACGAATACGACGGCTCCGGTCGCATGAAAGCGGTGATCAACCCCCGCGGCAACAAATACCTGCAGAATGAATACGACGCCAACGGGCGGGTGAAAAAGCAGACCGCAGGCGATGGCGGCATCTTCGAATTCGCCTACGAACTCGACGAAGCCGGAAAAGTCAAAGCCACGACGATTACCGACCCGCTCGGCAACCAGCGCAAAGTCGCTTTCAATGCCGAAGGCGTCTCGACGAGCGAAACCGAAGCGCCGGGCACCGAACTCGCGCAGACCACCAGCATCGAACCTCAGGCCAAAACGGGCTTGATCCTCTCCGTAACCGATCCGCTGGAACGCAAAACCGCCTTCGAATACGACAGCGACGGGAACGTCACGGAAGTGACGATGATGGCTGGAACGGGGGAAGCAAAAACGGCCAAATTCGCCTATGAACCGGGAACTGACTGGGTCACCGAAGAAACCGATCCGCTAGGACATACGACGAAATACCAGTATGGACCAAAGGGGCAGTTGCTCAAGCGCACCGACGCTCTAGGGCACGAAACGACCTTTGCATACAACGCGGAAGGGCAGCTCACGGAAGTCACTAACGCTGAGGGCGAGACGACCAAATTCATCTATGAGGCTGGCGATCTCGTTGGGGTGACTAACCCACTTGGCAATACGATCAGCCGATGGGTCGATGTTCTAGGTCGTGTCCGAAGTATCACTTTGCCGGGAGGTGAGCGTTACCTCTATGCATACAACGAAGCGGGTCAGCCGACCACCATGACGACGCCATTGGGGGCCAAAACTACGATCGAATATGACGCCAATGGCAACCCGACCGGGGTCACTGATCCACGCAGCGGAAAAACCACGTTTTCCTATGACGTCATGGACCGGATCACGAAAGAAACCAATCCGTTGGAAAAAGTGGCGGAATGGACCTACGACAAAGCCGGCGACCTGGTCGAAGCGCTCGACCGGGGCGGCAAGGTCTCGAAACTGAGCTATGACGAACTCAGGCGGCCAACCAGCGTAAGCTTTGGCGTGTCAGGAGAAACGTCGGAAAGCTCGATCGGCTACGAATACGACGAAGCAGATCGCCTGACGGAAGTCAGCGACAGCGCGGGCGGCGAATACGCCCTCGGCTACGACAACTTTGACCGTCTCACCGAAGTAGAAGGTCCTAATGGCAATGTCGGTTACGAATACGACGACGCCGGGCGTCGCAAGCTGATGGAAGTCCCGGGTGGCACGGTGGAATACGAATACGACAACGTCAACCGGCTGACCGAGTTGACGGGTGGTGCGCTGACGGTCTCTCTCAGCTACGACAAAGCCAACAGGCTCGAAAGCCTGGCCCTTCCCAGCGGGATCGAACAGCTTTACGGCTACGACAAAGCTAGCCACGCAACCTCGATTGCCTATCAAGATGGCGAAAGCGCTCTGGGAGAGATCAACTACGCCTACGACGTCAACGGGCGCACCGAAGCAATGTGGGGAAGCTATGCCCGTCTCGGCCTTCCCGAACCACTGAAATCGACCAAATACAGCGCTGTCAATCAACTCACCGAACGCGAAGGCAAATCCTTTACCTACGACGCAGACGGCAACCTGACCAAAGACGGATCCAATGAATACACGTGGGACGCTCGTGGCCAGCTGACTAAAATCGGCGGTGCCAATACCGCTAGCTTTGACTATGACCCGTTCGGACGCCGCTCCTCCAAGACGCTGGGAGGGACGACGACCAAACTCCTCTACGACGGTGTGAATGTGGCTCAGGAAGAGGTTGGAGAATCGGCAACCGCCAACATGCTGACCGGTCTGGGTGTGGACCAGCTCTTCTCCCGTACGACCAAAGCCGGGACCTCCAGCTACCTCACGGCTCGCTTGGGCAGCGTGATCGCACTCGCCAACAGCTCTAGTGAAGTCAAAACCAGCTACACCTACGATCCCTTCGGCGGCGTAGCCAAAACCGGAGAACCGACCGATAACCCATTCCAGTTCACTGGTCGGGAAAACGATGGAACTGGGCTCCAGTACAATCGAGCACGTTATTACAGTCCCATGATGCACCGCTTTATCAGTCAGGATCCTGCAGGATTCGCAGATGGAGCCAACCTGTACAACTATGTAGGTGGTGCACCACTGGATGTCAGGGATCCTAGTGGGGAGTGTGGGGTCGCCGATTTCTTTACCAGTGGGTTCACTAGCATGGGACAGATGGAGGCCTGTGGAAACGAGGTGATCGGTGACTGGTCGAGTGCGGGAAATGGAGTTGGGAGTGACAATAATGATTGTGATATGAGTTTCTGGGATCGCACGTTCTATCATCGTGACCTAACGAACGATGTACTTGGTGGCGAGGGCTTTCCATCGCTCTGGAAGTGGGCGCTTGGTGATGAAGGTGGGTTGATTGACGAGGGTCTTGCATATGGATTTGGCTGGATGAAGTATGGCAGCAAGGTGTTGAAGTGGGTGCCGGCGGAGTGGGCAAAGGGTTATCTCAAAGACAAAGCGTGGGACTTGGGAGTCTTTATGGGGTCGGTCATTAGCTCAGGCTTGTCAGAGTATGCGTGTAGCTGATCGAGGCGACATTAGGGCAAGGCATCAACTACCTATGCCCCGCTGTCTAATTGCCTGGGATGACCCGTCGCAATGCCCTCGGTGGTGGCGCTCTCTTTGGCGACAGCGTGGCTTTGAAGCGAATTTTCGAGACGCCGACCCGCAGAAATCCACTTTTTAATATAGCCATGGTGGGGAAGCACAACGGGGAGGCGGAGTATGGATATGGAGTTACTCGGCGATGTGTTCTCGGCAGCGCTATGGCGCTTGGGATCGGCGTTGGCTTGGATCGCCTTCTGAGCTCCGGCGACAATGGAGCAAATTTTGGGGAGAGCGTGGCCGCCGAAGATCAAAGGGTTCCTTTCTATGGACCCCATCAAGCGGGAATTGGCACTCCGCAGCCCGAGCATCTTGAATTCGCGGCCGTCGATGTGGCAAGCGACTCAGTAGGCGATTTGCACTCGCTCCTACAAGAGTGGACGGTCGCCGCAGCCGCTCTGATGAATGGCGATCTATATGAGCCAACTGCCGCTGAGCGGCCCAGTGTGCCAGCAGATTCAGGCGAGGCGATTGGTGCTGGACCGGCACAGCTTACGATTACGATCGGCTTCGGGCCGAGTCTGTTCGAAACCGCCGGTAAAGAGCGCTTTGGCTTGGCATCGAGCTGGCCAAAGTCGCATATGGCCCTGCCTCCATTTAAAGGAGATAGCCTCGAGTCTGATCGTTCTGGTGGCGACATCTGCGTACAGGCTTGCGCCGAAGATCCGCAGGTTGCTTTTCACGCGATCCACGTTCTTATACGAATCGCGGAAGGCGTTGCGGCCTTGCGCTGGTCTCAGCAGGGCTTCGGTCGTACCTCCAGCACGAGTCGCGAACAGCCGACTCCCCGCAACCTCATGGGCTTCAAGGACGGCACCAACAACGTCCGCGCCGAGGACGAGCGCGAGATGGACGAGCACGTGTGGGTACAGCCAGGCGACGGTCCGGCTTGGATGGAAGGCGGGACCTACATGGTCGTCCGTCGCATCCAGATGCTCCTCGATGTCTGGGACGCGACGAGCCTCGAGGGCCAGGAGCGGGCGGTCGGCCGTGAGAAGGTGAGTGGCGCGCCGCTCGGGCAGGAAAGCGAGTTCGACCCAGTCGACCTTGATGCCAGGGCGAAAGGCGAGCTGGCGATTCCGACCGATGCCCACATCCGGCTCGCCAGTCCGGACACCAATGGTGGCCAGCGGATCCTGCGCCGCGGCTTCTCCTACACGGAACCCTCTCGAGCAGGGTCCGGCCAACTCGACGCCGGCCTCTTCTTCATCTCCTTCCAGCGAGATCCCCAGCGCCAGTTCGTGCCGATCCAGCGACGCCTCGCTGCAAACGACGCGCTCAGCCGTCACCTGCTCCACGCCAGCAGCGGCGTCTTCGCCTGTCCCCCTGGAGTGCAGCCCGGCGGTTTCATAGGCGAAGGGCTCTTCGCCTAGGAGTTGGAGGTCGGAACGCCTCGGATCCCCGTAAGAAAGGATTACCAGATGTTGGGCCGGTCGAGTTCCGCCGTTCAACGCCCTTCTCGGGTTGAGGCGATGGACAGCTCGTATCGCGGCGGGCACAGGTGCAGGGACTTTCAAGTGGAGCTAGGCGGATGCGAACCGCCGACCTCCTGGGTGCGATCCAAGGTGGCTGGCAGGAGTATCTTCTGCAAGAAATGTAAGCGTTCAGCACGGAGAGCCTTGGGCTGACCTACCCGATTCAGTCAACGCTTTTGATCGGGGTGGTCGGTGGCCATTTCGATTTGAAAGCCAGCGTCACGTTGCCGGACCAGGAAGACAAGCTCGACGTGCCGGGGCTGCGGGCGTCGGTGTGGTCTATCCGGCGGAGACGATCCGGGCGCTGCTCGACGAGGATCCCTTTGCTGTCGAGCGGGCCAAAATCAATGCGGAAATCGAAACTGAGGCGGCCGCCGAAGAGAACTAGCGCGGCCCGGCCAGCGCAATCGAAAGTTGATCCCTGACCAGCGGATACGCTGCCTGGATATGGCCTTGCCCGGTTCATCTTGGCTTCGTCGTCTCTGCGGGCGCCTCGGTTCTCCTCGGGCCGATGTGGTCGATCCGCCATCGGACTCGATCACACTACGCGCCACAGCGCTCATCGAGCTGGTCGAGGGACGCCTGCCGATTGAAGGCGACGGAACCGGCCCGGAAACCGCTTGGCCGATGGTCGGCGCCCCCCTGCTCTCCCACGCTACTTCGAGCCTGAGGTCGATCATCTTTCCGACTACGGCCGGACGGCGCACACAACGACGGGTCGCGGTTGCTGCGGAGTCTCTATGACCATGTTCTGACTCTGGCTTGGCTGGCGGCTGATCCCTACCCGCGCCTGCGGCTGTGGCGCAAGGACGATCTCAAGAAACGCCTGACGATGGCTCGGGAGCTGGAAGAGGCCGGGGAGGAGGTGCTTTCAGCCGAGGACCGCGAGCAGATGGAACGAGACATCGCGGCGATCGAGGGATCGCCTCCGAATCTCGCCGTGAAGGCGCAGCAGGCCGACGAATACTGGTCGCCCCTCGCACGGCAGAGATCGAGTCGGGCACAGCCCGATCCTTCCGCGGCCTCTATAGCGCTCTTTCCGCGACCACAGCGGACTCGTCCATGCGACGTTCCGGGGGCTCAATCACGTTTCGATCGATCTCGCGCCGCCTCGAAAGCGGATTGTCCTGGAGGCCCCGTTGGAGGGGAATGGCCCCTACGGCATGGCAACCGTCGTCTACGGCCTCGGCCTCCTCATCGCTGCCCAGGTGCTCGGTTGGCCCAATGCTGAGGAGGTGGAGCGCATCTTCGCCCGCTACCCCTGATCGCGCAGAGTGCTGGGGCAAGAAATGGGGCAAGAACTCCCACAGACTCCAGCCGATCTCAGCCGATCTCGATCTTGCGAAAACCGCTTGAAACCGTGCCCCACGTAGTCCAGCGGGACCCCAGGATCGGGCTCATAAGCGGACTGTCCGTGTAGGAACCCGACAGTCATAGGGCTTCCCTCGCTAAGTCCGTGCTCCCCGCCCTCTGTGCGACCCCACGGTCAGGGTAGCGCGACGCGGAGTACCCCGGGTCGGTCCCAGGCCTAGCGCTGGCTGCGCGGTCTCCGTAAGGCGGGGTTATCGGGCGTTGGGGTCGTCCGCTGGGCGGCGAGTGCCTCAATCGGGTGCCGCAACCGACTTGAGGCCGGCTGGCTATTGCTGGGCGACCGACGGCGCGATTAGCCCCTGGTCGGTGGCCTTTCCTGGCGGTCCGGAGCGAGGGATCGGCAGCGAGTCCGCGAACGGGTCCAGCGATTCTGTCATCTCGTGCTCCAATCACGACGTTGCAGGGCTGGAGCCCCTTTCTTTATTGGCGCTCTGTGCTCCTGCTCGTTGAATGAACCCGCATCAAGTCACGTACTATCGCTGCCTGGTCGACCGCCCCCGGGACTGACGATGCGGGCCTCGTAGGCGAGCACGACAGCCTGAACGCGGTCCCGAAGACCGAGCTTCGAAAGCACTCTCGCCACATGGGTCTTGACCGTGGTGTTGGAGACCACGAGCTGCTCGGCGATCTCGGCGTTGGAGAGGCCGCGGGCGATGAGGCCGAGGATCTCGAGCTCCCGCGCGGTGAGATCCTCCAGTCCTGGCGGCGGGTCCGGTGTTTGCGGGTGCTGGTTAACGAAGGACTCGATCAGTCGCCGGGTCACAGACGGGGACAGCAGCGAATCGCCCTCCGCAACGATGCGGATCCCGGCGACGAGCTGCTCGGGCGGGACGTCCTTGAGCAGGAACCCGCTGGCACCTGCATGGAGAGCGTCGAAGACGTACTCGTCGAGGTCGAAGGTAGTCAGAATCAGCACGCGCGGCGGTTGGCCCGACGCGGCGATGATCCGACGAGTGGCATCGAGCCCGTCCATCACCGGCATTCGGATGTCCATCAGCACGATGTCCGGCCGCTTGCGGCGGGCAGCCTGCACCGCTTCCTCGCCGTTCTTTGCCTCGGCGACGACGCGCAGGTCCTGCTCGGCCTCGAGGATCATCCGGAAGCCCGCCCGGACGAGCGCCTGGTCGTCGGCGATCAGGACGCCGATGCTCATGCGGGTGACATCGCCTCGAGTGGCAGGCGGGCCTGCAGCGCGAATTCGTCGTCGTTTGCGGAGAGCGCTCGAAGGCTGCCGTCGTAGAGGGCCACGCGCTCGGACATTCCGCGCAGCTCCTGCTCGAGGCCGGGCATCGCGCCACGACCGCGGATCTCGAGCTCGAGTGCATCCGGTCGGTAGCGAACCGTCACCACAGCGCCGCCACCGTGGCGGTCGACGGCTCTCTGCAGCGCCGCCTCGATCACCCGGTAGCCGACGAGGTCGACTCCGGGCGTCAGGTCGATCGGCTCGCCCTCCACGTGCAGCTCGCAGGGTAGGCCGTTGTCGTGGACGGAGTCGATCAGCATCCTCAGCTGGTCGAGGCCGGGCTGGGGGGCGAGCGCCTGCGGATCGTCGTCCTTACGCAGCATGCCGAGCAGGCGGCGCATGTCGGCGAGCGCCTCGCGGCCGGTTTGCTCGACGGTCAGGATCGAGTCGCGGGCCCGCTCGGGGTCGCTGCGAAGCAACCGCCGCGCGCCTCCGGCCTGGACCACCATCGCGCTGACGCTGTGAGCGACGATGTCCTGTAGCTCGACGCCGAGGCGCACGCGCTCCCGTGCGATCGCGGCACGCTCGTGCTCCGCCTGCTCGGAGGTTGCCTGAGTGGCCAGCTCGTCGAACGCCGCGGCACGACGACCGCGCTCGCGCGCCAGGCGTCCGACGAACCAGGGGGTGGCGAGCACCAGGC
>DATIPC010000028.1:0-4435 GCA_035472395.1 Solirubrobacterales bacterium
GCTGAGCGCGGAGTCGACCAACTGCTCGCAGTCGCTTTCGCTACGCAGATCGCAGGGGACTGCCAGGCCGACCCCGCCGTTCTCTTGGATGCGGCTGAGCACCGCCTCCAGCCTGTTTTGATTCCTCGCTGCCATGACCACGCGCGCGCCTTGCGCCGCTAGCTCGAGCGAGAGGTGCTCCCCCAACCCCTGGGAGGCGCCGGTCACAACGGCCACCTTGTCCCTCAATCTCATTGCCTGCCCCCATTCGGTTGTCGCATCTCTTGAACGCAAATCAAGAGTATCATTTCTCTTGAATCTCGCTCAAGAGATCGAATATGCCCGCAAACCGACCGCATGTAGACCGTGAGGCAAAGGCCGCCGAGATCCTCGATGCGGCGGAGTCGCTGCTTCTGCGCGACGGCTACGAGGCAACCACGATGGCATCGGTCGCTCGCGCCGCAGGCATCTCGAGCAATGCCGTCTACTGGTACTTCTCGAGCAAGGACGAACTGCTTGCCTCAGTGCTGCGGCGTCGCCAGGAGCGGGCCGTCTCCGGGCTCAAAGTCAAGTCAGCCGCCTCCCTTCAAAAGCAAGCGCTCGCGGTGCTTGCCGAGCTTGATTCGATCGCCAGCCTCACGGCAGTCGTCCACGAGCGGGCAGAGCACTCCCCCGCGGTCGCCGAGGTCCACGAGGCATTTCATGCTCGCGTCGACGCCAAGTTGCGGGAAGGCTTCGAAGCAGCAGGCATGGCAGGGCAAGACGCCGGTATGGCTGCTGCGGCCTTGATCGCCATGGTCGAGGGCATCCACCTCCACAGTCCCACTCGGGATGCATCCGCTCGCAACGACCTTGTGTTGTGGGTCATTCAGAGCTTTGTGGACAAGCAAACGGATTGACTTGCGTCCACCGTGGAGCGAAGCAAGGACGTCTTCGGCCACACGCGTCGGCGAACGCCGTCCTACTCCTTCCCGGCCGCGCTGATCTCGGCTGAGATACGCACTCCGGCGGAGAGCAGCGGGGCGGCCAGCACCAAGCCGACGGTGCCAAAGAGGCAGCCGCCGGCGATCGTCACGATCAGGACTGCCAACGGATGCAGGTTCAGGGTCGCGCCGTAGGCGATCGGCTGGATGAGCTGCTGCAGGACGCCGTTGGCGAGCAGGACGATGATCGCCAGAGCCAGCGCTACCTCCGGCCCCTGGCCCCCGAGGGCGATCAGGACCGCGAAGATCCCAGCGGTCCAGGCACCGATATAGGGGACGTATCCGCCGACGAACGTGACCACGGTGATCGTGCCTGGCAAAGGCACCCCGAGGACCAGCGCGCCAGCGCCAACGAGCAGGGCGCTCCAGACGGCGACGATCGTGACCCCGAGGAAGTAGCCCCGCAGGCTGCTCGCCACCCGACCCAGCATCGAATGGGCGAGGGGGACAGGAACCCCGAGGTGACGCTCGACGAAGCCGCCGATGGTGGGCGCATCCTTGAGCAGGAAGAAGAGGCTGAGGGCGGTGAACGAGAGGAAGACGGCGAGCGACGCCAGCCTCTCGATTCCCCCGAAGAGCCCGTGCGTGAGTGCTTCGAAGCCTGCGCTGACCGAGGCGCTGGTGTCGGTGTTCGCGTTCGCGGCAGTGCTCGCCTTCACGCCGAGATCGCGGAGCAGCGATTCGATTTCGCGCGCGCCTTCGCCCAGCCGCGCGGAGAGGTTGTCCGCCTGGCTGGCGATGCCTCCGAGCACCATCAGGCCGATGCCGACCCCGATCAGAGCGATGGCGACGAAGACGAGCGCGGCGCCCACTCCCCTGGGAATCCCGCGCCGATGAAGTCGGTCGACCAACGGGGAGGCAACGGAGGCGATGATCCCCGCCGTGATCACCGGCATCACGATCGTCTGCGTCAGGGCGAGGAGCCAGATCAGACCGACCAGGGCGGCGGCGACGCCTACGAGGAGCCATGCCGAGAAGCCGAGGTCGCGCATCCACTTCGGAGCGGCGAAGATCCCACTCAATGCACCGGGCTCGATCTCGATGACTTCCTCTTCTCCACCGGATCCCTCACCTCCGGCGCGGCGCAGTCGCCCGAAGAAGATCGTTCGCCTCTCGCTCATCGGTGCGCTTGACGATAAGCAGCGCCCCAGACACAGCCAGCCCATGGTGTGAAGTGACGACGAGCAACCGCGTCACCTACCTCGGGCACGCAACCGTTCGCATCGAGCTCGATGGAGCCCGCCTGCTCACCGACCCCATACTCCGCTCCCGGGTCGGCCCCCTTCGCCGCCACGGCGCCTCTCCCCCACCGGACACCGCGTCGAACCTCGACGCGGTGCTGATCTCCCACCTGCACCGCGACCACACCGACCTGCCTTCTCTGCGCCGGATCGGTCGCGACGTGCCGTTGCTGGCGCCACGGGGTGCGGGGAAGCTGCTTCAGCAGCGCGGGTTCTCCGAGGTATCGGAGTTGGCGCCCGGAGACACGGGCAAGGTCGGCGCAGTCACCGTTACGGCTGTAGAGGCGAGACACTCGGGCGAGCGGCGAGGCGCCCCGGGTGCGCAGGCGATCGGATACCTGCTCGACGGACGGCACCGGATCTACTTCGCCGGTGACACCGACCTCTTCGAGGGCATGGCCGACTTCGGGTGCGCCCTCGACCTGGCGCTGCTCCCGATCTGGGGTTGGGGACCGAACCTCGGTCCCGGTCACCTCGATCCCGAGCGCGCCGCCCGGGCAGTCGCCCTGCTCTCCCCCCGGGTCGTGGTGCCGATCCACTGGGGGACGCTGTACCCCCTTGGACTCGGGCGCTTGCGGCCCGATCCCCTGCGCTCGCCGCCGCTCGAGTTCGCCGCCCACGCTCGCAGTCTCGCGCCCGACGTGGAGGTGCGGGTGCTGGAGCCCGGGGAAGCGACCGCTCTTCCCTAGGCTACGCTGGGGAAGCGGCCTCGCTCTCGTAGGCGGAATGGCCGAGTTGGGCAAGCCAGCCGCGGAAGACGCGGTGGACCCGCTCCGCCCCGATCACCTCGTCGGCGGGCCATTCCAGCTCGGCCGGGTGCAGGACGAACGGGAAGCACTGCGTTCCCCCGAGGCCGCCGTGCGAGCCGACCAACTCCTCAAAGGCGGCAACTTCGCCGAACTGAGGCCAGATGGAGCTGTTGATCATCAGGTCGGCGCAATGGGCGAAGCCATCGGTTCGCGTCACGTGCGCAGCTGCGTTGGGACCGAAGGGAGCAAGCGGGTCTTCTCCCTCGATCCGCTCCTCATCGAGGAACCTCGTCCCCCCCCTGCCCAGTACCGTCGCGCCACAGCGCTCCGAGCGCACCAGCACGAAGCCGACGCCGGGATGATTGCGAAGGGTCGGGATCAGCGAGGGATAGAGGGCTTCGATCCTCTCCAGGGTCAGCCGGCCGGGCTCGCGAGGGAAGCTGATCAGACCGAGACATCCTGAAGCCATCACCGAGAGCTCGGGGACCTCGTCGGCGTGGGCGTGCTCGATGCTGCTGCGAGCCTCGCCCTCCAGGTTCACCGCCCCGTTGGCGCGCCGGCTTCGAGTGGCGACTCGCACCGTCCGCGCGGCCGTCGTGTCGTCGCGAGCCATCTCGGTCAGTCCGGTGCTGAGGTAGGCCAGCGCATCGTCCTCGGCACCTTCGACGGCAACCGTGCTTTCGGGATCGCAGGCCGCGCGAACCATCTCTTCAAGGGTTTCCCCAAAGCGATCTCGGAACGTCTCTCCCTGCGACTGACCGTGGTCGGAGAGCACCACCAGGCGGTAGGGACGGGGGCCCTCGGGGCAGGCGGCTGCGACCCTCGCGATCTGCCGGTCCAGATCGCGCAGGACCGCGAGCGCGTCATGGCGCTCGATGCCGGAGTGGTGGGCGACCTCGTCGTAGGCGAGAAAGGTGGTGTAGATCGTCGGGCGGCCAGCGAGGATGTCGCCCACCACCGCAGCGACCTGCAAATCGCGCTGGACGACCGTGGCCCAGGCGCGAACCAGGGCGTAGGAACGGCTGCGGGCAATCCGGGGGCGGACGTCATCGCGCACCTGGGAGCGGGCGGCGCGGCGCTCTCGCACGAGGTCCGCCGCGATGAGCACAAGGGTGCGGGCGACCCCGTAGGGCTGGGCGAAATACGCCGCGTAGTCGCGCCCGATCGGCCGTCGCCGCCGCAGCGCCGTGCTCATCGTCAGCATCGAGTGAGGCGCGTCTCCGGAAAGGATGTTGGCGCGGCTGGCGCCGTCGGCGTGCAGCAGCCCGCGCCCGTCCGAGTGCCGCCGCTCCAGCTCTTCGGCGTCCCGGGGGTGGTTGGTGACGATCGCCGCCCTGCGCTCCTTCTCCCACCAGCGAAACGCCGGCATGTCCTCGTTGTCGCCGTGCAGGAGGCCTGCCTGACAGGCGCCGGTCTGCGAAGACCAGTCGGTCTCCCACCTGCTCAGCCGGTGGGAGCCGCGGCGCAGCCAGGCGGCGAGGGT
>DATIPC010000029.1:0-28532 GCA_035472395.1 Solirubrobacterales bacterium
GCTCCTGGTAGACGATCGTCCCCAGCGTCTCTTCCAGCGGCGCCCGCAACAGCTCGTGGTCGTAGGGGACCTGGTAGCCGGGGATGTCGCGCAGCGCCTTGCGGCGTTCGATGTAGGGGTGGACGGCGCCGCCCTGGATCGGCCCCGGCCGCACCAGCGCCACCTGGATGGTGAGGTCGTCGAGGTTGCGGGGGAGGGTGCGGGGCAGCATCTGCATCTGGGCGCGGCTCTCGATCTGGAAGACGCCGGTGGTGTCGGCGGCGCGGATCGATTCGTAGACCTCCTCGTCGTCGAGCGGGATCCGCGAGAGGTCGAGCCGCTCGCCGCGCGCGCAGCCGATCTCCTCGACGCAGCGCTCGACCGCCGAGAGCATCCCCAGCCCGAGCAGGTCGATCTTGAGGAAGCCGGCATCGGAACAGGAGTCCTTGTCCCACTGGACGATCTGCCGCCCCTCCATCGCCGCCGGCACGACCGGGCAGACATCGAGGAGAGGTTGGGTTGAGATGACCATGCCCCCTGGATGCTGAGAGGCATGCCTTGGCAACCCCATCGCCTCGTCGGTGAGGTCGAGGAGGGCACGCCAACCGGGTGCGGCGGCGCGATCGGCGCCGATCGCGGCGATCATGTCCTGCTCGATCTCGCCGGAGCGCTCGTGGAAGCCGACCATCTTCGCCACCCGCTCGATCTCGGCGGGCGGCAGCGCCAGCGCCTTGCCGAGGTCGCGGACGACGCCGCGCGCGCGGTAGGTGGGGAAGGCGGCAACCAGGGCGGAGCGGTCGGCGCCATAGCGCTGATGGACGCGGGGGATCAGCCGCTCGCGAATGTCGCGGGGGAAGTCGAGGTCGATGTCGGGGGCAACGGTGTTCTCGTCGACTTCCTCGTTGAGGAAGCGACCGGAGAAGAGTTCTTTCTCGACCGGATCGATGTGGGAGAGGCCGGTCAGGAAGCAGACGATCGAGCTGACGCTGGAGCCTCGCCCGCGGCCGGGAGGCAGGATCGAGCGCGCCGACTCGGGGCCACGCACCTCCAGCGCCACCTCGCGGGCGAGCTCGAGCAGGTCGCGGTGGAGGAGGAAGAAGCCGGAGAGGCCGCGCACGCGGATCGTCCGCAGCTCCTCCTCCAACCGTGCCTCGGCTTTTGCCGACCGGCGTGATCCGGCGTAGCGATCCGCCATCAGGCTCCGGCAGACCTCGGCCAGTTCGCGGTCAGCGTCGGGATTCTCGGAGCCCGGATAGCTGTAGCCCAGCTCCGCCGTCAGATCGAAACGGAGCCGCTCGGCGAGGCGCAGGGTCTCGGCGACCGCCTCCGGATGCTCGGCAAAGCGGGTCGCCATCCCCTGGGGAGTGGCGAGCGCCGAAGACGAGTTGCCACGTCGTTGCGGCTCGCTCGCCTCCAGCGTCGTCCCCAGCCGCACCGCGACGAAAGCGTCCTGGAGATGAGCGCGGCGGCGGGCGTGGGAGTGGACGTTGCCGGTCGCGACGCAGGAGACGCCGAGTCGCTCGGCGAGGTCAGTGAGCCAGCGGTTGCGGGCGCGGTCGCGGCGCCAGTAGGGGCGCTGCAGCTCGATCCGGAAGCGGTCGCGGCCGAAGGCGGCGAGCAGCCGCCGAGCGAGTGCCGCGGCTTCCGCCGGGTCCCCGCGTGCCCATGTTCCCGCCACCACGCCCTCGGCCGCGCACCCCGACAGACACACCAATCCCTCGGCAAGCTCTTCGAGCTGCCCCAGCTTCACCATTGGCTGCTCGGCCGTGCGCCCAGTGTTGTCCCGCGTGTGCGCATGTGCGGCGGTAAGCAAGCGACACAGGTTTCGGTATCCGGCCGCGCTTTCCACCAAGAGGGTGAGATGGGCCCTCCTCGCCGCGGGTGGCGCGGAATGGGGTGGACCAACCCGAGGAGCAACCGCACCGCAGGGCTGGTGGGACCCATTCCGTGACAGGACCCGCGGCCCGAGGGCAACCGTCACCTCCGCCCCGGTGATGCCGCGGATGCCGAAGCCCCGGCACGCCCGGGCGAACTCCATCGAGCCCCCGAGCCCGTCGTGGTCGGTGAGGGCGAAGGCCGGGTAGCCCAACTCGGCCGCGGCGGCGGCCAGCTCCATCGGCGCCGAGGCCCCATCGAGGAAGGAGAAGGCCGAGTGAGCATGCAGCTCTATGTATGGAGCGGCATCGCCCATCAGGCCCGCTGCCGGTACCAGCGCCTACTGCTGCTGCGGAAGACGACCGCATTGCGCCCGTCGGCCAGGGCGAGCTCGAAGTAGTGCCGCCACAGCCGCCGCGGCGTCCACCAGCGATCCTCGACCAGCCACTCCTCGCGAACCGCCTCCACCGCGACCCCCTCGACAGCACGGGGCACACCTTCCGAGTCGACCTCGACCGCCACCCGCTGCGGCGCGTAGAGCCGCCGCAACCCCGGCGTCATCGGCCCTGACCCACTTTTGTGTGATTGTCGACTCTAAGAATTAACCCGTGTTGCACACGCGCGCGGACTCGCTCCTTAGCGTCGGAGTTATGCCATGGCCGCCGAAAGTCGGAGGACCACTTCCGCATGCCTGGGATGCTTGGTATGAGCAATCCAAGCTGAATTGGATCCTGGAAAGAGGGCATGGCCCCGAATGGGAACGGGTATTCCGAATAAGGCTTATTGACCGGGAGCTCGTTTGGGGAGCCATCGCAAAAGCGGCGCTCGATTCCACGGTCGAAGAAGTTCGCGATCGCTCGCGTTTCGGTTTTGTCTGTGAAACCAAAGTAAGTCTCACACTCAACGGTCGCAGCTCCCTCGTAGTTCTCTCTTGGCATTACCCTTTTGAGGGTGCCCGGCCAAGACTGGTAACCGCCTACCCGACCACGTAGCATGAAAAAGCTATGGCGTTGACCCACAAAATCACCCCCTTCGACATCGTCGAATTGATCGAACGCGTGGACGACGCCCCCGCTGGCGCACGAGGCGGCATACTGGAGTTGCACGACAGCGAGACCGCAATGGTTGAGGTTTTGAACCCCGAGCTCGGCGGTGCTGCCCGGATTGTCTTCGTTCCGCTCGCTCAACTTCGCCTGATCGATCCGGCTTCCATACGCTCCTAGCCCTCTCATCGGCTGGGAACCGGGAAGGGGGTGAGCATCGCGCGCCGCTCGGGGACGCGGGAGGCGGCGTCGACCTGCAGCACTTTGAGCAGCGAGTCGGTGCCCTGGGTGGCGCGGACCTCGCGCAGGGCCGAGCCGAGGCGATGGCGGCGGGACTCGTCCCCCCGCACCGCCAGCTCGAGCTGGTCAGCCGCGCGAGGGCCGAGGCCGACCGAACGCAGCCAGAGGGAGACGGCGGGCGCGGGCAGTTCCTCCAGCCGCGGCGCCAGCACCGTGCGCAGGATCCGCGCCGAGGCGGTGGGACGGCCCAGGCCCTGCTCGACGCTCCAGCTGCCGCCGTCGCTGAGCGACGCGCCGAGGCGCAGCCCCAGCAGGGTTCGGTCCCTACGGCAAGGAGCGGCGAGGAGCCGGTCGATCAACCATGCCAGCCCTTGGTCAAGCTGGCTGCCGCCGATTCCCTCCGGCAGCTCGATCTCCTCGACCAGCTCCTCGCGCGCCTGGTGGACCCGGACGGGGAGCAGCTCGTCCTCCCCACGAGCGAGCCGCAGCGCGCGCAAGCCCGCCGGCCCGAAGCGATCGGCGACGTCGCCTGGAGAGAGAGCCACCAACTCCCCCAGCGTCCCGATCCCGAGCCTCCCCAGGGTCTCGACCAGGTCGACGGCCTCGCGCTCCGACACCCCGAGCCGGTCGGAGAGAGCCGAAACGGGGAGGTCGGAGAGGAGGGCCGTCATACGAACGTATGTTCGTATACGCGAGTGGCGAGTTCAACCTACGAAAGGTTTCGCCCGCCGGAAAATCAGGTTCGTGTTTAGGCCCGTGGCGAAACCATCGCGACCAGCTCCTCCTCGAGCTCGGGGAGACGGCTGGCTTCGCCCGCGACGACGAGCTTGCCGACCAAGGCGAGCATTCCGGCAACTCGCATCCAGTCGGTATTGGTCAGGAGCGCATCATCGCTGGGATCGGTGGCGGCTCGCAGGCGGCTCGCAAAGGCCTCGACCATCGCGTCGTGGCGCCTTGCCCCCCCGGGCCCGGCGGCGAGGATCTCGACTGTCAGCAGCTGCGCCGAAGGGGGGTCGGCCGCGAGCAGGGCCAAGGCGGTACGGATCGCCACTCGCACCTGTGTCCCTGGCTCGCTCTCCGCCCCCCGAGCTAGATCGACCTCCTCCAGCAACCGTCCCAGCAGCTGCCGGTGGGCGGCCAGCAGGCAGTCGCGCTTGCCGGCGAACTGCTCGTAGAAGGTGAGCGAGGAGACGCCGGCTCGCTTCGCCACCCCGGCCACCGTCGCCTCGGCGTACCCCACCTCGGCGCAGACCTCGGCGATCGCCGCGACCAGCCGTTCGCGCTGGTTGCGGGCGACGACTGCCGCCGGGATCCCGTGGGACCCCCGCGGCAGGCGCCTACCTTCGATGCCCTTTGTGCCTGCGCTGCTTCCCACAGCTCGGCTTCACCAACGGGTGGAAGTGATCGAGCTTGCCGTTCTGCCCGGTGAAGAGGGCGTCGGCCCTGTTCTTGCCGGCGCAGAGGTTCCTGCTGTTGACCACCAGCCCCTTTTTGCCGCCCTGCATGTTGAGGGTGAACTTGGTCACCGGGGCATCGGGGACGGTTTCGAAGTTGGCGCGGATGCCTCCTTTGAAGGAGTCGATCCTGCCGACGATGTTGACGTCGACGAGGCCATGCAGAGCCGCGACCAGGTCGGGCAGCTTGTGGTTCGAGGAACGCAGGTAGACGGGGCCCTCGACCGATTCGTCCAAGAGCGGCGTGATCGCTTTGGCGTAGCCGTACTGCGCCGCTTTCGGGCAGTTCTTCGCGGCGAACTGAACCCTGGTGCAGATCGTGCGGATGTGGGCCTGGTCGAGGAAGGCCGAGGTCGGCAGGGTGACCACCGCCTTGCCGATGTTGGCATCGCCGGGATTGGCGTTGACGACGGCTTTCAAGGCCGGGTGATCGCCTCGCCTGGTCCCTCCGTGCAGGTTCAGGCTGAGCTTCGGCTTGAAGCCGAGGCTGGCGCAGTCGGCTGCCTGGTAGCGGGTCTGAAGGCCGACCGGGACGTCATCGGATGGGTCGAACACGTTCAGGTAGGAGCCGAACAGAGTGGCTTTGGCTGAAGTCGGTTCGCAGCTGGTCGGGTTGACGATGAAGTTGGGCCGGTCGACCTTGACCCGCAGCTCCCTGACCTTCAGGACGATTCCTTTGAGGATGTGGGGGATCGGGTCTGAGTTCTTGCCGTCGGCTTCGACTTCTGCAGTCTCGGGGTTCAAGGTCAGCGCGACCCTGACGACGACGGTTCCGGCGTC
The DNA here is from genome assembly GCA_035472395.1 of Solirubrobacterales bacterium. GTDB lineage: Bacteria > Actinomycetota > Thermoleophilia > Solirubrobacterales > 70-9 > VRUE01. The sequence goes on from DATIPC010000029.1 coordinate 5,372, forward strand.
GAAGGGGCCGGCGAGGGCCGGGGTGACCGAGATCACGCTGAGGGGATCGCCGTGATACGCGCCTCCGAGGTAGAGATCGCCCCCGACGTAGGTCAGGGCATCCCCGACCCCAGCTCCGGCAAGGGTATGGCCGATCAGGGAGTTGGCCGGGCAGCTGGGGCTGTTCAGCTCCTGGCGTCCCGTCTTCGAACGGGCGATCGCGATCGCCGAGTCGGGGCATTTGGAGACCCCGGCCAGCTTGCCCAGAACCCCTGGGGGCAGGATCGAGGAGAACTTGGTCATGTCCTGTTCCCCGTCGCCCCGCAGCAGGCGCATGTTGAAGGGGCTGTAGGACTTGGCGTTGTTGTTGAGCGATCCCGCTTCGAAGTTAGGCTTGAAGGGGGGCAGGCCTCCCGGAGGGCAGGGACCGCCGTGGACGCCCTTGGTGATCTCGAAGGAGGAGATCGCCCTGCGCGGGTTGTCGGGGGAAGACCAGGGGTAGAACTTGGCCGCTACGTCATAGCGCCCGCAGGCTGCCGGGGTCACGAGCGCCGGCCGCGCCCCTTCCTTGAAGTGGAAGTTGAAGTGGCTGAAGGGGAGCTGGGGGATGTCTTCGAGGGTCGCCACCAGTTGGCCGGTCCTCGGATCGGTCACCACTTTCAGCGGCTTCTTGACGAGGATGCCCTGGTTGGAGCTGCGCAGCACCAGATAGAGCGCGATGTCGGTGTCGAAGGGGTTCTCTGCCCCTGGAGTGGGCGTCGTCGGGTCGTCCTGTTGGGCGAGGTAGACCGAGCCGTCGATGCCCTTGGCGAGCAATGGCGTGTCGACGTGCAGGGTGCCGAGCTTGGAGTCGGCGGGGCAGCCCTCGCCGTCGATCGATTCGACCGTCTCCTTGTCGTACTGGGCCGGGGTGCAGAAGCCGAGCCCTTCGCCGACCGAGGGGTTGATCGTCACCCCCTCGGGCAACGTGACCACGGCTTTCTGCGTGGTCGATTCGGCCAGGCCGCCATTGTCCCAGCCGTCGTTGGCGAAGTCGACGTCGAAATCGAAGCCCCCGCCCGTCTCGGCCTGGTCGGTGGTCAGCCGCGTTTGGTTCGTCGGGTCGTAGGCCAGCTTGTCGCAGCCGTTGACGCCGACCGGGTTGCCGGCTTCGTCTTCGGTCTGCCGGCTGGCGGAGACGAAGTTGTCGCCGTGCTGCCAGGAGTTCGAGCGCAGGGTCGTGCTCAGCGGCCCCGAGCAGGCGCTCGGCATCGTTATCAGGGGCGTGCTGTTGAACGGCACCGGGCAGGTGTTGCCAACGTTGTACGAGCAAAAGCCCCGTTTGAAGTCATGGCTTGGATCGGATGGGTTGCCCCACAGGGAAACCGAGACGCCCGACATGCTGCCGAGGACGAGCTGGGGGATGTCGAAGGTGTCGGAGCTGAGGCCGTAGTCGCCGTCTGAGCGCACCCGGCCGAGCAGGTGGATGAAGATGCCGAGGCCGGCGACGTTGAAGCCGAACTCGGCGGGGCGCCCCGCCGGCGGAACCATGTTGTAGAGGGCTTCCCCGGGCGTGGGGCTAGCTAAATCGAGGGGGCTGATGGTGGTTTTGACGAAGCCGATGGCCGAGGCGTCGGGACAGTCTTCGACCTCCAGCTCGACCTCGGTGCAGCGCACGGAAGTGGCTTCGGGATTGATCACCAGGCCGGCGGGGAGGTCGACGCTGATGTCCCTGGGGTTCTCGATGGGGAGGGTTCTTCTGGTGGAGAAGGCGGCGCGGAACGTGTTGAACTGGGCAGCGATGCGGAACTGGTAGGGGTGAGAGCCCGCACGGGCCTCCTCAGCCCCCCCGGCGTCGAGGAACGAGCTGCGGAAGTCCTGAACGCCGAAGGTGGCGGGCTCTGAGCTGATCGTGGTCTGCACGGTGTCCGAGGCGGCGGGAGCGCCCCCGCCGGAGACGATCGCCTGGTTGGTGACGGTCGGCGGAAGAGGTTCCGCGGCGACTTTGACCGGCACGTACATCGACAGGGTCTGACCGGGATGAACGGTGGTGGAGAAGGTGCAGCGCGCCGGCGGGCCCGGCAAGCAGGGGTATTCGACGAAGCCTTCGCCTTCGGCGAGGAAGTGGGGATTTTCGCCAGGGTTCGGGCTGAGGGTGAGGCCAGGGGGAAGGAGGTCGGTGATCGTGATGAGTTTGCCCGGATCGGTGGCGACCGAGCCGACGTTGGTGGCCTGGATGATGTAGAGATCCTTGCCGTCGTCGCTGGCGGAGAAGTTGGTCGGCGAGGTGGGGACGATGCTGATCGCCCAGGCCGGCGCGGCACTCGCCGCCCCGGCCGCTGCGGGCAGGGTTGCCACGGGGAGCGCGGTCAGGGCGAGGGTGAGGACGGCGCGGCGAAGCCTTTTGCGGTTGAGCACTTGCTTTGCCGATTTCACTTCGAACCTCCCCGGTTGTCGTGGCGTTTGTGTTGTTTGTGGGCCTTCTGACAGCGCACCTTGCCCGCGCGGCGGACCTTGCGCTTGCCCTTCGGGCAGCCGCGGGCCTTGGCGGCTTCGCGGGCGTTGCCGGGTCCCGAGAAGGCGGCGCTGGCAGGAGTCTGCTCGGGCGGCGGCGGCGGGTTTGCCTGACAGGCGGTGCTGTTGCAGGTCGACGGTGAGAGCGGGTGCTGAGAGAGGAGGCCGCCGTCGACGCTTGCGTCGTAGACGTCGCTCAGCTGGTCGCCGTCGCTCGGCACCAGCTGCTGGCTGGTGAAGAAGAAGGCATCGTCACCGTTGGCAGAGGCGTCGCCGAAGTAGGAGCGGTCGGGGCTGGTGCCGCTGGAGATCAGATACAGGCAGCCGCCGTTTTGGCTTTCCGATTCGCAGCTGCCCGAGCCCTTGGCCTCCCACTCATAGACGTCGGTGACGCCGTTGACGTCGGTGGGCAGCAGGGCGTCGGAGCTGTCGAAGAAGACGCGGTCGCCGCCGGCGGAGAGGTTGCGGGTGAGGAAGGCGGAATGGGGATCGTTGTGCAGGAAGACGCGCCCGGTTCCCAGGACGGACTTGCCGTTCGGCGGGATCCCCGTCGGGTTGCAGGAGATGCAGGTCAGCTCTTCGCCTGGGGCGCTGTAGCGGAAGAGCTCTTGGCAGGGCTTGGGGGTTTTTGAAGTTCCTCCACAAGCGGCAGCGTCCGAGTTGTTGTCGTAACCGGTGAGGCTCTGGATCGAGCTGAAGAGCAGGGTGCGACCGTCGGCGGTGACGCGGGACGTTTTGGGTTCGCCACCACCGTTGTTGCGGAGGTGCGGCGACCAGTTCGAAGCGTCCCCACCCGCGGCGATCCTCATCTGGGCGATGAAGGCGACGGCGCCGTCGTGGGAGACGTAGAGGTTGCAAGCTCCTCCACTCCCACTGCAGCCCCCTGGCGAGGCGCCGGGGGCGAGCGCGCCTTGGGCGGCGAAGTAGACGTAGGAGCCATCGTCGGAGGCGCCGAGGACGCCGGCGACGGCGGCGCCCTTCGGGTCTCCTGCGTTGGAGTCGACGCTGAGGTCGGTCAGCTCGCCCGAATCGACGTCATAGGAATAAAGGTCTTGGCCCTGGCTTGCTTCTTCGACGGACGTGCAGGAATTTTCTCCATTGGAGACAGCGGTCGAGTCGTCGGTCAGCTTCTCGCAACTGGTGAAGAAGACCTGCGAGCCGTCGGGGGTAGCGGCCATGAAGGCAGCCGGCTTAGATCCGTTGGGATCGGGGACGGCTGCCTGGGAGGCTGAGACCTGGATCGTCTTGGTGCCGTCCTCGCGCAGGTAGAGCTGGGCACTGCCGGCGGCGGTGAAGAAGACCCTGGAGCCGTCGCGGGAGATCGTGTTCTGGGTGTAATAGCGTTCGCGGGCGCCGCCTTCGGCGGTGTCTGATACCGCCCAGTTATAGGGGCCGGCGAAGGAGCCTTCGGGTGCCGGGACGCAGGCCGGGCCGGCTGCGTCGTCACAGCTCGTCGCCGAGCCGGCGGGGACGCGGCCGGCCAGGGTGAGGGTGCCGTGGTTTAGGTCGTAGAGGTTGTTTCTTCCGACGGCGGCTTCGGGGAGAAGCGGGGGCTGGCCTTCGCTGGCGTACCGGCTCTCGAAGATCAGGTGGGAGGTGTCGGCGGCGAAGCCGGCGACCGACGCGTCTGAGGCGAATTTGGCGGTGGCGCCCAGCTCGAGGTCGCCGTTGGAGTCGCGCAAGTAGACGCCTTCGCCGACGTTGCCGGGACCCGGCGCGGAGACGGCGGTGGTCGAGAGGTCTTCGCTCCAGCCCATGACGTTGGCTTCCAGACCCGGCTCGGTCGCGGGCAAGAGGCTGGCGGAGCTCCAGCCGGCGGGGCCGCGTGAGGCCATGAAGGCGGCCAGGGTGGAGCTGCCGCCGGAACCGGGGAGGCCGCCGTTGAGGTAGAAGGTGACGCGACCCCCGGCGCTCGCGGCCTGGATTGCGTCAGTCGTGCCCTGGATGTTGGCGCCGTGCTTGTCGACCGGCGTGGCCTGCTCGTAGGCGCGGCAGTCGGGCAGACGGCCGCCGAAGCCGATGCGGAGCTGATCGTTGGAGCAGGGGCCAAAGGCCGGAAGCGTCGCGTAGGTGGCAAAGGTGGTGTCGGATCCTTCGTCGGTGCCGGCCGAGTTGGTGGCGACGAAGCGGAAGTGATAGGCCGTCGCGGGCGCGAGGCCGCCGAGGTGGACGCTGACCGTGTGGGCGCTGAAGTCGCCTTCGAAGCCGATCGGGAGGCTCTCTGGAGAGCTCTGCCCGTAGGAGGCGGTGGTGCCGTACTCGACGTGGTAGGTCGTCTTGGCGCCTTTGGGGTTGATCTTGGCGCTCAGCGTCGCATCGGAGAAGCTGACGTCTTCGACCGACTGGGTGCCGACCAGGGGGGAGTCCGGGGTCGCGAAAGTGCGATCGGCACCGGCGACGGTGCCTTCGACGGCGGCGGAGAGGCGGTAGTGATAGCTCTGCGTGCCCGGGATGAGGCCGCCGATTTCGGCGCTGACGGCATGCTCGCTCGAGTCGGGGGGGATCGAGGCTGCGGCGGGAACGCAGGGGGCACTCAGGCCATGGGGCGCTTCGCCTTCGGCGTAGGGGGCGGTGTCGTATTCGAAGTGGCAATCGGTGAGCTGGGCGCCATCGGGGTCGACGGTGCCGTGCAGGGTCGCGGTGGTCGCAGTGACGGCATCGGCGTTCCCGGTGGTGACTGCTCCTGGCAAGGTGACGGAGCCGAAGACCTCGACCGCGGATTTGCCCGGATCGGAGACGTAGGCGGCTTCGGTCGCCCCGCGCACGGCGACCCCGGCGGCGCTGGCGATGTCGGCGCCGCCGAAGCTTTCCACCGCTTCACAGGGGGAAGCACAACCGCTGGCGAAACGGTTGACCTGGGTGCCCGCGCCTATGTAGAGGTCATCGTTGGCCGGGTCGATCGCCAGCGAGGCGGCGGTCCCCGAGCCGTCGACTTCGCCGAGGTCCGTTCCGGTGGAGCTGAACTTCTCGATCCCTGGGAAGCCGCGGACGACGTAGAGATTCTGTGAGGAGTCGACGGCGATGCCGAAGGCGCTGACCCCGTAGCCCGAGTTCCACTGGGTGAGGAAGGCTCCGCCGCTTTCGAACTTGCGCATCTGGGCGCCTGTGTCATAGACCCAGAGGTTGCGCGAGGAATCGACGGCGATGCCCGCGAGCGAGCCAAAGCTCGAGCCAGAGCCGCTGCCGTCGTTGGAGGAGAGGAAGGCTCCCGCTGAAGTGAACTTGTCGACGACGTTGGTGCCGGAGTCGGCGACGTAGACGTCGCCGTTGAGCGGGTCGACGGCGACGAAGGTCGGGTTGGAGAAGCCGCCGTTGGTGTTGAAGCCTCCGCCGCCGGAGCCCTGCGTCCCCGCCCCACAGATGTCGGTGGAGGCGGCGGTGCAGACGTCGCCGGGGTTGGTCTGATCGACGCCTTTGCCGAAGGTGAGGACGAAGCTGCCTGCGGCACTGAACTTCTGCACCCTGAAGTTGGCGCTGTCGGCGACGTAGACCGAGCCGTCTGACTGGTCGATCGCGATGCCCTTGTTTTGCGAGAACTGGCCCGGGCCAGAGCCGGCAGCTCCGAAGGAAGAGGAGAACTGATGGATTTTGGCCGCACCCGCTGGGATCGCGAAGACCATCAGCGCCAGCAGCGCGGCGAGGAAGAGGCAGCCGAGGCTCCTCGCCTGGCGCTGGGTCGATCCCGCGGTCGATGCCTTCACGTGGCTTCTCACGTAGCTCTCTCCTTGTCCCTCGAGCCCTCTGCCGGCCGCTTCCCTGGGCGGCCCCGGTGGCTCTGTTTGTCCCTGTTACCGCGTGTTTCCTGACTCGCTTGACGGTTGTAGCCAGTTCCCAAATGGTGCTAGCTGTACCGGCGAGTGGGGCTAGCTAAGCACCCCGGCAAAGGGTTGTCAAGAGAGAGTTCCCAAAAGAAAAAGATGGTTCCTAGAAGCGTTCCCGGGAGGGATGCGGGGGTACCGAAGCGCTATGGGGCGTTGCGCCGCGTGGGCGGCGAATCTGCGATCCGCGGCCCCTGCGGGGCTACGCGGCTTCGCGGGCGAGGCGGGCGGCCTCGGCGGGACCGAGGTAAGGCAGGAGGACGAGCTCGGCGCAGTCGGGGAGGAGATCCTCGAGCTGGGTGGCTTCGCCGCCCGCGACCTTGCGATATGCGAGCGAGACGAGAGAGCCGATCGTCGAGTCCTCGGTCGAGTCGGGGAGGGGTCGATCGCTGTCGCGCTCCGCACGCCCGAGCCGCAGCAGGGGCTCCATCTCCCCCACCGCCGCGTTGAAGCGCACGGTGACGGCCGGGCCGGCGCCACGCGACTCGACCAGGCAGAGGCGGGCCAGCTCCGGCTCGGAGGCGAGGAAGGCGAGCACGGCCCTGGCGGTGGCGAGCGCTCGGTGGGGCCAGTCGGGGATCCCCTCGAGCGCCTCGGCGACCAACTCACGCAGGTGGAAGACGACCACCTCGAAGGCGGCGAGGAAGCACTCCTCCTTGCTCTCGAAGTTGGCGTAGAAGACGCGGCGGGAGACCTGGGCCACCTTGGTGACGTCGGCGAGGGTGACGGCGGCGTAGCCCTTCTCCGCGACAGCGGTGGCGAGGCCAGCGATCAAGCGCTCGCGCTGGTGGTGGGCGACCTGCTCGCGGCTGTATCCGTGGCGGCCCGCCGGCAGGGGGCCGAGCTCTTCGGCGGGCATGCGCGCGAGAGGGGCGGGCTAGGCGGAGATCGCGTCGGCGACCTCGCCGGCCTCCCGCGCCGCCTCGTCCTCGCCCACGTAGGGGCGGAGGACGAACTCGAGGGTCTCCGGCAGCAGGCCCCGCAATTTGCCGGCTTCGCCCCCGATTAGGCGCTGGCCCAGCACCCAGACGACGCCGCCGCCGAGGGTCTCCTCGAGGGTCTCCGGGAGCTCCGCCTGGCGCGGGTTCAGCTCGCGGCCCGGGCGCAGCAGCGGCGCCAAGCGCTTCAGCGCCGCCTCATGCTTTGCCGCGGCCTCGGGGCCGGCAGTCAGCGCCTCGACCAGGACCGCGCGGGCAGGGTTGGGGTGGGCGGCGACGTCCTCGAAGAGGACGCCGAGCGCCGCCCCGACCCGGTCGGTCCATGGCCCCTCTTCGCGCTGGTAGGCGGCTTCGACCCGGCCCACCGTGCGCTCGATCGCGGCGTCCAGCAGCGCCAGGAAGGCCGCTTCGCGGTCGGCGAAATGCTTGTAGAAAGTCGCGTAGCCGACCTTGGCCCGGCGTACGATCTCCTCCATCGTCGTTTCCTGGTAGCCGTGCTCGGCGACGAGGTCGGCGGTTGCCTCGAGGATGCGCCGGCGTTGGTCGGCGGCGGCGTCGTCGCGGCTCACCGGCTCGGGGCCGGGAGGCTGTCGGGAGGCCTTTCCGGGCAAGGCTCGCACAGGCCCAGGATAGCGCCAGTTCCCATTGGTACGAAACAGGTACATGAAGTTGGGAAAGTTCCCAAACATAAGCTAAGGTGTCCTGAATGGAAGCCCAAGGACCATTGCGCGCGGTCAGGTCTTGGGAAGAGGCCCTCCAAGACCGTAGCTCGGACGGCGCCACGATGGAGGCGATGCTGCTGACCGTGGGGGAGCACGGCTACGCGAGGGCGACCGTGCGCGAGGTCGCCGACCGTGCGCGCATCACCCAGGACCGCTTCCACCGCCGCTTCGGCAGCAAGGAGGCCTGCTTCGCCCGTGCCTACGAGGAAGCCGCCGGGCGGCTCTGCTCGCAGCTGCTCGAGGCGGCCCGCGGCGGCCCCAGCTGGCGCGACGGCTTTCGTGCTGGCCTCGGCGAGCTGCTCCGTTTCGTCGCCGAGCAGCCGCTGCTGGCGCGGGCACTGCTGCTCGAGGTCAAGGCTGCGCGGGGTGACGCCTGGGTCGCCCACCAGCATCAGTTCGAGCGGCTGGTCACCGCCCTCGACACCGTCCACCGCGAGCCAGGCGCCCGTGCGGACGCGAGCCCGATGACCGCGGGTTTCATCGTCGGCGCGATCGAGGAATCGCTCGGGATCGAGATCGCCGCCGGCCGGGCCGCCGAGGCTGAGCGCCTGCTGCCGGGCCTCACCCGCCTCGCCTTCCTCCAGCTCTTCGGCGAGGAGCGAGGGGAGAAAGAGCGGGATATACCCTCCCGCCATGGATCGGCCTGACTCCTGCGCTGAGCTAATCGCGGCGCGCAATACCGAGGGGAAGCATCTCGTGGTTGGCTTGGACACCGATCCGCTGCGGATCCCGGCCACGCTCGGCGCGGGGACTGCGCCGGCCGGCCGCGCGATCGAGTTCAACCGCCGCATAGTCGAGGCTACCGCCGACCTTGCCTGCGCCTACAAGCCGAACGCCGCCTTCTTCGAGGCGCTCGGCGCCGACGGCTTCCGCGCGCTCAGCGAGACGATCGCGGCGATCCGAGGCAGTGCGCCCGGCGTTCCCGTGATCCTCGACGCGAAGCGCGGCGACATCGGCTCGACCAACGCCGGCTACGTCAGCGCCGCCTTCGACGAGCTCGGCGCCGACGCGATCACCGTCCACCCCTACCTCGGCGGCGAGGCGCTGAAGCCCTTCCTGCGCCGCGAGGAGAAGCTGGTCTTCGTCCTCGCCCGCACCTCCAACCCAGGGGCCGGCGAGTTCCAGGACCTGATCGCCGACGGGATTCCGCTCTACCGTCACGTCGCCCGTGCCGTCGCGAACGATTGGAACGGGGCGGGCAACTGCGGCCTCGTCGTCGGCGCCACCTACCCCGACGAGATGCGGCTGGTGCGCGAGGACGTGCCCGCCGAGATGCCGATCCTGATCCCGGGAGTCGGTGCCCAGGGCGGTGACGTGGCGGCGGTCGTGGGGGCCAACCGCGAGGCCGTCAGCGACGCCTTCCTGATCGCCGCTTCGCGCTCGATCCTCTACGCGTCTTCGGGCGAGGACTTCGCCGAGGCCGCACGTACGGCAGCCGAAGCACTCGACGCCGAGATCCGCGCCGCGGCGATCGCCTGAGCCGTCACTCGCTCTTGGCGATCGCCGACGCCTCGGCGCTGCCGAGGTAGGGCGTCAGCGTGAACTCGACCAGATCCGGGAGCAGCTCTTCCAGATCCTCGGTGCGGCCGGCGATGATGCGGCGGGAGATCAGCGAGACCATGCCGCCGACCAGCGCTTCCTCCGTGGTCGGCGAGAGGCGCGAGAGGACCTCCGGCGGGCGTCCCTTGCGGCCCTCCTGGAAGTAGGGGACGAAGCTCTGGATCGCCGCGTCGTAGCGCTCGACCACGGCCGGGCCGGCGACCAGCGCCTCGACCATGCAGAGGCGAGCGAGGTTCGGCTCGGCGGCGAGGAAGTGCAGCATCGCGTCGATCCCGGCCTTGATCGCCTGCGGCCACTGCTCGGTCTCGTCGAATGCCTGCGAGACGCGCTCGCGCAGCTCGCTCATCACCGTGTCGTAGGCGGCGACGAAGCACTCGTCCTTGCTCGAGAAGTGCTCGTAGAAAGTGCGGCGGGAGACCGCGGCGGCGCGGGTGATGTGGGCGATAGTCGTGCCCGAGTAGCCGTGCTCGGCGATCGCCTCGGCGATCCCGGCGATCAGCCGCTCGCGCTGGTTATGAGTGACGAACTCGCGCGGCAGGCCGTGTCGGCCCGGGGGCAGGCGCGCCAGCTCGGGCGGGTAGTCCGCCGCCTCGTCCGAGGGCTCTTTCTCCGGTTTGTCGGTGCGTTTCCGTGCCACACCGCGAGCATATCCCTCTGGCGGCGAGGAGTCCCGGCTCAGCTCCGCCATCGCCGCCTCGACACCTAAATACGGCATCACCGCCGCCGACATCAGCTGCGGCACCAGCTCGGGCAGCTCGTCGACCGCGCCGCGCACGACGCGGGAGTAGATCTGGCCATAGGCGGACCCGGCCAGCGCCTCGGCCGTGGTGTGGGGGACCGCGTCGGGATCCTCCATCTCGTGGCGGCCGGCGTCGATCAGGCCGGAGATCACCCGCATCGTCATGTCGCGGCGGGCGCGGGCGGCGTCGCCGGCGGCCAGCACCTCGACCCCGAAGGAGGCCCTGCTGGGATCCTTGCTCAGCCCCTCGACCACCTGGTAGGCGACGGCGCGGAGGCGGTCGGGCCACTCTTCGCAGCTCTCGAAGGCGCTCACCATCGTCGCCAAGCACTCTTCGTTCACCTCCTGCCAGGCCGAGAGGAAGCAGTCGTACTTGCCGCGGAAGTGGCGGTCGAAGGCGGGGCGGTCGAGCCCCGCGCGCTCGAGCACCAGCTCGATCGACGTTTCGCCGTAGCCTCGCTCGGCGGCGATCTCGATCAGCGCCTCGAGGATCTGAGCGCGCTCGGAGCTGCCGGTTCGGCTGCGGGTCTCGGTATCGAGCACTAGCGCATGAGGCCTCCGGTCCCAGCCTTGGTGAGTCCATCCCTCCGAGCTCCCTGACTCGGTCGTCGCACGGTCGCTCCTGGCTCAGCCGGCGGTGGCGGACGGCGACTCGGCTGCTGTCCGCTTCGCGGCCTCGGCGCCGACGTATGGGGTGAGCGAGAACTCGACCAGCTCCGGCAGCAGCTCCTCGATCTCCTCGACCTGGCCCATCACGATGCGCTGGTAGATGATCCAGAAGATCCCGCCGACGATCGTCTCCTCGAGTGTCGCGGGCAGGTCCTCGCCGTTCGGCGCTACCTTGCGACCCATGCGGAAGAGCGGCACGAAGGCCTGAATCGAGCGTTCGTAGCGCTCGACCGCGGCGGGGCCAGCCGAGAGCGCCTCGACGATGCAGGTGCGAGCGAGCGCCGGCTCGGTGGCGACGTAGTGAAGGAAGGCTCCGAGGCCGGTGTTTACCCGGGCCGGCCAGCTGTCGACCTTGCTGGCGGCGTCGACGACGCGCTGCAGCGCCTCTTTGACCGCGAACTCCGAAGCGGCGAGGAAGCAGTCCTCCTTGGAGGAGAAATTCTCGTAGAAAGTGTTGCGGGCGATGCCGGCCCGGCGCACGATGTCCGCCACCGTGACCGCGCGGTAGCCCTTCTCAACGGTCTCCTCGGCGAGGGCGGAGATGATGCGCGCGCGCTGGTGCTGGGTGATGAACTCGCGCGGTAGAGGATGCCGCCCGGGGGGCATTCGGATCGCCTGGGGCGCGCGTTCAGCCACGAAATTCAGGCTACTCGCAGGCCGGCCAGATTCAAGCTGGACGATTTGGCGATATACCGCTACAGTACCGGAGTCCAGACAACCTGTTCCCTAGATCATCAGGAAGGGGCAACCATGGGGAAGCAGGCCGCAACCAAGGTCCAGGCAGGGGCTGAGGGGACCGGCAGGACCAGGGAAGTGGAAGCACTCCCTCACGCTCCCAAGCTCGAGCTTGTGAATTCTCCCAAGCGCGAAAAGATTCTGGAGGGAATGCTCGAGGCGGTCGGGGCAGGGGGCTACGACGCAACGTCCGTACGCACGGTTCTGACCCGAACCGGGCTCTACCGCCAGGCGTTCTACGACAACTTCGCCGACAAGGACACCTGTTACCTGGCCGCGCTCGAGCTCGGGATCGCGCGGCTCGAAGCGCTGGTGGCCCGTGCTGCGGCAAGCGAAGAGAGCTGGCGGGGCAGGCTGCGGGCGGGCCTTGGCGCGCTGCTCGAATACCTCGATCAAGAGCCGGATCTCGGCCGGGGAATCATCGTCGAGGTCCACGGAGCGGGTCCGGAGGCGCTGGCAAGGCGCGCCGAAGCGATGAAAAGGGCGGCCGATTTCATCGATCTGGCACGCCTGGAGACGGGCGAGTCGGGGTCGCCGCCGCAAATCGCGCCGGAGGGAATCGTCGCCGGAATCCATGCCGTGGTCCACTCTCGGCTCTCCACCGGGGCGACCGCCGGCTTCCGCGGTCTGCTGCCGGAGTTCATGTACTTCGCGGTGCTGCCCTACTTCGGCGCAGAGGCGGCGAGCACCGAGATGCAGGCGGCCCGCGTCTAGCGCGGGGAGCGTTGGACAGGTCGGGAATCCTGCCCTACATTGAGTGCGATGGATTCGCCATCCACTTCGAATCCTCAACCAGCCTCCAACGGCAGCCACGGGTTGCCACGCGCATACGCGGTCCGGTCCCAGCGCGAGCGCCTGCTGGAGGCGGTGGTCCGGGTCTCGGCGGCCAAAGGCTACGAGGCGACCACGGTGGCCGACGTGGTCGAGTTCGCCGCTGTCTCGGAGGACACCTTCTACGAGATGTTCGACGACAAGGCCGCCTGCTTCCTGGAGGCATACGAAGCGGTGTTCGACGTGCTGGTCGCCCACGTAACCGCGGCCTTCGAGGCGGCCTCGGAGGAGCCCTGGCCCGAGCAGATCGCGGCGGGGCTGGGAGCGCTGGTCGAGCTGCTCTCGATCGAGGCCGACATAGCGCGGATGGCGATGGTCGAGGTGACCGCCGCCGGCGACGACGCGCGCGAGCGCTACCGGGCGATGCTGGCCCGCTTCACCCCCTTCCTCGAGGAGGGCCGCACCTACTCGGGGCAGGGGGACGAGCTGCCGGCCGACACGGCCCGCTTCGCCGTCGGCGGCGCCACCTCGATGATCTTCGATGAGGTCCGCGCCGGCCGCGGCCCCGAGCTGAAGCGAATCCTCCCCGACCTCGTCTTCGCGGTGCTGATGCCCTACCTTGGCCCGGAAGCGGCCGAAGACGAGATGCGGCGGGTCACGCGGGAGGGATAAGCAGTGAAGGGAGTCCGGGGAGGGGCTCCACTTAACTTTTTTTGAAGATCGCTGGCGGCCGTCCGAGGATGTCGCCGCAAAAAAAGTACAAGACGTTCCGCCCCTCCCCGGACTCCCTTTGCAGTCAGACGCCCTCGCCGTGCCGACCCTCGCCCGAAGCAAAACGGGCTGCACCTTTAACGGCTATCTCCAGGACTTGTTTGCCCAGGTCGGCCTCTAGGGCTATGCCGTCGGCCAGGGGCAGGCCGAAGCCTTCGATCGTGGTGCGGCGGTCGGCGAGCATCGTCTCTTGGGGGAAGGAGGCGATCCGCTCGGCAAGCTCCAGCGCTCGCTCCAGGTGAGCTCCCGGCTCGACCACCTCGTTGACGAGGCCGATCCGCTGCGCCTCCTCGGCGCCGACGGGTCGGCCGGTCAGGATCAGCTCGAGGGCACGGCCCATCCCGACCACTCGCGGCAGCCGCTGGGTGCCGCCGTCGACCAGCGGCACGCCCCAGCGGCGCTCGAAGAGGCCGAAGGTCGAGCCCGGGGTGGCGATCCGCAGGTCGCACCAAAGGGCCAGCTCCACTCCTCCTGCCAGGCACCAGCCGTCGACCGCGGCGATCGCCGGCTTGGCGGGGGTGAGGCGGGTCGGCCCCATCGGCCCGTCGGGGTGGTCGACGTCGAGGTCCATCGCCTTCAGATCGGCGCCGGCGCAGAAGGCCTCTCCACCCGCGCCGGTGAGGACGAGAACGCGGGCACCCTCGTCTGCCTCGAAGTCCACCAGACCCTGGCGGAACGCCGCAGCGGCGGCGGCATCGATCGCGTTGCGGCGGGCGGGCCTGTCGATAGTCAGCAGCGCCGCGGTACCGACGCGCTCGTAGCGAAGCTCCTCGGCCATAGCGAGAGGAGTCTAGGCAGGTGGGGAGCGGGCGGGCTAGTCGCGGTGAACCTCCGGGTCTCACCGACGACGCCCGACTCCCGGGTACGCCCCGGCGCGCCGTGGTCATCGAGGGCAGGCGCTGGATGACCGCCGCCCAAGCTAGAGACGCCTTCGGACACCCCAATCCCCTTATGGCACGAAAAAACGACCGGGGACGGCGCTCGCAGCCTGCCCGCGCGTAGCCTTCGCGCTAGAAGCTCCTTGCGCCACCTTCAAGACGGTGTCCCGCTGGCTTCCGCAGGGCCTGTCTTTCCCAGTCGCAAGGTCAACCTAGCGCCCACGGTTTCGCCGCGCTAGTGGTGTCGATTGGGCGATCCCGCAAAGTCCGCGAAATTGCGACCGGGAAGCCGTCCGACCGGGTCGTCTGGCGAGCGCGGTACGGTCGCGGCCGGATGAGTGACGGGTTGGAGGCCTCTCGCCGCCGGGCGCGGCGCAACGTCGTGCTGACGGCGGCGATCGCCGGTCTCGGCGGGCTGCTGTTCGGCTACGACACCGGCGTCATCGCCGGCGCGCTGCTCTTCATCAAGCACGACTTCGATCTCGGCAGCTTCGCCCAGGGCCTGGTCGTCGCCGCGGTGCCGATCGGCGCCGTCGGCGGTGCGGCCTTCGCCGGCCCCGCCGCCGATCGCTACGGGCGGCGCGTGATGATCCTGCTCGCCGCCGTCGTCTTCATCGCCGGCGCGCTGGCCAGCGCCGCCGCCCCCGGCGAGGAGGTGCTGGTGATCGCCCGCATCGTGATCGGCGTCGCGATCGGGCTCGCTTCGGCCGCCGCCCCCGTCTACATCTCCGAGGTGGCGCCGCCGGAGAGCCGCGGCCGCCTGGTCAGCTTCTTCCAGCTGGCGGTGACGATCGGCATCCTCATCGCCTACCTGATCGGGCTCGCCTTCGACGGCATCGAAGGATGGCGGTGGATGCTCGGCCTCGGCGTCGTGCCGGCGCTGGCGCTCGGCTTCGGCATGCTGCGGATGCCGCAGAGCCCGCGCTGGCTGGTGATGAGCGGCGACGACTTCGCCGCGCGGGCAACCTTGGCCAAGATCCGCGTCGACGACCCCGACACGATTGACCGCGAGCTGGAGGAGATCAAAGAGAGCATCGACGAGAAACCGGGGGCCTGGAGCGAGCTGCTCGAACCGGTGGTGAAAGCAGCGCTCCTCGTCGGCGTCGGGCTGGCGATCCTGCAGCAGGTGACCGGGATCAACACGGTCATCTATTACGCACCGACGATCGTCGAATTCACCGGCGTCAACTCCTCGGCGGGATCGATCCTCGCCGCGGTCGGCGTCGGCATCATCAACGTCGGCATGACCGTGGTCGCGCTGCGGCTGCTCGACCGCGCGGGGCGGCGGACGCTGCTGATGATCGGCGTCTCGGGGATGACGGTCTCGCTGTTCGCGCTCGGCGCCGCCTTCATCGGGGGCGGCGGCAGCACCCTCTCCTCGGTGCTGGCGATCGCCAGCCTGATGGCCTACGTCGCCTCCTTCGCGATCAGCCTCGGCCCGATCTTCTGGCTGCTCAACGCCGAGATCTACCCGCTCGGAGTGCGCAGCAAGGCGGCCGGCGTCGGCACGATGGCCAACTGGACCTTCAACTTCATCGTCTCGCTCACCTTCCTGCTGCTGATCGACGCCCTCGGCCGCAGCGGCGCCTTCTGGCTCTACGGCGGGATCGGCTTCCTCACCCTGATCTTCTGCTGGAAGCTGGTGCCGGAGACGAAGGGCAAGCGCCTGGAGGACATCCAGGCGATCTTCCAGGCCCGCGTGGACGAGTCTGGCTCCGCTCCCGCCCAGCCGCGATGAGCCGGGCACGGACGCGCCTCGGCTCCCGCCTCCGGGGCGGCTGACTACGCTCCCTGGATGCGCATAGACCAGATCCTCGCCTCGAAACGGCCGCTCTTCTCGGTCGAGCTCTTCCCGCCGAAGACGGAGGAGGCGACCGAGCAGCTGTTCGCGACCGCGCGCTCGCTGCGCGAGCTGGAGCCCGACTTCGTCTCGGTCACCTACGGCGCGGGCGGCTCTACCCGCGAGGGCACGGTCGAGATCACGCGGGCGCTGAAGGACGACCTGGGCTTCGAGACGATGGCCCACCTGAGCTGCGTCGGCGAGACCTCCAAGGGGCTCGCCACCACCCTCGACCGGATCGCGGCCGCGGGGATCGAGAACGTCTTCGCCCTGCGCGGCGACCCGCCGCGCGGGCAGCCGGACTTCGTCCAGCCGGAGGGCGGGCTGGGCAGCGCGGCAGAGCTCACCGCCTTCATCGGCGGCGGCTGGGACTTCACCGTTGGCGGCGCCTGCTTCCCCGAGGTTCACCCGGAGGCGACCGACCTCGACACCGACCTGGACTACCTGAGGACGAAGGTGGAGGCCGGCGCCTCCTTCCTGATCACCCAGCTCTTCTTCGACAACCAGGTCTACTTCGACTTCGTCGCGGCGGCGCGGGAGAAGGGGATCGACGTGCCGATCCTGGCCGGCGTGATCCCCGTCGCCAGCTTCGCCCAAACGAAACGGATCTGCGAGCTCTGCGACGCCTCGATCCCGCCCCGGCTCGAAGCGGCGTTCGGGGCGGCGCAGGGCGACGAGCGAGCCGAGTTCGAGCTGGGAGTCGCCTACGCGGCCCAGCAGTGCGCCGAGCTGCTGATCGCGGGCGCGCCGGGAATCCACTTCTACGCCTTGAACCGGGCGCCGGCGACGCGTGCCGTGCTCGGGTCGCTGCGGGCCTCGCGGCCATGGGAGCGCGTCCGGGGCACGCCGGCCGACCCGGTTGGCGAACGAGGCAATTAGCGAGAGACCTTTAGACTGGTTGGCCTCAATGGGGGAGCTGAGCTACCAGGGATACCGGATCGGCTTCGACGAGTACGGCGAGGGGGAGCGGCCGATCGTCCTCGTCCACGGGCTGCTGATGAACCGCCGCATGTTCGAGCCCATAGGTCCGCACCTGGCGGAGCGTGGCAACCGGGTGATCTGCGTCGACCTGCTCGGCCACGGCCGCTCCGACCAGCCCGACGACCTGCGCCTCTACTCGATGCCGCTCTTCGCCGAGCAGGTGATCGCCCTGCTCGACCACCTCGGGCTGGAGGAAGCGGTGGTGGGAGGCACCTCGCTCGGCGCCAACGTCGCGCTCGAGCTGGCGGTCCGCCATCCGCAGCGGGCGAGGGCGCTGTTCGTCGAGATGCCGGTCCTCGACAACGCTCTGGCCGCGGTCGCCGCGATCTTCGCCCCGGTCCTGCTCGGGTTGCGGGTGGGCCGGCCCGTGTTCGAGCTCGGCTCCCGCGTTGCCTCGCTGATCCCCCGCACCAACTTCCTGCTCGACGTCGGCCTCGACTGGGCCCGCCGCCGGCCGGCCCCCTCGGTCGCCGTGCTGGAGGGCCTGCTGCTGGGCGAGACGGCGCCGCCGCGCGACCTGCGTCGCCTGATCGATCGGCCGGCGCTGGTCGTGGGTCACCCGGGCGACCCCCTGCACCCATTCAGCGACTCGGGGATGCTGATCGAGGAGCTGCGCCAGGCGCGCCTGGTCGAGGCGAGCTCGATCCTCGAGTGGCGGATCGCTCCGAAGCGACTGACCAAAGAGCTGGCGATCTTCCTGGACGAGGTCTGGGGGCCGGTCGGCGGCAGCGCTGGGACGAACGGCAACGGGCGAAGCGCCGCTCCTGTGGCAGGATAAGGACCGTAACGTGGCCAATCGCAGGGAGGAAGAGAGGGAGCGCCTCCGCCAGGCCCGGCAGGAACGCGAGTCCGGCCAGGCAAAGGCGGACAAACGACGGCTGGTCGCGGTCTACGGGGTGGCGGCCGTCATCGGCCTCGTCGTCGTCATCGGAGTCATCAGCTTGATCGCCTCCGCGGGCGGCGGCGGCAGCGGTGAGTCGCACATCAACCAGGCAAGCGGCTCGACCAACGGGGTGAAGCCCGACGAACGTTCCGGAACGACGGCGCCCAAGGCGAAGGTGACCAACCTCAAACAGGCGGCGAAGCAGGCGGGCTGCACGCTGCGGCTGCACCTCAGGGACGAGGGCCACACGCATATCGCGCCGACGGCGACGACGCCGGACTACAAAACCAGCCCGCCGACCTCGGGCAACCACGTCGAAGCTCCCTACCAGCAGGCGGACGGCGCCTACAGCGAAATGCCCGGCGAAATCTTCTTCGTCCACTCGCTCGAGCACGGCCGGATGGAGATCCAGTACAGCCCGGACCTGGCCGAAGAAGACCAGCTCGCGCTGAAGGGGCTCTACGAAACGATGTATGGGGGGACGCTGCTCTTCCCCAACGAAAACATGGACTACGAGGTCGCCGCGACGACCTGGACCAACCTGATGGGCTGCTCGGAATACAAAGGCGCGATCACGCTCGATGCGATCCGCGATTTCGGCCGGGCAACCTGGGGGCGCTACGGCGGCGAGCCGGCGAACGCCTTCAGCCTCAAAGGCCCGACCCCGCTCGAACCGGCAAACGGCTAACCGCGGCTCGACGCCCGGTAGGCGGGGAAGAACCCGCCCGCATCGCGGCCGGCCGACAGGCCGTCGTAGCCCGCGCGATCGCAGACGATCTCGGAGCTGTGCCAGGGCTGCTCGCGGTTGGCGAAGCCACGCTTGAACTCCTCCAGCCGATCGCCGCGGGAGATGCCGCCGCCGAGATTGAGCGGCAGGCCCTGCTCAGCCGAGAGCTCGACCAGGGACGCGACGACGCTCTTCATCGGCGAGTCGCGCAGGTGGGCGTCGGCGCTGCCGCTCAGGTAGTAGTGGAGGTAGCCGTCGGAAGCGGTGGCGATCGAGGCGGCGGCGACCCCCCCACCGGGGGCATGTGCGAGGGCCAACCAGGCGCGGTCCGAGTCGAGGATGCAATCGAAGTACTCGGGGCCGAAGAAGTAGCGCTCGGCGGCGGCCGCGCGGCGCATCGTTTCCTCATAGGCAGCGAGGAAGCCGGCGCGCTGCTCGGCGCTGGTCTCCCGGGCGGCGATCAGCTCGACCTCGTAGCCGGCGCGGCGGTTCTTGTTGATCTGGTTGCGGTCGCTCGAGCGGCTCTTCGGCGTCAGCTCCGGATCGGCGACCTGAACGACGTTGCGCGCGGTAGCGCCGGTCAACGGCGGCTCGCCAAGGGTGTGGCGAAGGAAGAGCGACACGAGGCCGGTCGCCGAGAAGTCAACCGCCCCCGGATCGATCGCCGCTGTCGAGTTTGCCCGTCCCATAGCCCGGGCAACTCCGGCAGCGGCGCAGATTCCCGGATAGCCGTATGGGGAGATCGCGTCGATGCCTTCCGTGCCGGGGATCTCGCGCACGATCAGCGGCGCCAGCAGCTCACCCTCGCCGCTCTCGATCCGCAAGGTGTGGGTGACGCCTTCGGCGGCGAGGAAGGGGCGGCAGCGGAAGAACTCCTCGCTCGCCGCCGCTGCGCCGCGGTCGGCGAGCAGCTCAGCGACCGCGGCGCTGCCGCTCACGGCAGCAAGTCCGCGGCGGCGGCGCGGAACTCGGCCGGCAGCACGCCCCAGACCTCGCAGTCGGCGAGCTCACCGTCGCGGCGCAGGTGACCGCGCATCGTCCCCTCGTGGCGCCAGCCGAGGCTTGTCACCACCCGCTTCGCGGCCTCGTTGTAGGCGGGGATGCGGCCGTAGACGCGGTGCGCGCCGAACTCGTCGAAGGCCCTGGCGATGGTCAGCGCCTCGGCGCGCCGGCCAACCCCCTTGCCGCGCACGTCGTCGCCGATCAGCGCCCCCAGCTCCGGCGCCGTCTGCCGGAAGAGGCCGTAGAGGGCGGTGAAGCCGACCGGCTCGTCGTATCCCCCGACCACGATCGCGTACTTGCGATCCTCGCCGGAGTCGTCCATCGCCCGCCCCACCCAGGCCTCCGCTTCCTCCAGCGAGAAGCCGTCGCGCTGCTCCATCAGCGTCCGCGTCGCCTCCGGGTTGTTGAACCAGCGCTGCGCGGCCGCGGCGTCGCCGGGCTCGAACGCTCGCAGGCTGACGTCCGCTCGCTCACTCACGGCGAAAACCCTAGCCCTTCCCGGTGCGGTCGCATTTATCTCCGCTATCCGGAACTTGCTGCGACATCGCGCTGGAGGTGGGGCTCAGTCCGGGGCGAGGCCGTGGCCGGTCACCAGGAGCCAGGCGGTCTTGGCGAGGATGCGCAGGTCGAGCGCGAGGCTGCGGCGATCTACGTACTCGACGTCGAGCTCGATCCGCTCCTCCCAGGGGATGCCGGCGCGGCCCTGGACCTGTGCCCAGCCGGTCAGCCCCGGGCGCACCTCGTGGCGGCGGTGCTGGTGGGGCGTGTAGTCCTTCACCTGCGCCGGGATCGTCGGCCTGGGACCGACGATCGCCATCTCGCCGCGCAGGACGTTGACCAGGTTGGGGATCTCGTCGAGCGAGGTGCGGCGCAGGAGGCGGCCGGCGGCGGTGACGCGGGGGTCGTCGCGGGCGACGACTTTGCCGACCCCGACCGGGTCGGAGCCCTGCACCATCGTGCGCAGCTTCAGCAGCGCGAACTCGCGGCCATCCTTGCCGACCCGGCGCTGCCGGTAGATGACCGGGCCGCGGCTGCCCAGCTTGATCGCGATCGCGGCGACCAGCAGGACCGGCGAGAGAACGACGAGGGCGAGCGCGGCGATGGGAATGTCGAGGGCGCGGGGCACGGCTAGCGGGTCCCTTCGGCCTTGTCCCAGATGCCGACCGGGGCCCCGCGGCGCATCCGGTCCCAGAGGCCGAAGGCGATCGAGGCGGTGGTCTGAACGTAGTAGCGGGCGATGCGGAAGGGGGCGAGCGGCAGCGCCCGACCCAACAGAGCGGCGGCGAGGAGGGCGACCTGGCCGGCCAGGGTTGCCGCGTAGACCCAGCCCTGGCCGAGCAGGGCCAGGTTCGCCCCCAGGCCAAGGACGTGGAGGAACGGCGTCGCGTAGCGCAGCAGCCGGTGCGAGACGATCTCGAAGGCGTAGAGGGGCGGATAGCCGCCGGGCCGGAGCATCCCTTCTCCCACCACGATGTCCCAGAGGCCGATCATCATCCGTCGCTTGCGGGCGAACTCGCCCTCCAGCGTCGGCACCATCTTCTCCTCGGCGCCGGCCCAGGGGACGTAGAGCGAGCGCATGCCGCGCTTGGCCAGCAGGAAGGGCAGCGAGAGGTCGTGGCTGCCGGCGGGGGGAAGGGGGACGTAGGCGCTCCGGCGCACGGCGTAGATCGCGCCGTTGCCGGCGGTGACGCCGGCCAGGCCGGACTCCATCTCCCGCACCGCCATCTCGTAACGCCAATAGGACCCCTCGAGGTTGCCGCCGCCGGGGTCGAGGAAGCGGACCTGGCCGCAGGCATAGCCGACCGCGGGGTCGGCGAAGGGCTCGATCAGGTGGCGGAGGGCATCGGGTGCCCAGGCGCTGTTGGCGTCGGAGAAGGCTAGGATCTCGCCCGAAGCGCGCTCGGCGGCGGCGTTCTGGGCGGCGACCTTGCCGCCGCGGGGCAGGTCGAGGACGAGGTCGGCGCCCGCCGCACGCGCACGCTCGGGGGTGGCATCGCCGGAGCCGTCGGAGGCGACGATCAGCTCGAGCCGCTCGCGCGGGTAGTCGAGCGCGAGCGCGTTGGCGACCTTGGCGGCGATCACCTCCTCCTCGTCGAAGGCGGCGACGATCAGCGTGACGCGAGGCGGCTCCTCCCAGGTGCCGGGGTTGAGGGTGGGGCGGCGGCGCAGGGCGATCATCGCTCGCAGGGCGAGCGGGTAGCCGAGGTGGGTGTAGAGGATCAGCGCGACGCTGAGCCAGAAGGCAAGCGCGACGGCGATCACCGACCTGCCTCCAGCAGCTCCCCGTAGAGGGCAAGCGTCCGCCGCGCCGCCTCGTCCCATGAGTACGAGCCGGATGCGGCACGCAGGGCGGCCTCACCCAGCTCAGCGCGAGCGCCCTCGTCGCCGACAAGCTCGGCGAGGGCGGCGGCCAGCGCCGCTGGGTCTTCGGGCGGGACCAGCAGGGCAGCCCCCTGCTCGGCGACCTCGGGGAAGCCGCCGACGGCGCTCAGAACCAGCGGCTTGCCGAAGGCCAGCGCCGCGTAGAGGACGCCGGAATGCTCCGCATCGCGGTAGGGCAGGACGACGAGGTCGGCGCGGCGCATGATCGCCGGGATCTCGGCGTCCTCGACGAAACGGGGGAGGAACCGGACCCGGCCCGGTGCCTCGGCGGCGAGGCGGCGCAGCGGCTCGATCTCCATGCGCGGGTTGCCGGCGATCCAGAGCTCGGCTCCCTCGACGCGCCCGAAGGCCTCGAGCAGGGTGTCGATCCCCTTGTAGGGGCGCAGCAGGCCGAAGAAGAGGATCACCGGGCCCTCGGCCCCCTCCAGCTCGGGCGGCAGCGGCTTCTCCTCCGGCAACCTCGTCAGGTAGTCGAAGGCGCCGTGGTGGATGACCCGGATCCGGGCTGGGTCGAGCCCGACCTCTCCCCACAGCCGCCTCGCCCCATGCTCGGAGTGGGCGACGACGGCGTCCATGGCGCCGAAGGCGCGGCGGGCGCTCGAGAGCTGGCGGTGGGTTGGCTGCGGCGGCAGGATGTAGTGCGCGGTCATCACCCGGGGGCGCCGGGGCGGCAGCAA
Organism: Solirubrobacterales bacterium; assembly: GCA_035472395.1. Lineage (GTDB taxonomy): Bacteria > Actinomycetota > Thermoleophilia > Solirubrobacterales > 70-9 > VRUE01. The sequence continues at coordinate 27,937 of DATIPC010000029.1, forward strand.
CATCGAGTCCAGACCGGGCACCGTCAGCCACTGGTAGTGGACGACGTCGGCGTCGGCGCGGCGGCGGAAGCGCAGCATGTCGGGGACGTGCTCGGCCAGCTTGAAGGCGCGGCGCGCGGGTGCCTGCAGGCCACGGGCGCCACTGCGGCGGTAGAACCGCTCGTCCACCCGGTAACCCTCTGCGGCAGGAACGGTGCCGTAAAGGAACCGGCTGGTCGACAGCTCGACTTCGGCGCCAGCACGGGACAACGCCGCGGCCAGGGCGCGGTCGTAGGGAGGCGTGAAGGCCGAGGGGTCGACCAGCTGCACGCGGATCGGAGCTTCCATCCCGGCGATTATCGTGACCACCGTGCCCCCCGCGCTCTCCTACTGCGTTGTGAACACGAATGGCCGCGAGCACCTGCTCGCCTGCCTCGAGGCGATCGAGCGCACCCACCCGGCCGGGGTCGAACGGGAGATCCTCGTTCTCGACAACGCCTCCAGCGACGGCTCGGCGGAGGCGGTGAGGGCGCAAGACGGCGATGTGCGCTTGATCGCCCTCGAGCGACGCGTCGGCAAGGCCGAGAACGACTCGACCCTGCTGCGCGAGGCGAAGG
>DATIPC010000030.1:0-11180 GCA_035472395.1 Solirubrobacterales bacterium
CCACGAGGGGGCGAAGCTAGCTGGTTGCGAGGCCGATCGCGAGCAGCGGGAAGCCGGCCATGAGACCGAGATAGGCGCCGATCGCGAGGCCGGTCAGCGTCGGGGTGGTGTTCGATTTGGCACCCGCGACGAAGCCCACCAGCACGCAGAAGGCGGAGATTCCGAGGCCGATCCAGAAGACGTCGGGCATGAGCGCGGCGAGATTATCGGAAGGGGAGGATTCGAGGAATCCGTGGCAAACGCCACGACATGGCCGAAACGGGCAGCAGCAAGCAGAAACTGATCCTCGCGGCGATGATCCTCGCGGTCTCGATGACCTTCATCGACCAGACGATCGTCGCGATCGCGATCCCGCAGCTGCAGGGGGACCTCTCGCTCTCCTCGACCGGAGTGCAGTGGATCATCAACGGCTACCTGCTTTCGCTCTCAGCCCTGTTCGCCTTCGGCGGCAAGCTCGCCGACATCGCCGGCCACCGGACCATGGTCGTGATCGGCGTCGTCATCTTCGCCACCGCCTCGGCGCTCTGCGGAGCGACTCCGACCAACGGTGCGGCGGAGACGTGGATGATCGTCTTCCGCATAATCCAGGGCGCCGGCGCGGCGCTGATGTTCCCGGCGGCGCTGGCGATCGTCCTCGGCGCCTTCCCGGTGCGCGAGCGCGGCCGGGCGCTGGCGATCTTCTTCGGCCTCGCCGGCGCCTTCACCTCGATCGGGCCGATCGCCGGCGGCTACCTGACCGAGTGGACCTGGCGGGCGATCTTCTGGATCAACGTGCCGGTGGCGATCGCCGCCCTCGTCCTCACCGCGATCGCCAAGCCGGAGAACGAGAAGCACCCGGCGCCGCTCGACTACCGCGGCGCGGTGCTGGTCTCGGGCGGGATGGGGCTCGCCGTGCTCGGCCTGCAGCAGTCGAGCGTCTGGGGCTGGGGCAGCGCGATCACCTGGGTCTGCATCGCCGCCGGCCTCGCCCTGCTGGTCGCCTTCGTCTTCTACGAGCTGCGGACCGAGTTCCCGCTGATGCAGATCCGCACCTTCACCAACCGCGCCTTCGCGGTGGACAACGCGATCCTCTTCCTGCTGATGATCCCCTTCATCCCGCTCTTCTTCTTCGCCAGCATGTATGCGCAGGTCTCGCTCGGCGAAAGCGCCTCGGAAACGGGCCTCTACCTGCTGATCTTCTTCGCCGGCTTCTTCGTCGCCACCCAGCGCGGCGGCAGGGTGCTCGACCGCCAGGGCGCACGGCCGACGGTCGTGCTCGGCTGCGCCGTCGCCGCGGTCGGGTTCGCGCTCTGGGCGCGGCACCTGCCTGACCTCTCGGTCAGCTCGCAGTGGCCATTCATCGTCCTCGCCGGGATCGGCGTCGGGCTGGTGCTCAGCCCGGCCAACACCGACGCGCTCAACCGGGTGCCGCGCAGCCGCTACGGCGAGGCGACCGGGATCACGCAGACGGTGCGCAACTTCGGCTCCAGCCTTGGCCTCGCCGTGCTCGGCACGATCCTGATCCTGGAGAACAAGTCGAACCTGGAGGCGACCCTCGGTGCCCAGGGGCTACCCAAGGCCCAGGCGGACCAGATCGCCGACGCGGTGAGCCAGTCCGGGGGCGGCAACCAGAGCGCCTTCGCCGAACACACTGGCGCCCAGGCGAAGATGATCCTCGCCGCCGTCCAGCACGACTTCGCCCTTGCCTCACGCACGGTCTTCTACGCGATGGCGGGCGTGATGGCGGTCGCTTTCCTGGTCGCCCTGAAATGGATGCCGTCCGGCAAGGCACCGGATCTTGACGCTGAGGAGCCGGTGCCGGCAAGCGCCGAGCCGGCCTAACCCGACGGGGCAGGCCATCGCCCGAAACCCCGGATGAGGTCGCACTTAGCCCCGCATACCGGAACAAAGTGCGACCTCATCTGGCCGACCGCTGGTACGTTGAGGTCGATGTCCCGGCTGCGTCTGGCACTTGGCTGCGTCGCGATAGCGCTCCTTTGCCTGACGGCACCGGCTGGCGCGACGGCCAAGGCCGAAAGCGGAGCGAACGGCAAGTCCGCCACCGAGCAACTGATCGACGCCTACACGCCGATCCTGATGCTGCGCGAACGGGATGAAATCTGCGATACCAGCGGTGAGCAGTACGAGCCGACGACGGTCAACACCGTGCTTGGCAACCCCCGTGTGACGCTGACCAAAGCCGACTCCAACGGCGACGAAACGCTGATCAAACGCGCTCCCACCGCGGCTGACATCGCCGGGCTCGGGGAAGAATTCCACCTCAACCTCCCCGCCAGCCCATTGGGCGACACCTGCGACTACGCCCGCGATTTCGCCAAGCTGAAGCGCGAAGGCAACGCGCCGGCGATCACCTACGCCCACGTCGCTCGCCAGGCCAGGCGGCCGGGCCTCGCGGTCCAATACTGGTTCTTCTGGTACTTCAACCAGTTCAACGACCTGCACGAGGGCGACTGGGAGGGGATGCAGGTCGTCTTCGAAGCATCCGACCCACGCCGCGCCCTCGAAGAAGGCCCGAGCGAAGTCGGCCTCTTCCAGCATGGGGGTGGCGAGAAGGCCGACTGGACCGACGGCAAGGTCGAGAAGGAAGGCACCCATCCCGTCGTCTATCCCGCCGCGGGCTCGCACGCGACCTTCTACGAACCGGCGGTCTACATCCAGAACGGCCGCAAGGGCTCCGGCGTCGGCTGCGACGACACCAGTGCACCGCTGCGGCGCCTCGTCGTCCACCCGATCCAGGTGCCGACCCACGCCGGCCCGCACGGCCGCTTTGCCTGGCTCACCTACGAAGGCCGCTGGGGCCAGTGGGAGCAGAGCTTCAACAACGGGCCGACCGGCGCGCAGACGAAGACCCGCTGGCTCGAGCCGATGACCTGGATGGAAGAAATCCGCTCGACCAGCCCACACCTGCCGGCCGGCTCCGTGCTCGGCCCGACGGTGACCAAGTCCTTCTGCGGCGCCGTCGCCTCTGTCACCTCCTTCCTCAACCACACCCAGGACTCGCCCTTGGTGTTGGCGCTCGTGCCGATCGTGGCGCTGCTGCTGATCGGGCTGATCGCGTGGCGCACGCACTGGTGGCCGCTCAACCTCGGCGACCTGCGCCGCAGCCGCGCCTTCGGCCAGTTGCTGCTCGCCTCGGCCGGCCTCTACTGGCGCCACTGGCGCGTCTTCGCGTCGATCGGCCTGACCGCGATCCCGATCATCGGCGGCTTCGACCTGTTGACCCGGTTGCTCACCGGAGACGCCGGTCGGCGGCTCGACGACAAGGTCGGGCGCTCCGGCCTGCACAGCGCGCTCGGCGACATCATCAGTGGGATCGGCGGCCCGATCGCCTCGGCGATCATCGCCGCCGTGGTGGTCGCCGCCGTGCGGCAGATCAGCGAGACGGGCGAGGCGGGCTTCGTCGAGTCCTACCGCGGCATGTGGAGGCGCTTCCGTCGCGTTGTCGGCGCGCAACTGCTGGCGACGCTGGCGCTGTTCGGGATGCTGATCACGATCGTCGGCATTCCCTTCGCCGCCTGGAAGTACGTCGGCTGGCTCTTCCTCCAGCAGCAGATCCTCTTCGAGGACAAGCCGCTGCGCGGCGCCTTCCGTGGCAGCTCGGAGCTGGTCCGGGGCCGCTGGTGGTACACCCTGCGCGTCGCCGCGGTCTTCTGGCTGATCGGCATCGTCACCGGGCCAGTGCTTGGCTTTGCCCTGATCTTCGCCGACATCTCGCTGATCCTGATCAACGTGATCGGCGCCGTCATCTTTGCCCTACTCGTGCCCTACATAGCGATCGGCCGCACGCTGCTCTACTTCGACCTGCAGGCACAAGCGGAGGAGGCGCCGGCAAAGCGCTGGCGGGAGCGGCTGTCTGGGCGCAAGGCGGCAACCGAAGCGGCGCCAGAGCCCGCCCGGTAGCTTTCGCGGGCGTGAAGCTGCTCGCCTTCAGCGACCTGCACCGGGACCTGGATCAGGCTGCGGTGCTGGTCGAGATGTCGGCCGAGGCGGACGTGGTGATCGGGGCCGGCGACTTCGCCTCGGTGCACGAGGGCCTCGAGGAGACGATCGACGCCCTGGCGGCGATCGAGACGCCGACCGTGCTCGTGCCCGGCAACAACGAGACCGAGGACGCGCTGCGCAAGGCCGCCGCAGCCTGGAGCGCCGCCACCGTCCTGCACGGCGAGGGGGCGACGATCGATGGCGCCGAGTTCTACGGCCTCGGCGCAGGTATCCCGGTCACGCCCTGGGAATGGAGCTTCGACCTCGACGACGAAGCCGCGGCGGAGAAGCTCGCCCCCTGTCCAGGCGATGCGATCCTCGTCCTCCACTCTCCCCCGCAGGACCACTGCGACGCCAACGACAGCGGCGACCACTTCGGCAGCCCAGCCCTTCTCCAGGGCATCGAAGCGAAGCGTCCCCGCCTGGCGGTCTGCGGCCATATCCACGAGTCCTGGGGCTGCCAAAGCCAGATCGGAGACACCCCGATCTGGAATCTTGGCCCCGAGGGTCGCTGGATCGAGATCTAGCTGCCAATCCTCTATTTCTTGGCGCGTTTCAGGGCCTTCACCTGCTTGCGCCAGGCGGCTGCCTTCGAGGAGGCGGACTCCTCCGTCTGCTTGCCAACCACTACCGCGGCCTTCAGGGTCTTGTTGCTCTTCTTCAGGCCCTGATCGATACCCGGGTGGTCGGTCTGTCCGTCGATCCAAGTCCGGAAGCTGGCGGCTTTTGCATCGAACACACCAAGGTCTCGGTATTTGCTGCTCGACTCGAAAAAGATCTGCTGCCACCAGTGATCCGAAACTGGATCGTGCCAGCTCAGGTAGCCGCCCCGGAGCACCTGACGCGGCTGGGTCAAAGCACCGGTGTAGCTGTAGCGCGTGCCTTCCGAGGCGGTTGGATCGAAGTAGTGGGGAGTGTAGAAATCGGAAACCAGGATGTCGTTGACGGTGTAGGCGAACTGGTCTCCCTCACAAGGGTCACAAACCTCCACCAGGAACTCGACCCGACCCTGGCCCCGTTTCGGCGACTCGCCCGGAATTATCCGCTTCCCGAATGGGTCGGCAAGCATCTCGAGCATCTCGTGGCTGGCGGTCAGCGACCAGCTGTCGGACATGGCGATCAGGGCGAAGGGCTGACCGTTCTTGTCTTCGTGAATACCAGCCGCACCGGGTCTTTCGATGTCGGTCTCGACGATCATCGGCCAGTAACCGACCGGTACGTCCTCGAGACGCGGAAAGGCATCGACGGTGGCGAGAACGTTCCAGAGTGGGCCAAAGTCGCGAGTCGCCTGTCGCTGCAGTGCCGCGGCCACCCGCGAGACGTCGCCGGGGTCGTGGTCTTCGACTTCCGAAACTAGTGCCAGGTTGATTGGGAGCATGACTGGGTCTTCCCCTTCCTCGAGTAGAGACTGATGCAAATCACACCAGATGACTCAACTATTCAGTAGAAGGATCCCCAATGCAAGTGCGAGGCCGGATGAGTAGCTCCCTCGTCGAGACGTGACTCTCGGCATCTCCCGCGCCGAAAGCTCGAGTGCATCGAGTAAGGAACACCAGGATCGCTGCAGTTCCAAACGGCTCGGAAACGAAGCGGAACGCGCCCGACAGGATTCGAACCTGTGACCTTCGGTTTCGTAGACCGCTGGGTGGGCGCTTGCTGGAGCCGTTTGCGCCGATTCTGCGACAGACATGCAACATGACAGTTGCGGCGGTTTCGGCCGAAGGTCAGGCGCCCGACCGTCTAATGCGGGACCAACTCGCGCGAGGCCTCGTCAGAGAGGCCCCGTTGCTCCAGGCTGCCGAGCAAGACTCGCTGGGCCTGCGCTGAAAGACCGATGACGACGGGGCGCAGAGCTTGATGATCCGCCTCGTAGCGAGACGCAAACACGCCGATCAGCTCGTCGGCAAACGAGTAGCTCACCGAGCGCACGCCCTCAAAGTCGATCAGGACATCGCGACCACCCGCCGCAAGCTGCTCGATCTCGGCTCGAATCTGCTCCGCCTTTGCGCGGGTTGAGAAAGCCTGGCCGTGGCGCCCCAGCACGTATCGCGGTGACGCCGAAGATTGTGGGATGTCGTTCTCTAGCGTCGTCATGGATGCGAGGCTACGTCAAGACCCGGACGCATGCAATCACCGATCCGGTCTTCCGATGGTCGTCCAGTCATACGCGATCCAAGTCCCCCGCGAAGACGATGTATTCCAGCCATGATCCTTGACGCGGGCATCGACGATCTCGCGCCGGAAGGCCCCTTGACCGGCCCGGACGAACATCTCGGCTGAAGAAGCCGCCGAAGCAAGGGTCTCCTTCAGCACCCAGGAGAAGCCATATCCCCGATGGGGCTTCGGGGTGCCGCTCACACCTGCCTCGAGAGCTTGTCCGATCGCGTGCTCGTCAACCACCAACTCGGGATGGCTTCCGCGAATGTGCTCGGGAATGCCGATTCCGCAGTCGCCGATGCCGAGCATGATCTGACTCATCCCGTCGACCTCCCCGCGGCTGGCCGCGACAACGCAGCCGGCATCGCTGGTGCCATGCTCCACCGCGTTCTGGCAAAGCTCGCTGACCGCCATCAGGACCGCATCCCGGACGACAGCGACATCATCGAACTGATCGATCAGCGGCTGCAGCAACTTGTCGGCAAGCTCATCGACCTCGGTCAACTCACTCAACCGAGTCGGCCGGATGATGACATCGCCGTCATCCTCGACCAGCGCCTCATCGAGGCCACCGATGTCCTTCTCCAAGCGAAAGGCGCGAAAGCATAGGCGCGTCGCCTCATCCTGTGGCTCCTTGACTTCGATGCCGCACCCGGCTTGCCGCTGGCGCTCCATCCAGAGCGCAAATCTCACCGCGAAAAGGGGATGCAAGCCGACCAGATCGCCAGCGTCTAGGATCGCCTCATTCGCGCCTTGGAGGTCAGCATCAAGCTCCCCGGCGTAGCCGTGGTCACGTGACCCCGCCGCACGTGAGAGCCTCACTTCCATGAGCGGCACCGTATGACGACATTCGGATCGAACCCGTCGTTTTGACGGAGGTCAACCGTCCGGTGACCTATCGCCCTTCCCGGCCTCTGCGCTCATCGACTTCAAGCGCAATCGCGTCCCTGAGAACAAGGTCGCGCATGTAGGCGACAGGCTGGCCTCGGTGATGACATCTACCTCGACCCGAGGTTTTCCCTAAGTCATTGGACATCAAGATCGCTGGAGGCACCCTGCTCCCCACGTCCGGTTGCGCCGAACACGCGCACATTTACCGCCCAGGGCGGTAGCGATACGGCGGCTGTCATCTCGGACTCCGGAATGGCAATAGATCGGGGGGCTTCCTTGCTCAGCCATTGTTCGATCGTACGCCGACTACTGGCTAACACTCTCCGGGGCATCAAGGCGGCAAAGCCGCGCAACCGACGCATGTTGTCTGCAATACTTTTGCTGGTGGAGTCTCTGCCGCGGATAAAGTCGCCGGAGACTTGGAAGGCAACTATGTCGTCCTCGCAGAGCGAGCGAACGGACAGCTAAAGATCGCACCGGAGCACACCGACGGCCTGCCGAGGATCGTCGCGCTGAGACGGACGACTTGGGCTTGCCCAACGCAGTGGGTGGCCACCCTGGCTGATGGCCGCACCGCCTACGCCCGCTCCCGTCACGGAGAATTCAGCGTCGGCGTTGGCGATGACCTAGACGATGCAGTCCTCAAGAGCAGCGGACCGGAGGCGCTGTATTTCAAGTACGTAGAGGACGGTCCGATGGGATTAGAAGACCTTCGCGCCCACCTCTACGGGTTGCTGGAGTTCCCGGAGGACCTGCCGGTCGAAGGCGCAGAGATCGGGGCACTCGACTGAACTGGCTGCGGTCCTTTGCCCGAAGTCAGACCGGATGCTCTCTGGAACTCGCTCTCGCTCTTGATAACAGCACGTCGCGGATCTTCCCCTCGATCTCCACGTCAGCCCCTGAATCGACGCTCAGGGGAAAGCCAGGGGAAAGACGCTCCGCAAATCGATGCATTCCCTGGCGTCCGTTGACGTGAGCTGGCGCACCGGCCGTCGGCGTCACCTACATGGCGCATTCGGCTCAAGGAAGGTAAATACGCCTTAGTAGAGCCGATAGCGAGGAACGCGCCCGACAGGATTCGAACCTGTGACCTTCGGTTTCGTAGCCCGAGCCGCTGGCTCGGCTGGGCTACGTGGAGCCCGGTTTCAAGCGGTTTTCAACGGATCGAGTCCCGCTGGGATCGGCTGGAATCTGTGAGGCATGTTGCCCCAATCGTTGCCCCAGGAGCCGGCCAGACAGCGCTAGCGGGTTGCCGCTTCAGGCATCAAAACGCGGGTACTGCCATCGTCGGCAACGAGGACGACAGGCAGCCCTTCGTCGGCTGCGCGCTTGATCTCGTGGCCCGCCGACGCCGTGTCTGCGTCGATGAATGTGGCACGGTCGGGATAGGGCGAGCGGCCCTCGATGGCGAGGTCAATCGCTTCGTCCATGACCTTGGCGGCCGGGGAGCGCCCGTTGTCGATGCTCATTGCCTTTCCTATCATCAAGGCGAGGACGACCGATCGTCGTCGTTCCAACGCTCTTCGCCGCCAGTCCGACGCAGCTCGTCCATCACGTAGCTGAGATCGTCAAACGGGATCTGGAACCCCTCTGACTCCTCGGTCCCACTTAGATCGAGCCAGCGTCGTACAGGGCGCTTAACACTTGGCCAAGCGTGCCCATGCTGCATCGGCCCCGTACCGAACAATGCAAGGTGCAACCTGCCGGTACCCCCCAACCCAAGTACCAAGCGAGAGGCAACGGTCCATGCTGGCCGTAGCACTTCGTCGCATAGGAAATCCAGAGAGGCACCCTCCGGAAGAAGGCACGCGACACCGACGCTGCCTTCCCACCCTGCTCGGATCGCAAACCGGTTGGCATTATCGAGCCCGATGCTGGGATCAAGCCTGGCGACGATGCTTTCTCTGGTTTGGCGGCTCAAGTAGTAGTCCGGCGATTCGGGGCCGATCGCCCGTATGCATACAAGTTGGGATTTCGCAATCCGATCAATTAAGGCAGCGAAGCTCGCTCGGAACAACCGCCCGCCGATGTCTGGCTCATACGCCGTGGCGGCGACACCAATCCCGACCCTGCCCTGGTTTGGAGTTGCGTTATTCCAGTTCAGAACCTCTCCATAGACGAGCTGGGTGGCTGAAACACCAAGTGCTGCCCGCGCTCCCCGCAAAGCTTTCTCCTCTGCCTCCTGAGCCGCACCCTCGCCCGCCGCAAACAGACGACTGAGCATGGCGGGATCGCGCACGGGTTCCGTCTCTCCCGTGGTCCGCTCAAATACCCGGCCATCGCGCGTAATCGCCGGCGGCCGGTCAACTGGGCGGATCCAGATGACTGCCGCCTCTCTCCCCTCCTGGGTGGGCCAAACCTTGGTCCGAAATGGGGGCGTAGGTCTAACTCCGCGAATTGCGCGGCCAAGGGCGATCTGGCTCTCGGTTCCCTTCGGGGGTTCGAGTCCATCAAGTGTCCAGCCCGGCTTGCGCTTGTCCTTGCGCTCTGCCCCAACGATAAGGATCCCTCCCAGATGGCTGTTCCCGAAGCCACTTACCGCCTTCTCAATCTGCTCGCGCCGAGGCCACACACCTCGGTGAGCATCGCCCTTTATCTCCCAAGTGAGCCCCTCGTCCCCAGCCTCGGCCAGAAAGTTCTCCACATGGCTTCGCTCAAGCTCATTCCAAGAGGCTCCCAGCAGAGACTCGACCACAGTCATGTGTTCAGGCTAGACAACCGATCGGGGTGATCTCGGGACGGCACCCTTGAATTGTCAGCGCGTCAGATAGACATCGCTCGAGATGGCAGACGTGTTCTCTGAGCTGCTCGCCACGGACGCTGCCCGCGTCAAGCTCGTCGCGCAGGACATCTTCGACTGCGGAGGCCGAGCAGCTACCGCGCAATCGGCCACTTGATGGCGCTCGCTCAAACCAGGTTGAGATACATGAGGGCGACCCCCACGCAAGGTTGTCAGAGATGAGGGCGACCCCCACGCAAGGTTGTCAATTTTCGTTGGCAATGCAAGCTGTACCGCGTATCGATCCGCGATACAGCGATACAGGGACGCGAAATGAGACTATTGCCCAGTGGCGGCTCCCTCGAACACGCCCACAGCGCAAGCCGCAACCCGCTCAACCAGCGAGTTGACGAGGGCGGCTCTTGGTCGCGAGTTGTCGATGGCTGCCGCACTTGAGCTGATCGAAGCCATCCCGTTCGATCCCTCCGACCTGCCGGCAACGGAGGGGAGCTCAAGTTCGCTTTGGATTGGAAGCATCGGCTACGAGAACTACCGCTCGGTTGAAGACTTTGCGCGACTCCTGGCCGACTCGGGAGTCGAGCGACTGGTCGACGTGCGCGAGCTGCCAATCTCTCGCCGACGTGGATTCGCCAAGTCGGCGCTGGCCGCTGCCCTGGCGGAGGAGGAGGTTGAGTACGTCCACCTTCGGAGCATGGGCAACCCGAAAGAATTTCGCGACCTATACAAGTCCGGCAAGGTTGCGGAGGGGCGAGCTGGCTACGAGCAGCTTCTTGCGCATGAGCGGACCGACGAGCTCCGAGAACTGGCTGCGACGGTTCAGGAGAAGAGATCCGCCCTTATGTGCGTTGAGGCGGAAGAAGATGTATGCCATCGGCAGGTCATCTTCGAGGCCCTACGCGATCGGCTTGGAATGGATCTAGACGTCGCTCAAATCGTCTAGCGAAAGCTGGTCCGATCGGGGTGGCCACCACACGCCGAGGATCAGAAAGCCGTCGAGGTGCTGGTGCTGGTTGCCGACAATGAACGCAGTGTCCCTATTGGGTCCACACATCTGATCGAACCACTTGGCACGGATCAGGTCGCGCCAGTTCTCTTGCTCCCGGACGTTGCGGTAAAGCGCGACAACCTCCCAATCCACAATCGACTGCCGATGCCCAGGGCAATCGTCCGCCGCGCACAAGTAGCGATATAGGAATCGAAAGGGAATCTGCTCCAGCGCTTTCCGCTGAAGTTGAAGGTCCGCAGAGCCGAGCAGCGACCCTTGCGCGGCCCTGGCCCGACCCCCTGAAATCGGTCCGCCCCATCTGAGAGTCCTTCCCGCCCGCGACAATGGGCAAAGGAGGACCGAAGCAGGTGAAGAGGCAAAGGCATACCCCCGAGCAGATCATCCGCAAGCTGCGCACCGCGGAGC
>DATIPC010000031.1:0-43104 GCA_035472395.1 Solirubrobacterales bacterium
GCGGGGGCACTGCACAGAATACCGATGGTCAGGAAAGCCAGTATCCGCGGTGCGCTTGGCATGCCCCTCCACCCCTCATCAGCCTCATCCATAGCTGCGGCCCCGCTATTCAGTCAAGAAGATTTTAATATTCGCGGTAGAACCCCCTGCAAATTGCGTGCGAGGGATTCCCGCGCGCGCGGTTTGGCGCGCGCGGGAATTGGCGCGCGCGGGAATTGAAACTGCAGCCGCATCCTTGGTCAGCACTCCGCGCAGCCAGAAGAGGGTGCCGGGCCATCCGCGTAGGGCAGCTCGCCGGTGTCGTGCAGCTCGAAGCGCAAGGAGTTGATCGTCGCGCCGGCCAGCAGCGCCAGACTGAGCAGGTAGAACCAGAGAAGGGCGATGAGGACGAAACCAAGGGTTGAGCCGAAGCGGGAGAGGCTGGAGACGTTCGCCAGGTAGAAAGGAAAGGCCCAGTTGGCGATGCTGGCGGCAACGGTGACGAAGACCGCCCCGGGCCAAACTGCCCGCCAGGGCATGTGGCCTTTTGGCACCGCCCAGAAGATGACGCTGCAGAGGAGGAAGGTCACCAACACCGCGGCGCCAAGCAGGAGGGCGGTGTCGATCGCCTTGATGTCGGAGAGGCCGAACGGCAGCCGGTCGGTGCTGGAGACGAGCGCCGCCTCCATCGCCGGCAGGAAGATGCTGGCGGCAATGAACAGAAGAACGACCGCAAGCATGGTGAAGGAGAAGCGCTTCTGCTCGACCCAGCCGCGGCACTCGACGTGGTAGATGCGGCAGAAAGCGGTATCCATCGCCCCCCAAAAAGAAGCGCCGATCCAAAGCGAGCCGAGGAAGGCGGCGATGCCGATCGTCGTCGAGTTGTCCTCGATCCGTTCGAGCACGTCGGCGAGGGTCGCCTGCTCGGCATTCGGGAAGAGCCGTTGCAGGTCGTCGAGCACCCCGGTCTCGACCCCCTTGACCTTCAGCACCTGGCCGAAGACGAAGAGGACGAGCAGGGCGAAAGGGAAGACGGCGAGCATCAGGTTGTAGGCGACCATCGCCGAGAGCCCGGTGATGTTCTCGCGATAAGCGCGCTGCCAGAAGGCGCGCAGCCAGGGGCGTGGATTTCTCAGCGAATTGGGCATTCTGTGGCCTTGACTTCAGAAACTGAAGTGCCTAAGATGCGAACAGACGTTTGAGAGTTCTCAACGGACCGCGACGCCGGTCCTTTTTTTACGCTTCGCGCAGAAAGACGGGTGCAGAATAGATGCTGGTTGCAGAGCTTCAAGAGCTCGAGGAGGTCAAAGGGCTGATCCATAGGGGTCAGCAGCTTGGCGTGCTCACCTTCGGCGACATCGCCTCGGCGGTCTCTGAGGTCGACCTCGACGAGTCCGACGTCGAGGATCTCTACGGACACATCGAGAAGCAGGGGATCGAGCTGGTCGAGGACATGGACCCGGCCCAGAAAGCGGCCGCCGACGCGATGCCCGCCGACACCGGCCGCAAAGGGCGTCGCCGCTCCAAAGCAGCGCTCGACCTGAAACCGGACATGACGACGGACAGCCTGCAGCTGTTCCTCAAGGACATCGGCAAAGTTCGCCTGCTGACCGCCCAGGAGGAGGTCGAACTCGCCAAGCGGATCGAGCGCGGCGACCTCGACGCGAAGCAGAAAATGGTCGAGTCGAACCTGCGCCTGGTCGTCTCGATCGCCAAGAACTACCGCAACCAGGGCCTCCCCTTCCTCGATCTGATCCAGGAGGGGACGCTGGGGCTGGTCCGCGCCGCCGAGAAGTTCGACTACCGCAAGGGCTTCAAGTTCTCCACCTACGCGACCTGGTGGATCCGCCAGGCGATCGCCCGTGCCCTGGCCGACAAGGCACGCACGATCCGGATCCCGGTGCACGTAGTCGAGAAGCTGAACAAGATCGGCCGCGCCGAGCGCAAGCTGGTCACCGAGCTCGGCCGCGAGCCGACGCCGGAGGAGATCGCCGAGGTGACCGGGATCGACCCCGAGGAGGTCGACTCGATCAAGCGCTCAGCGCAGGCACCGGTCTCGCTGGAGAAGCCGGTCGGCGACGAGGAGGAGTCGGAGTTCGGCCAGTTCATCGCCGACGAGAAGGCCGAGTCCCCCTTCGACCGGGCTGCCGACCTGCTGACCAAAGAGGCGCTGAAGGAGGCACTGGAGAACCTCTCCTACCGCGAGCGCCGCGTGCTGGAACTGCGCTACGGCCTCGGCGGAGAGCACCCGCGCACCCTCGACGAGGTCGGGCGAACCTTCAACGTCACGCGCGAGCGGATCCGCCAGATCGAGAACCAGAGCCTGAAAAAGCTGCAGCAGCTGGGCGAAGCGCAGAAACTGCGCGAAGTCACCTGATCGAACTCGCGGAGCGCCTGCGCTCCGCGAGTTAGTCGGCCCCCCGGCTCTTCGGTTCCTTCATCCCGAGGTTCGAGCGAAACATCGGGTGCACTTGGAACCGCGCAATGTTGTGGAGGCTCAGGTTCGCGATCTGATGAGGTCCGACGTATTGGCTGCCACTTCGCCGTCGTGCCTTTACCCCGCCGACGGCTTGAGCCCTTAGAAAGCCGACTTTCCAAAGCACGTCGATCAGCAGCTCCGGGCTCATTTCCGCCGCCCAACCCCTCGCGCTCTCGTCAACGGAGGTATCCCCAATCGCTACCTCGAGACAGCGATCCTCTAGCCAGCTTCGCTCGAATGAATACGGGTGACCCCGGAACACCTCGAAGAGGCTGGACAGACCCGGAAACTGAAACCTATACTCGGCCGCGATGTCCTTCGTCCGCTCTCCCGAGTAGCGATTCTCCGCCTCACTCAAGGCGGAGTAGTCGACAGGGTAGGCGTCCGGAGCTCGGTCCTGAGCGACTTCGACGGCACGAGTCGCGAACTCGATCATCTCCCGTGGCCGATAGAGAGTACGGTCGACCATGTAGTTGAAGGAGCGGCTCTGCCGATACTCCAGCACCTCCGAGAAGATCGCTGCCCAGCACACATCATCATCCTTACTCGCCAGCTGCGGCAAGCTGAATCTGATTCGGTTCGCGATCAGCTTGAGCAGGCTCGCTTCCTCCCAATTGATCTCCTCGATCAAATCTCGGTACTTCTGAGCGTCCTCGTAGACAGCCGGGATGCTGTCATAGAGCTCCTGCCTAAGCGACACATAGACGCGGAGATTGTCGCTGAAGTCGTTGAGCTTTGCGCAGGCCTGGAACAGGCCGGAGACGAAAGCTTTCGCATCCTCGGAGGCATCCCATCCACGATCGAGCTCATCGACGAAGACGAGTACGCGACGCCGCTTGAGCATGTCGGCCAGGTGCGGAAGAAGTGGGTCGAGCTCCTCCAACTTGTACAGGCGCTGCAATTCACGGGTCTTGACCCGAGCCTCGACTTTCCCGACCTTGAAGCCCTCCATTCGCTTCAGGAAGGAAATGAGCGAATCGATCTTGGACGCCTGCTGATCAGCAAAGTTGTCACGCAAGAACCTATGAATCTCCGCTGCCGCCTTGGTGCGCTTCTGCTTTGCGCTCGGCTCGGATAGAGCCTTCATGACCAAGACGAGGATCAGGTATTTCCATGCAGCGGCGTACGCTCCGTGCTTCAGCCAAGCGCCCTCCAGCTCGGTGGACAACACCGACGAGAGCATCTCGTACGAGTAATCGTCCGGAGCGAGCTCGAGGACCACAGCGCCTTTCTTACGTTCGCGCTCAGCGAGAACCTGGAAGATCGCGCTCTTTCCCGTGCCTCGATTCCCGAGAATGATCTTCTTCTGTCCATTCCTGACGCGATCGAAAGCAGGCGACTCGACGAAGTAGTCCTGGAGTCCCTGGTCGATATCGCGCTCAGCAGCAGGAGCGCCAAAAGAGAGTCTGGAGATGTCCAGAGTGCTCGCCATATTTAGAGGCTTACAGAGCGCTCGGATGCAATCGCCAGGGGGAGAACACCAACCCGGTCAAGAAAAGGAGCTGTGCCGCCGATAAAGGCCGGGATGCTCGAGATCGACTCAGCGCTGCGCACGCTCGCCGAGCGAGGCGGCTCCGACCTCCACGTCAAGGTGGCGGCGCCGCCGATGTTCCGCTTGCACGGCGAGCTGACCCCGCTCGAGGGCCACGAGCCTCTCAGCGGCGAAGACACCGAGAAGGCCTTCCACGACATTGCCGAGGAGCGCTCGCTGAGCGAGTTCGAGGACTCGGGCGAGGCCGACTTCTCCTACGCGATCCCCGGCCTCTCGAGATTCCGCGTCAACGTCTTCAAGCAGCGCGGCTCGATCTCGATCGTCTGTCGCGCGATCCCTTTCGAGATCCGCTCGGTCGAGGAACTGGGCTTGCCCGAGGTCGTCACCAATCTAGCTGAGGAGCAGCGCGGGATCATCCTCGTCACCGGCACCACCGGCTCGGGCAAGTCGACGACGCTGGCGGCGATGATCGACCACATCAACCGCACCCGATCGCACCACATCGTCACGCTCGAGGATCCGATCGAGTACCTGCACGAAGACAAAGGCTCGATCGTCAACCAGCGCGAGGTCGGCTCCGACACCGAGAGCTTCGCCCGCGCGATGCGGCGGGTGCTGCGCCAGGACCCCGACGTGATCCTGATCGGCGAGATGCGCGACGAGGAGACCGTGAGAACGGCGCTCTCCGCCGCCGAGACCGGCCACCTCGTCCTCTCCACCGTCCACACCCTCGACGCGACCGAGACGATCAACCGCATCGTCGACTTCTTTCCCCCCCACCTCCAGCACCAAGCGCGGGTGATGCTCGCCTCGACCCTGAAGGGCGCCATTGCGCAGCGCCTCGTCCCCGACATAAGCGGCGAGGGGAGAGTGCCCGCCTCCGAGGTGCTCGTCGTCACCGGCCGAGTTCAGGATCTGATCCTCAACCCCGAGGAAACCGGCAAGATCACCGAGGTCATCGCCGAGGGCGAGTACTACGGCATGCGCACCTTCGACCAGTCGCTCCTGGGCTATGTCATGGAGGGGAAGGTGGCCGAGCAGGTCGCCCTCGACTACGCCTCCAGCCCACACGATTTCAAGTTGATGCTGGCGGCGGGTGGGCAGCGAGCCAGCGGCATCGAGCAGCTCGCCAACTGAAAGCGAAAGGACCCGAAACGGCGCGAGGCCGCTTCGGGTCCGAAAGACCTCGGGTTGATGAACCTACGGGGCCGTCACCGCCCACGATCCCGCAATGTACCCAGATGGCTTGGGTTCCGTTGGTTCTTCTGGAAATTCAAACGCTGGTTTTTTGAACAGCAGCACTGCACCGATCTTGGCGGCGCCAGCGGTCCCCCCAAAATTCTGGATTTCTTCAAAGGGCATGAAATGATCAAATGCTGCTGCCGCATAGACGCAAAGGTGACCTTTAGCAGCCGTGGGGTTTTCATTATCACCAGTGCATTTGTCGCTCGTAGTTTCGAGAATTGGATCGATATAATGGACGTTCGTAGCTCCCAGCGGAGCCGCGAGAGGGATGTTGAAGGAGATCGAGCCCTTCTCGCCATTTAGGTCAAATTCGGTTCCGTTGACCGCAAAGCCACCCGTCTCGGTTTCGCCCGAAGGCAGCGTTTTGGTGAAGCCGGTGGTTCCGTTGCAGACTTTGGCCGGCGGGCTGGCCGAAAGCACTTTGATACCGCCCGACTGGCATTCGCCAGGGCCGGTGGGGCCGGTGGTTACGCTGGTTCCCGGGGTGCCTAGAGACCCCGAAGCACCAGCGTCACCCTTATCGCCCTTCGGGCCAGCGGGGCCGGCGGGCCCTTGCGGTCCTTGGGGGCCTGCGGGACCAGCTTTGCCGGTCTTACCGGTCTTGCCACGCGGCCCGGGCTTGCCCGCCTTTGACGCAGTGGCCTTGGAGCCGCTGGAGCCGCCCTGATCGTTGGCCGCAAATGCTCCTCCGACCATCGCGAACACAAGGGCAATGACTGAAATTACCCCGGGTATGCCAAACCGATTTCGAAGTCCCACGTTCCCCTCCCCAATTCTAAGTAGATCTTTTGGTCCGGACCCAATCCGGATTGGGAAACGATAACGCACGTTTGATAAACGTAAAAGTTCCTATTCGAAAATGAACTACGTCTTGCGACCCTCGACGAACACCTCGTACTGGTTGTCCCTCGGCGTGCGGGGCTTGCCGCTGCCACTGAAGACGTTGGCGAGCCGCATACCGACTGACTCATAGATGTCCGTCAGCTCCTCGACCGAGTAGAGCCGCTGGCGAAATGGGATCGGCTCGAACTTCTCGAAGAGCTCACCGATCCTGATCGGGACGGTGGCCCCTTCCAGATACCGGGTCTGGCCGTTCCAGCGATGGTCGATCAGTTCCACCGTTGCCTCGCCGGCGAGCCAGGTCTTCTGCGGCAGGTGCTTTTCCGCATGCAGGACGTTGGGCAGTTGCATCAGGTGACCGCCGCCCGAGCGGAGCACCCGCGAGACGACCTCGAAGGTGCGGTAGTTCTCCTCGTCGGTCTCGAAGTAGCCGACCGCCCCGTCGTTGAGGCTCAGCACCAGGTCGAACTCGCTCTCGAGGTCCAGCTCGCGCAGGTCGGCCTGGACGAAGGAGATCTCCAGGGACTGCGCTTCGGCCTCGCGCTTGGCCATCTCGAGCAGCTCCGCAGAGATGTCGACCCCGACCACCGAGAACCCCCTTTTGCTCAGCTCGACCGAGTGCCGCCCGATACCGCAGGCGAGGTCGAGCACGCGCTCGTTTCCCTGCGGCTTCAACATCGCGAGCGCGCGATCCACTTCGGCGACGGTCCTGTCGGCCCATGGCATCTGCGCGGTCTCCAGTGGAAACCCCGAGCGATACCAGTCGGACGGAACCTCGACCTCAGTCATCGAGTGCCCTCGCGGAAGAGCATTGAACCGACGTAATCAGATGCATTGATCGATATTATTATATCGTTGAATGCAGTGCTGACCGCGTTGGAAAACTAGCGAACTCAGCCAGTTCGGTTTAGGTTCTTCACATCGGAGAAAACCGAAGTGAGATCGGCAGGGGACCGGATTGGCTCTTGATCTTTACCTGAATGCAGAGAGGATCAGGCGCGGATGAGCCTTGACATCTACCTCTACGGAGAGCGAATCGGCGAATTGCAGGCGACCGAGGGAGGCGGGTACCAGCTCGCCTACAGCGCCGAGCGGCTCGAGGGGTTCGGCGAATGGGGCGCTGTGCTCAGCAACGCCCTCCCGGGCAGCGAGGAGCCCTACAGCCCGGATGCCACCCGTGCCTACGTCGAGGGCCTGCTGCCCGAGGGCCGGCGCCGCGCGAGGATCGCCGCCGAGCTGGGGATCGAGCCGGACGACGGCTACAGCCTGATCGCCGAGCTCGGCCGCGACTGCCCCGGCGCCGTCACCTTCCGGCCCCCGGACGAGACGGCCCCGAAGGGCCAGGGCCATTCGACCGCCTGGCTTGACGATGTCGAACTGGAAGAGCTGGTTGTGCCGGAGCCACAGGGACTGCTCGACCCCGAGCGCGAGGAGCGAATGCGCTTCACCCTGCCCGGCAGACGGCACAAGCTCAGCCTGGTACGCGCAGGGCGCGGCAGCCGCTGGGCCTGGCCCTCTCACGGCACGCCGAGCACCCACGTGATCAAGCCAGAGGGCGAGGAGCATCCCGAAATGGTCGCCAACGAGATGTTCTGCACAACCGTCGCCCGCGAAGCAGGCCTGCTGGTGCCCAGGATGACGGTGGAGACGATCGCGGGGCGGCGTTGCCTCGTCTCGGAG
The DNA here is from genome assembly GCA_035472395.1 of Solirubrobacterales bacterium. GTDB lineage: Bacteria > Actinomycetota > Thermoleophilia > Solirubrobacterales > 70-9 > VRUE01. Next base: position 7,716 of record DATIPC010000031.1, read on the forward strand.
CGCTTCGACCGCGAGGTCGAGGGACCCGAAACCGAGCCGTTCCACCAGGAGAGCTTCTGCCAGGCGCTGGGGCTGACCCCCGACTCGAGCCCGGGCTTTGCCGAATCGTGCGGCCTACTGAGGGCAACCGGCGAGGAGCAATCGATCACCTTGCTGATCGCCGCCGCCATCTGCCACTACCTGCTCGGCAACGGCGACGTCCACGGCACGAACTTCGGGTTGCTGTTCGCCTACGAGGGGGCGGTGCTGGCGCCCTTCTACGACGTCTCCTCGACCGTCGTCTACGGCGATCCGGTGCACACCGGGTTGACGATCGCCGCCGAGTACTCCGAGCAGGCCTCGATGAGCGACCTCGCCATGATCGCCGAGGAATGCGGGGTCAGCACCGAGCATTGCCGCAACGTCGCCGGCAACATGGCCGAGCGGGTGAGCGGGGCTCTGCTCCCGGCGGCCGTCCTGGCGAAAGCCGAAGGGTGGGAAGCGCCGGTGATCGAAGGCGTCATGGAGATCGCCTCGGAGCGCTGCCTCGCCCTTGCCGAAGAGGTCGAAGCGTGAAGTCCAGGCCTCAAGACTCAGGGACCCTGGCGATCCTCATGTCGACCCGGCCCCCGCGCAAAGGCACGCCCTCAGCGATCAGGCGCTGGCGCTGGCACTTGCCCTTGGCGAGCGACCCATCGGCGCGGACCACGCGCCACCAGGGCAGGCCGGGCTCGTCGCACTCGAACAGCACCGAGCCGGCAAAGCGCGGCGCTCCCGGCGATACGTCTCCGTAGGTCCGCACGAATCCCGCCGGGATATCGCGGACGCGGCCGAGCACCTCCAGCTCGCGAGACTCGCCCGTCACACCGCCGGGCCGAAGGCGTCGATGAGGCGGTTCTGGTACTCGCTCAGCTCCTCGGGTGAGATGAAGTAGGTCGGCGGGGTGAGGAAGAGGCCATCGGCGCGTTCGGCGGTGGCCTCGACCCGGGCGCGGACCTTGTCGAGCGGACCGGCCGCACAGTAGGCGTCGACCATCTCATCGCTGATCGCGGCGGGGACGGCGGCGAGGTCGCCGCGGCGGAAGGCCTCACCGGCGGCGACGGCGTTGTCGGCGAAGCCGTGCAGCTCCCAGAGCGGCATGTAGGTCTTCACCGTCGCGTAGAAGGAGATCGTGCGGCGGGCCATCTCGATCGCCTGCGCCTCGTCGTCGTCGATCGCGCAGCAGACGGTCGGCAGGTAGTCGAAGCCCCTGCGCTCGCGCCCGGAGCGCTTCAGCCCCTCTTCGAAGGAGGAGACGACGACCTCGTCGATCCAGCGCAGGCTCTGGATCGGGTGCCCGATCAGGCCGTCGGCGACGTCGCCGGCCATCCGGCACATGCCGCCCTGGACGCCGGCGGTGTAGATCGGCACCGACTCACGTGGCGCCGGGTGGGGCCGGATCCAGCCCTTGATGTCGATGTCGTAGTAGGTGCCCTCGTAGCGGATCGGCTCGCCCTTGCCCGCCTGCTGCATGATCAGCCGCGTCGCCTCGATCGCCTCGCGCAGGTGCGGCGCCGGCCTGCCGTACTCGGCGTTGTGCCAGGTTTCGTTGAGCCGTTTGACGCCGGAGCCGAGACCGAGCCGGAAGCGCCCGCCCGACATCTCGTCGATGTCGAGGGCGCTGATCGCGACGATGAAGGGGCTGCGGGTGAAGGCCCAGGCGATCCCGGTGGCGATGCCGATCCTCTCGGTCCGCCCCGCCAGGTAGGCGGCCTGGGTGACCGAGGAGCGGAACAGCTCCGGCGCCCAGACGCACTCGACGCCGGCCGCCTCGGCCCGCTTCGCTTCCGCCTCGAGGTCGGCGACGGTGACGCCGATCGCGGCGACCGAGATGCGATCCAGAGCGCTCAAGCCGGGACGGGTGCCGCCGCCTCGGCGAGGACCCGGTCGGCGACCCGCTCGCGGTGCCAGCGAGCGTCGCCGAACATCGCCGCGTTCGCCTTGCCGCGCTTGAGGAAGAAGTGGAGGTCGTGCTCCCAGGTGAAGCCGATCCCGCCGTGCACCTGGATCGAAGCGTCGGGGACGCGCCAGCCGGCGTCGGAGGCATAGGCCTTGGCCATCGAGGCCGCCAGCGGCAGCGACTCCGGCTCGGCGTCGGCGGCCCAGGCGGCGCCGTAGACGGCCGAGCGGGCGTTCTCGGTCTCGAGCAGCATCTGCGCACAACGATGGGAGACCGCCTGGTAGGCGCCGATCGGGCGGCCGAACTGTTGGCGGTCTTTGGCGTACTCCACCGCCATCTCCATCGTCCGCTGGGCGAGCCCGGTCGACTCGGCGGCGATCGCGACGCAGAGGCGGAAGAAGACGGGGTAGTAGTCGGCCCCCTCGGCGGGCATCGTGTCCTGCGCCGCGACCCTGACGCCCTCGAGGCGAACCGAGGAGAGGCGCCTGGTCAGGTCGATCGTGGGTTCGGCCGTAACCGTGACCCCCTCGGCGCCGCTCTCGACCAGGTGCCGCCTGCCGTCAGCGGTGGCAACGAGGAAGAAATCGGCGGCCGTGGCATCGGGCACGAGCACCTTTTCGCCGTCGAGGACGATGCCGTCGCCGTCGGCCTTCGCCTCCAGCGTGAAGCCGCCCGGCGACGCCGGCGAGCCGGCGTCCCAGAGGGCGGGCGCACCGCGCTTCTCGCCGGCGGCCAGGGGGCGCAGGAAGCGCTCGCGCTGGTCGTCGGAGCCGCAGATGGAGAGCGCCAGCCCTACCACCGTGTTCGAAAGCAGCGGCGAGGGCGCCAGGGCGTAGCCCATCTCCTCGAAGAGAACGGCCAGCTCGACGATGCCGAGGCCCTGTCCCCCCCACTCTTCGGGCAGCGCCAGGCCGGGCCAGCCGAGCTCGGCCATCTCCTCCCAGTCGGACTGCGCGAAGCCGTGCTCGCTCTCCGCCAGCTCGCGGATGCGCTCCGATTTGTAACGGGCGGCGAGGAAGTCGTGGGCGGTCGACTTGATCGCCTGCTGCTCGTCGGTGAGGTCGAAGTACACGGCTAGCGCAGCCTCGGCAGACCGAGCACCCGCTCGGCGATGATGTTCTTGAGGATGTCGGTGGTGCCGCCCTCGATCGAGTTGGCGCGCGAGCGCAGGAAGCTGTACTGCCAGGCCCCGTTGGCGATCGCGTGCTCGGCGCCACGGTCGAGCGGCGCGTAAGCGCCCTCGATGTCAAGCGCCAGCTCGGCCATCCGCTGGTTGATGTCGGCCCACTGCCACTTGCCGAGCGAGCCCTCCGGCCCGGGAATCCCGGACTGCATGGTCTTGGTCAGACCGCGGTAGGCGTTCAGCCGCATCGTCTCGGCCTCGATGTGGAGCTGGGCGATCCGGTCGCGCAGCACCGGGTCCTCGGCCGCGGTGCCGCCGTTGACCCGCGTCTCCGCGGCCAGCTCAGTCAACCGCTTGAGGCTGTTGGCAATCTGAGAGATCGCGCCGAAGGCGAGCCCGGCGCGCTCGTTCATCAGCGTCGTGATCGCCACCGACCAGCCGTTGCCGACCCCGCCGACGACGTTGGCGTCGGGGATCCGCGCTTCTTCGAGAAAGACCTCGTTGAACTCTCCCTCGCCGGTTATCTGGACCAGCGGTTTGGCTTCCACGCCGGGCTGATCCATGTCCAACAGGAAGTAGGTGAGGCCCTTGTGCTTGGGGGCGTCCGGGTCGGTGCGGGCGACGAGCATGCACCACTTCGCGTACTGGGCGAAGGTCGTCCAGACCTTCTGCCCGGTGACGACCCATTCGTCGCCGTCCTTGACCGCCTTCGTCTTCAGCGAGGCGAGATCGGAACCCGACTCCGGCTCGGAGAAGCCCTGGCACCAGATCTCCTCGGCAGTGAGGATCGGCTCCAGGTAGCGCTGCTTCTGCTCGTCGGTGCCGTGGGCGATCACGACCGGACCGCCCATCGCCAAGCCGAGCACGTTGGCGGGGCTGGGCGCTTCCTGGCGCGCTGCCTCACCGACGAAGATCGCCTGCTCGATCAGGGTCGCGCCGCGGCCGCCGTACTCCTTCGGCCAGGAGATCCCGGCCCAGCCCGCCTCGTGCAGCCTGCCCTGCCACTCGGTGCGGAAGGCCATCACCTCCTCGAGGCCCGCCTCGGGCTCGGGACCGGGGTGGTTCTCTTCCAGCCAGACCCGCACCTCGTCGCGGAACTCGCGCTCGGACGGTGAGAGACTCAGGTCCATCGCTCGTGGAGACTACCTGGCTGCTTGGCCAGGCGCTCCCCTCTTGGTCGCGTGCCGATCAGCTTATTTTGCAGCTCGTGAGTCCAAAGCCTTGGGCCAGACCCCTTGCCTTCGCGAAGTTCACCTTTTGGGGGTAGTCCTCGGGATTTTCTTCGGCCTCGTCGATTGCTTCTTGGTAGCTGTCGAGAATTTCGTTGGCTTTCTTTTCATCCCCGCGAGGCAGGCCAGCGGCGCGGATTTCATCCACCATGGCTTGGACGATTGGAACCAAGGTCCCAGTGACGTATTCAACTTCGACCTGCTTGACTTTTTGCTCGTCGCCTTCTGCCTTGGCGTATTCACTGAGAAGGGTTTTGAATGCAGGCGCCAGCCTTTTCTGCGTCACCTTTACGCAGATGGCATTCGCCTGTTTGATGAATGCCGCTTTCGCAATCGGGGGGGCGGCTTCGGCACTGTCGTCGCTGCCCCCACACCCTGCCGCCGTGAGGCTCGCGGCCATAGCGAGGACCATGAACATGAACACAACCCTTTGTTTACGCAACGAAGCCTCCTTTAGTCAAGTAACCCAAAGGGAAGATACAGGCCTCACTGACGACGCGCCTTCTCGCGCGCAATCCATAGAGCTAAATGCGCTCGATCAGGGTGCCGGTGCCGAGGCCGCCGCCACAGCACATCGTGACCAGGCCCATCTCCTTGTCGGAGCGCTCCATCTCGTGCAGCAGGGTGGTGATCAGGCGGGCGCCGGTTGAGCCGAGTGGGTGGCCGAGGGCGATCGCGCCGCCGTTGACGTTGACCCGGTCCATATCGGGATCGAGCTCGCGCCGCCAGGCGGCGACGACGGAGGCGAACGCCTCGTTGATCTCGACCAGGTCGATGTCGTCCATCTTCATCCCGTTGCGCTCGAGCAGCTTTTCGGTCGCCGGGATCGGGCCGGTCAGCATGATCACCGGGTCGACCCCGACCGTGGTCTGGTCGTAGATCCGCGCCCGCGGCTTCAGGCCCAGGGCATCGGCCTTCTCGCGCGCCATCAGCAGCACGCCGGCGGCGCCGTCGGAGACCTGTGAGGAGTTGCCGGCGGTGATCTTGCCGTCCTCCTTGAAGGCCGGCTTCAGGTTGGCGAGACCCTCCAGGGTCGTCTCGCGCAGCCCCTGGTCGGTGACGTAGGTGTCGCCGTTGACGCTGAAGGGGACGACCTCGCGCTCGAAGCGCCCCTCCTCGGTCGCCTTGGCGGCGAGCTGCTGGGAGCGGACGCCGAGCTCGTCGAGCTCGGAGCGGGAGATCTCCCACTTGTCGGCGATCATCTCGGCCGAGAGCCCTTGCGGGATCAGGTTGTAGCGCTCCATCAGCTCGGGCGAGAAGGGCGAGCCGTACTCCTTCATCACCTCATAGCCATCGGCGAAGGAGATGTGGCCCATGTGCTCGACCCCGGAGCCGACCGCGACGTCGTGGACGCCGCTGGCGATCAGGGCAGCGGCGAAGTTGACCGCCTGTTGGGCGGAGCCGCACTGGCGGTCGATCGTGGTCGCCGGCGTCTCGATCGGCAGGCCGGCCTCGAGCCAGGCGTTGCGACCGATGTTGACCCCCTGCTCGCCGAACTGCTGGGCGCAGCCGGTGACCACGTCGCCGGTCTCGGCGGGGTCGACGCCAGAGCGCTCGAAAAGCTCGCCGTAGACCTTGGCGAGAAGGTTCGAGGGGTGGACGTCCTTGTAATAGCCCTTCTCCTCGTGGCCGCGCCCGATCGGCGTCCGGACCGCCTCGACGATGACGACCTCGCGGCCGCCGAACTTGCCCTTTCCGTTCTCTGACATCGAAGCCCTCCGTTCGTGATTGACCGGTCAATCAACTTTAGCGGGCGCGACATGATAGGAACCCATCCTGATGAGTGGGGGCACGGGATACGAAGCGCCTGGGATTGCCGGCAGCGGGGCTATCGCCACCGGCCTTGCCGCGGTCTCGACCATGACCGGCGACACGATCCTGCTCGCCCGCAGCGAGGCTTCTGCCTGGCGGGCGGAGGAGAAAGTGGTTGCCGCCTGCGCCAAGATCGAGGGCGCAGAGCCCTCGCGGCTGCGGGTCACCACCGACCCCAAGGACCTCGCCGATTGCGACATCGTCGTCGAGGCAGTGATCGAGGAGGTCGAGCCGAAGGGCGAAGTGCTGAGCGCCGTCGCCGCAGCCTGCCCCGACGCCGACCTCGCCACCACCACGTCCTCGCTCAGCGTCGCCGAGATCGCCACCGCGGCGCAGATCCCCGGCCGCCTCTTCGGCCTCCACGTCTTCAACCCCGTGCCGCGGATGAAGCTGGTCGAGGTCTGCTTCCCCGACAGCGGCGATGCCACTCGCGAGCGGGCGCTCGCCTGGTGCGCGGCGCTGGGCAAGACCGCGGTCGAGGTTCCCGACCAGGCCGGCTTCGTCGTCAACCGCCTCCTCTTCCCCTACCTCTTCGACGCCGTGCGGCTGGTCGAGCGCAGCGGCATGGAGGCGGGTGAGGTCGACTCCTGCATGAAGCTCGGCGCCGGCCACCCGATGGGCCCGCTCGCCCTGCTCGACTTCGTCGGCCTCGACGTCGCCGAGGCGATCGGCGACGCCCTCTACGCCGACTCCTCAGACTCAGCCCACAAGCCGCCTGGGCTGATGGTCGAGATGGCCGGCGAAGGAAAGCTGGGCCGCAAGAGCGGCGCCGGTTTTTACTCGTACGACTAGCCAGCTACCGGCCGGCGATATCCCAGATCACGTCGGCTGGCGAGCAGCCCTGGCGGCGGGCCGTTGCCTCGATCTCGTCCCAGGGCAGCTCGGCCTCGGGCAGCTCGTCCCAGCGAGCCAAGTCGAGTGCCTCGACCGCCCCTTTGAGCGCCGGGCCAAGATGCTCCTCGGAGCGCAGCAGCGCCCTCAAGACCTCGAGCTGCTTGTCGCTAAAGCGCACAACCCACATGCGATACCTCCAGGGTTAGGCGAAACGCGGGTTGCTCGAAAAAACTAGGTCGTGGGGCGGACGGAACCGCGGATGCGGACCGCCTCGACCCGGTTCTCGCGCACCGACTCGACCCTGATCGTGTAGCCGTTGGCGGTGATCGTGTCGCCCCGCTTCGGCAGCCGCCCCAGCTCGCCGAAGACGTAGCCGCCGATCGAGTTGTAGGCGTCGCTGTCGACCGGCAGCTCGATCCCGCGATCGGCGAGGTCGCCGAGCGAGACGTGGCCGCGCACGAACCACTCGCCGCCGGCGAGCTGGCGCAGCGCCGCGGCGCGGGGGTCGGTCTCGTCCTCGATCTCCCCCACCACCTCCTCGAGGATGTCCTCGACCGTGACGATCCCGACCGTGCGGCCGTACTCGTCGACGACCACTGAGAGCGAGGTGCGCTGCACCTGCAGGTCGTGCAGGAGGTCGTCGAGCGGCCGGGTCTCTGGGACGATCACCGCCTCGCGCACGACCGGCTCGATCTGGGCCTCCGGCCCGTCGCTCATGTAGAGGCGGGCGAGGCTGTTGTTGTGGACGATCCCCTTGACCCGGTCGGGGTTGTCTTCCTCGATCACGACCAGGCGGGTGTGGCCCGAGGTGACGCAGCGCCGCAGCGCCGTCTCCACGGTCTCGGAAGCGTCGACCGTGACCACCGCGGGGATCGGCGTCATCACCTCGCGAGCCTCCTGCTCATGCAGGTGAAAGACGCCCCCAAGCATCCCCGCCTCGCCGGGGTCGAGCGTGCCGCCCAGCTTCGAGCGATCGATGATCTGCTTCAGGTCCTCGGCGGTGTGGCGCTCCTCGATGTCGGTCGGGTCGACGCCGAAGAGGCGGACGATCGCGTTGGAGATCGCGCTCAGCCCCATCGTCAACGGCGCCGTGATCGCCCGGAACCAGTTGAGTGGGCGCGAGACGCGGCGCGCCGTCCGCTCGGCCTGGTTGATCGCCAGCATCTTCGGCACCTGCTCGCCGATGCTGATGTGGATCGCGGTGACCAGAGCGAAGGCGATCCCGACCGAGAGACCGACCGCCGCCCCGTGTGAGAGGCCGCCGAAGGCCGGCTCCAGCAGCTTCGCCAGCGAGGGCTCGCCGAGGAAGCCGATCCCGATCGAGGCCATCGTGATCCCGATCTGACAGGCAGAGAGCGATTCGTCGATCTTGTCGAGCTGCTCGACGACGGCCTCAGCGCCGCTTTCGCCTTCCTCGGCGAGCTGCTCGATTTTCCCGCGCTTGCTCCTGACCAGGGCGAACTCAGCCGCGACGAAGAAGCCGTTGATCGCCACCAGCAGGAGCAGGAGGACGAGCAGGAGGACGCTCATCGGACTACGTGGCCCCTATTTGGCCCGGTACTTCGGGGGAGGTCGTCTTCGGCCATGCGGCAATTGGTGAATATAGCTTCCTTGCCTGCGGAACCGCGAGAGTGCCATATTGAGCGCCGTATGCGCATCGCCAGCCTCGTTCCATCCGCGACGGAGATGCTGTTCGCCCTCGGCCTGGGCGACAGCGTGGTTGCCGTTACCCACGAGTGCGACTACCCGCCGCGGGCTCGCACGCTCCCCCACCTGACCCGGACCGTGCTGGCCGAGGGCCTCAGCGCCCGCGAGATCGACACCGCGGTGAAGGCGACGGTGGGCGAAGGCAAGGCGCTGTACGAGCTCGACGAGACGCTGCTCGCCGAGCTCGCCCCCGACCTGATCGTCACCCAGGCGATCTGCGACGTCTGCGCGGTCTCCTACGAGGACGTGCTGGAGGTCGCGGCGCGACTGCCGAGCCGGCCCCAGGTCGTCCAGCAGGACCCGAGCACGCTCGGCGAGATGCTCGAGGACGTGATCCGCCTCGGCGAGGCGACCAGGATGGAGGCAGAGGCCCACGACATGCGCGGCGAGCTCGAGGGCCGGCTGGCGGCGGTTCGCGCGGCCGTCTCCGGCGCCAGCCATCCCCGGGTGATCGCGCTGGAGTGGCTCGACCCGCCGTTCCTCGGCGGCCACTGGATTCCGGAGATGATCTCGATCGCGGGCGGCGACGACGTCGCTGGGCCCCCCGGCCTGAAGTCGCCCGAAGTCAAATGGGGCGAGATCTCGGGACTCGGCCCGGACGTGGTGATAGCGATGCCCTGTGGCTGGTACGTCAGCGAATCCCACGCCCAGGCGGTCGCGCACTGGGACCGGATAGCGGCGCTCGGTGCCGGTCGCGTGTACGCGGTCGACGCGGCCTCGACATTCTCCCGGCCAGGCCCGCGTCTGGTCGACGGCGTCGAGTTGCTCGGCCACGTCCTCCACCCGGACCTGGTCGACCCGCCGGGCAACATAGGCTTCGCCGAAGTAAGAGCTCCTCTCTAGACCGCTGCAAACCGGCGCATCTCGGGGTCCTCAGTCACTCATCGGGTCACGTACCGAAGTGCGCTCCCCTCCCCTCGCTCCCTGCGTCCCCCGACCTGCTTGGTTTTCGCGGTCTAGTGACCCGAGTCGTCAATCCGCAGGCAGGTCTCGCGCCCGAGGCAGCCGGGATCCGCCTCGAGCCTGTCGGTGGCACATGCTTCCGACATTGACCCCACTCCAGAGGGGTCAATGTCGGCTACGCCGCCGAGCAGCCCCGGGTGCACGCGGGATCCCGGAGTAGATTGGCGACGCTGGTCATCGACAGGCGCCCCGCAGCTGCAGCGGTCGTTCCTTGTATCCCATACAGCTACAAGGAACGACCGCGGTCGGCTCTCTGGGTGTCTGGGGACTAAAGACTCGGGTCACTAGGCGACCGTGATCGCAGCGGCGATGGAGAAGAAACCGATCGCGGCCATTGCCAACAGCTCCATCGGCAGGTGCCGCTCGCCCAGCATGCCGCGCTCGCCGCCGAGGATGAAGAGGGCGCAGATGACGCCGCCAGCCAGGCCGCCGAGGTGGGCCCCGATGCTTATCCCGGGAACGCCGAGGCTGAAAGCGAGGTTGAGCAGGATGAGCACGCCAACCGACGAGGCCAGGGCGTCGACGCCTCTCCCTCGGGCGATCACGAAGGTCGCCGCCAGAACACCGAAGACTGCACCCGAGGCGCCGATGCTGAGGCTGTCCGGAGAGAGCAGGAGGGCGCCGAACGACCCCGCGAAGAGCGAGACGAAGTAGAGCATGACGAAACGTGGCGTTCCAATCCCCGGCTCGAGAATCCGGCCGAGGAAGAAGAGAAGGATCATGTTGCCGGCGATGTGAAAGAGGCTGGCGTGGAGGAAGGCGCTGGTGAGCAACCGGTACCACTCGCCCGAGGCGACAGACGGCCCAAAGAGCCCGAATTCCGGGATCAGCGAGGACGTGATTTCACCGAAGCCACCGCTCCCGGTGGCGATCTCGGCGAAGAACACGGCCACATTGGCCGCGATCAGGATGAAGGTTGCAGGTGCGCGCGCAAACAGCGAGGCCTCGCCCGCCCCCCTGGTCACCTTGGTGCGCTCGCGGGCGCACTCGGGGCAGCGCATGCCGACCGGGGTCGGGGTCATGCAGTCGGGACAGATCGGTCGCCCGCAGTTGGAGCAGGAGACCCGCGTCTCCCGGTTCGGATGTCGGTAACAGGTCTGCTCCATCGCGGACCGGGAGCCTACAATCGCCGACCATGGAGCAAGCGAGCCCCGTAAGGCTGTACACGACGCTGATCGGCGCGGCGCTCGTGATCTACGGGATCGTCGGCTTCTTCTACGACTCTTCGTTCGCTCGACCAGACGACGTCCGAGAAGCCGTTGGCCTGCTTTCGATCAACGGCTGGGCCAACTCGTTCCACATCCTCACCGGCGCCCTCGGTCTACTCCTCGCCGGCTTCGCCTCACGCCAGTACGCAATCTGGCTCACCGCCGTCTACGTCGCAGTTGCCGTCTTCGGCTCCGCCATCTAGTACGAATCTGCATTTAGGCAGCCATAGGACGCACAAACGCAGATCCGTCCCCTTAGAACCAGTCCAAAACCGGCGTGTGCGGCTGGCCGCCGCCAGACGTGCGCGAGGGTTTTGAGACAGGTTCTTAAAGGCCGACGCGATTCGAGAGCGAACGCAGGCCACCGGTCTGCTGGCGGCCACGTCGTCTCATCTCGAAGAGGACCAGGGCGCCGGTGGCGATGCCGCCAGCTCCCACTGCGACCACCGGCCGGACCCAGTTGCGCGGATCGCGCAGCGCCCGCAGCTCGCTCTCGGAGAGCTCCTCAGCCCAGTCGGAAAGCTCCTCGGCCGCCGCCTGGGTAACGGCGGCGAGCGTGTCCTCGAAGCGGCCCGAGAGCCGCTCCGGCGGCTCGATCGGCCGCAGCGCGTCGCCGAGCAGGCGCTCGACGTCCCAGGTGCTCCCGGTCAGCTTTTCGCTCGCCTCACTCATCGCTCATCTCCTCCTCCAGCTGTTTGATCGCGCGATGGATCAGGACCTTGGTGGCGCCGTCGCTGCGCCCCAGCGCACGCGCGATCTCGCGGTTGTCCATGCCGAGCGCGAAGCGCATGATCAGCGCGTCGCGCCGGTCGTCCGGCAGGTTGTCGAGCTTCGCGATCACCTGCCGCAGCTCCTCGCGCCCCTCCGCGATCGCCTCGGTCCCGTGCCGGGCGGGAATCGGATCGGCGTTCTCCAGCGGCGTCTGTGGCCTGCGCGAGCGATCTCGGTAGTAGTTGAGCGCCAGGTTGTGGGCGATGCGGATCAGCCAGGGGCGCAGCGGCCGCCCGTCGGACTCGCGCCGCGCCCGGTCGAAGTGGCGGTAGGCCTGCAGGAAGGCCTGCTCGGTCAGATCCTCGGCGTCGTGCTGGTTGCCGACCCGGTAGTAGGCATAGGAGTAGACGTCCTTCAGATGGTCGCGGTAGAGCTCTTCGAAGGCGCGGTCGAGCTCTGCCTTGGCGGCTGGGTCGAGGCTTGCCGGCTCGACGTTCTGCTTCTCGCCGCTCACGCGCGAAGCCTAGCCGCCGTCCCATCAAGCGGCCGCTCTCCTCGAGCGCTCGACCTGGCGCAGGCTGGCGATCCAGGCCTCTGCGTCGATCTCGCCACGGATCAGCGCCGCCAACCCGCCCAACGCATCGGCCGAGCTGCCCGAGGCGGCGATCGCCGTGGCCAGCAGTGGAACCGCGTCGAGGCCCTCGGAGGCCTGACCGATCAGGGCGGGGATCTCCGCCGCCGGCGTCCCCCTGCCGAGCAGCTCCCCGGCCCGCCGGTTGCGGCCCGAGGGCGCAAGTACGGTCGCGGTCAGATCGCCGACCCCCGCCAGACCCGAGAACGTCTCGAGCTCGGCGCCGCGCGAGATCGCGTAGGCGATGCACTCGCGCCAGACCTGGGCGGCGGCGATGCCGGCCGCGTTGAGGCCGAAGGGCTCCGTTGCCGCGGCGGCGAGCGCGGCGGCGTTCTTCGCGGCGCCGGCCAGCTCGACCCCGGTGACGTCGTGGGAGCGCTCGCAGACGAGGCCGGCGCGATCGAAGACCTCGCCGAGCTGGTCGCGCAGGTCGGCGTCCCCCGAGCCGAGCACCAGCGCCGCCGACCCCGAGACCGCCTCGCGCGCGTGAGCCGGACCGCCGAGACAGGCGACCGCCCGGGCCCGGATCCTTTCGCCCACGTACTCGGCAGGCAGCTGGCCGAAGGGCGCGATCAATCCCTTGGTCAGCAGCAGGACCGAGGAGCGGTCGCTGACCCGGTCGGCGATCGCGCCGACCGCCTGCGGCAGAGAACCGGAGGGGATCGCCATGCAGACCAGGTCGAGGCCGGCCAGCTCGATCTCGGAGGCCGGACAGACCAGCAGCGAGCCCGGCAGCTCGACCCCCTCGAGGTAACGGCGGTTTTCGCCCGCCGCCGCCATCTCGGCCGCCTGCTCAGCCGTGCGGGCCCCGAGCTGGACCTCGAGCCCACCGCGGGCGAGCAGCACAGCGACCGCGGTGCCCCAGCTGCCGGCGCCGATCACAGCGGCGCGGCGCATCGGCGGCAGGCCCCCCATCTCTTCCCACTGCAGCAGCACGTTGGGCCAGATCCGCGCCGTCACCGATTCGGCCAGCGGCGGCGAGGGCTCCTCTACCCGCGGGAAGGTCATCGCCCGCCCCAGGCGCACCCGCACCCGGCGCGGCCGGATCCGCCAGGTCCTGCGCACATGCTCGCTGCCGAAGACGGCCGTTGGCACGACCAGGGCACCGGTCTGCAACGCCAGCCTCCCCACCCCGCGCTTCGGCGTCGCCAGGGTGCCGCGCCGGATCCGCGTCCCCTCCGGGAAGATGCAGACGGTGCCGCCGCGCTCGACCGTAAGGCGGGCGGTCTCCATCGCCAGCTCGTCGGATTCGCCGCGGCGGATCGGGAAGGCGCCGAGACGCGAGAGCAACCAGCCCTGCCAGCGGCGCTCGAACAGCTCGACCTTGGCGACGTAGTTCATCGGCCGCTGCCAGGGCAGCGCGGCGCCGATTGCGAACGGGTCGAGGAAGCTGCGGTGGTTGGCGGCGACGATCAGCCCGCCTCTGACGCGGCCGTGGTCGCGCCCGGTCCGGCCGAGTCGGAAGTAGACGAGGAAGAACGGCGTCATGAAGACCCTCGCCAGCAGGTAGAGGGGCCAGTTGACGCTGTGCCGGCGGGTGAAATCGTGGTAGCGCTGCAGTCGCTCTTCGCTCACGAAGAGCGCTACACGGCGGCGCCGGCTCGGTTACCAGGCGCTCTCGATCAGCTGCACCAGATCCTCGCGGCTGGGCGGTTCCGGCGTGAAGGCCAGCTCGGGTCGCAGGAGCATCGACTCGATCGCCCGATCCAGCTTCGAACGGTCGGCGCCGGCGTCGCCGAGGCCGGCCGGATCGCCGCCCAGCTCGAGGATGCGGGCTTCGATCCCGGCCGCGTCGGTGCCGAGGGCTTCCGCGAGGGAGGCGAGGTGGTCGGGGGCCCGCGGGGCCATGAAGGCCATCGCGCGCGGCAGGATCGCCGCGTTGGTCTCGGCGTGTGAACCGCCGCAGATCCGCACCAGCGTCTGGCAGATCACGTGGTGCATGCCGAACATGGCGGAATCGATCGCGTAGGCGCAGAGCAGCGAACCCTGGGCAAGGGCGGCGCGGTTGCGCTCCGCCGGGTCTTCGTCGAGCGAGGCCGCGATCAGCTCGGCGCCGCGCAGCGCGGTCATCTGCGAGACCGGGTTGACGAAGGGGGTGTAGAGGGAGTCGGCGCCGTGAGCGAGGCTGTTCATCGCGCTGGCGCGGAGCGCGCCCTCGGCCTGGCTCGTCATCGCCGCCGGGTCGGCGATCGCCAGCGCGGGCCGGACCATGGCCCGGACCCGGCTCTCGGCGCCCGCCGGGAGGCGGTGGATCCCGGTCAGCTCAGCGCCCGAGAGGGTGGTCGGGACCGCCGCGACCCGAGCGCCGCTGACCGCAGCGATCGCCTTCGCGGTGTCGATCGCGCGGCCGCCCCCGAGCGCGACCAGCTGCGGTGCCTGCACCCCCTCCAGCAGCCCGGCAGCGGCCTCCGGCACCTGCCCCGCGGGAACCGCGTGGACGGCCTTGGCCGCCGCCTCGAGCTCGGGCGCGCCGAGTAGGGCACGCGGGGTGCTCAGCAGCTCGAAGTCGTCGAAGCCATGCTCGTGGAGGAGCTGCGGGGCCTGCGCCACGCCGTCGCTGCGGAAGACGACGACCCGACCGGCGTCCCGCCAGACGAAGTTTCCGCTCACCCGACTAGGCCACGCGCGGGTTGACGACCGGGCGAAGCTGCGGTTCGACCTCGGCGCGCAGGTGCTCGTAGTCGGGCGGCAGCGAGAGCTTCTCGCCGAGATGCTCCAGCGTCTCGTCGACGGTGAAGCCCGGCCCCAGCGTCGCGATCTCGAAGAGGACGCCACTCGGCTCGCGGAAGTAGATCGAGCGGAAGTAGAAGCGGTCGATCACGGGCGTCGGCTGCGCTCCCGCCGAGATCGCCTTCTCCCGCCACGCCTCGTGATCCTCGATCGTCGATGCCCAGGCGATGTGGTGGACGCTGCCGGCCCCCTGCCGCGAGCGCCGGTCCGGCGGATCGTCGTAGAGGTAGAGACCGCCGCGGTTCTCACCGCGCGCCTCCCAGCCCGGTTCGGCGGGCTCGAACTCGAGCGCCCCGAGCAGCCCGCTGCTGGCATCGGGCGAAGCCGCGTACGCGCACGCGGCGTGAAAGCCCTGCAGCGCCAGCGCCCCCGGAATCTCCGGATGCTCGGCGACGAGCGGCTGGTCCGGAACCTCGACCACGGCCAGCTCGTGATCCAAGCCCTCGGGGTCGGAGAAGCGAAGGCTCGCTCCGGCCCGAGCCGACTCGATCCCGTGGGCGCCAAGCCGCTCTGCCCAGAAGTCGAGCGCTTCCCGCGAGCCGATCCTCCAGACGATCCGGTGCACGTCCCCCGCTCCGGCCCGTCCCGGCGCCACCCCGGGGAACTCGAAGAAGGTCAGGTCCGAGCCGGCGCTGCCCTTCTCGTCGGCGAAGAAGAGGTGGTAGACGGTCGGGTTGTCCTGGTTGACCGTTTTCTTGACCAGGCGCAGGCCCAGCACCCCGGCGTAGAAGTCGACGTTCTTCTGCGCGTCGGCCGTGATCGCCGTTATGTGGTGGATGCCCTCTAACTTCATTGTTCACGTATAGCATTCTCTCGATGAGCCGAGGACGACGACGCACGGTCAAAGCCCTCGTGGTGCTCGGTTCGGTGCTCGCCTTTCTCAGCGTCTTCGCGATCTGGACCGAGCGCCAGGCGCTCAACACGAACGACTGGGTCGATACCAGCGGCCGCCTGATCCAGAACGAAAAGGTCCGGGCTGCGGTCAGCAGCTACCTAGTCGACCAGCTCTACGAAAACGTCAACATAGAAAAGGAACTCGAAGGCATCCTGCCCGGCGAAACCAAGCAGTTGGCGGGGCCCGTCTCGGGCGGGCTGCGGCAGGTGGCCGGCGGCGGCGCCGAAGAGGTGCTGAAGAGCTCGACCGCGGAAGAACTGTGGAAGGACGCCAACCGCGCCGCCCACGAACAGCTGCTCGCGGTGCTGGAAAACAAGAAAGAAGCGGTCTCAACCGCCGAAGGAAACGTCACCCTCAACCTCGGCAGCCTGGTCACCAACCTGGCCAATCAGGTCGGGATCGGCGCCCAGCTCGCCGAAAAACTCCCGCCCGACGCGGGGCAGATCACGATCCTGCGCTCCGACCAGCTGAAGACGGCGCAGGACATCGCGGTCGGGATCAAGGGGCTGGCGCTGGTCCTCTCGCTGCTGACGCTGCTCGCCTTCGGGCTGGCGATCTACCTCTCGCGCGAGGGGCGTTGGGTGACCCTTCTCTTCTGCGGGATCGGATTGGTCGCGGCCGGCTTCGCCGTGATCGTCTTCCGCGAGGTCGCCGGGGGCATCGTCGTCGACCAGCTGGTCACCGACGAAAGCGTCAAGCCGGCCGCCGAAGCAACCTGGTCGATCGGCACCTCGCTGATGACCAGCATCGCGACGACGGTGATCGTCATCGGCGTCCTGTTCGGGATCGCCGGCTGGCTGGCGTCCCCGACCGGATCGGCCCGCTCCAGCCGCCGCTTCATGGCGCCGGTCCTGCGCGACCACGTCGCCTATGCGTACGCGGGCTTGGCGATCGTCGTCTGCATCTACTTCCTCTCCTCGCCGATCCAGAACCTGCGCTCCTTCCTGACCACCCTGGTGATCGCCGGGTTCGCCGCCTTCGGCATTCACGAGCTGCGCCGCCAATCAGAAGAGGAATTTCCCGACGCCGGGTACGGCGAGCTCTTCGGCGGCGCCAAAGAGCGTGTGAGCGACGCGGTAAAGAGCGCAAACCTCGGCGAGCGAGCGTCGAAACTGCGCCTGCCGGAGGTGCGCAGGCCGGGCGGAAGTGGCGCGTCGGCGGCCGCCAAGGCCCCCGGCTCCGACGAGGACAGCCGCCTGCAGCGGCTCGAGCGCCTCGCCGAGCTGCACGGGAAGGGTGTCCTCACCGACGAGGAGTTCGCCGCCGAGAAGACCAGACTGCTTGGCAACGGCGAGTCTTGACGGGCCGAAAGCCCGCCTCCGGAATCGAACCGGAAACCTCCTAATTACAAGTTAGGTGCTCTGCCGATTGAGCTAGGCGGGCGCTCTGCCGAATATAGAGGGCATGACTGACGGCGTGGGAACGAGCACAGTCACTTTCAGGTATCTGGAGCCGGACGAGGGAAACGTCCTCAGCGAGGCGATCAGGGCAGCCTACGGCGACACCTACGACGTGCGCTGGGTCTACGACCCAGCCGAGGTCTCGGCTCGGCTCGCCGCAGGAACCTACGTCTCCTGGGTGGCCGAGTCCGCGGCGGGCGAGCTGCTCTGCCACGAGGGGATGAGCCTGGCGGCGGCCAGCGATGCGGTTGGCCACTCCGGACAGGCGGTGACGATGCCAGCCGCCCGTGGCCAGCACCTCTTCACCCGCACCAAGCGCCACCTGATGGACTGGGCGACCGAGCGCGGCCTGGCGGGCATGTACAGCGAGGCGACGGCGGCCCACCCCTACAGCCAGCGCGCCAACCTCGAGCTCGGCGCCCACGAGACCGGCTTCCTGCTCGGCTGGATCCCGGCCTCCGTCTCCAACGACGCCGCCACGGAACAGCGGCTGCGCCGCCAATCGGCTGCCCTCTTCTACACCAAGCTGAACGACGGCCACGAGCGCAAGGTCTACGCGCCCGAGCGCCATCACGAGATCATCGGCCGCACCCTCGAGCTGTGCCAACTGCGAGGGACGCTCGCCGAGCCGCCGGCCGCAGTAGAGCTACCTGAGCGAACCGGCCTCCAGGTCGAGATCGACACAGACCACAACCTCGCCCTGATCACCGCCCACCAGCCAGGCGCCGACCTGGAGGCGGCAGTAGCAGCCGAGCGCCATCACCTCTTCCACCGCAGGTGCCTGGACGCCTTCTACCTGGACCTGCCCCTGGAGAACCCCGCCACCGCCCTGCTCGCGGACCACTTGGAGCGACTGGGCGTCTCCTATGCCGGCATCTTCCCCAACAACCGCACCGACGGCGACGTGCTCCGCATGCAATCCCTCCACCGAGCCCGGATCGCCCCTGGCGACATCGCCGTAGCCTCCGACCACGGCCAGGAACTGCTCGACTACGTCATCGCCGACCTTCGCTAGGCCCGCAAGACCCGGTCGGGAATCGGCGAGTGCGCTCGGCCCGCCTCAAGCTTTCCGTGCTCATGAGTGAGATCAAAACCGACAAGCAGCCGCAGAACAGATTCGCGCGCCAGCTCGGCGAGCTGAGCAATGAGGAGCGTGGAATCGCAGAGGGGGCGCTGGTCGCAGCACAGGCCACGTTCGCGGACTTCGCCGACGCGAAGGAGTCCCACTACTACCGAGCGCCAGATCTCACCCCCGAGGAGACCTGGCGCGCGATTACCGCCGAGGTCGCCCGTGTGACCGCGATCGCCGCGATCGAGGCGCGCGACGGAGGCGCGCTTGGCACCGCTGACTTCCACGCGATTCACGCCGCGATCTTCGAGCCGGTCTTCGGCCCAGAGACCCTCGCACAGCGGCAGTTTGAGCAGGAAGTCAGCTACGGGATCGTCCTGGGCGAGTTTCCGGACGAGCTGCTGCATGAGCGCCAGCGAGGAATCAGCGGCCGTTCCCTTCCACGCCGCCTCCGAGAGATCAGCTCAGATTTCCGCAGGGCTTTTGAGGAGAGCGATGCGATAGACGAGCGCGGCGAGTCCCATCGCGTTGTCGACGCCATTCGGCCCGCAGCTCGGGGGTACGCTCGCTTCCTCGGAGCTCACCCGTATTGGGATGGCAACGGGCGGACGGCTTTCCCGATCCTCAACTTCACGCTGATCCGCCTCGGCCTCCTCGCAATCGCCGTTCCAGAGAGCGACAAGTTCCATTGGTGCTTGGGCCAGGGCATGCGCCGCGACAGGCAGGCGAGCTTCGAGCCCTTGGCACGGCATCTGGAGGACATCCTCCGCAACTCTCAGGCGAGTGGATAAAAAAGCCGAAATGACTACCATGGGTGGTCAATGACGCACAAGACCTTCATCGACTACGACGGGCCCACGGGGCTCTACGTGGCAACTGGAGAAAAGATCCTCCCGCTGGACAGCGTCGAGGGAATCTCCGCTGTTGCTCAGTCGGCGATGCTCACCTCGCTTGGCTCAACCCCTGAGGCGAAGGAGTATCAGGCCGCAATGCAGCACTCGCTCGCGGTTGCTCACGAGGTCGACGCAAGCGCGAACGCCTGAAGAGCTTGACCGGTGCGGGCCCGGGCTTTTCGGCTGATCGCCGGGCAAGCCTCCAATCACCCCATGTACCGTCCGGCCGATGAAAGCGGATGCAAGGTCGCCGGGAAGCACGGCCCAAGATGGGCCGGTTGCGGTCTACGGGGCCACCGGGTTCACCGGAGGGCTGATCGCTCGTGAGTTGAAGCGGCTTGGGGCTGACTTCCTGATCGCGGGGCGGGATCGGCGGAAGCTCGAGGCTCTTTCGGAGGAGTTGGGCGGGGTGGCTACGGCTGCCGCATCGGTGGAGGATGGAGCCGGGCTGCGGGAGATGCTCGAGCCCTGTTCGGCTGTGGTGGCCTGTGCTGGCCCGTTCACGTTGCACGGGGAGCCCGTGGTTGCGGCTGCTGTCGAGACCGGGACGCACTACCTGGACACGACCGGCGAGCAGGGGTTCATGCGAATGGTCTTCGATCGCTACGGGGAGAGCGCTGCGGGAAAGGGAGCGGCGCTCGTATCCGGGATGGGATTCGACTACGCGCCCGGGGACCTGATCGCGGCGCTCACCGCCGAGGGGATGGGTCAGCTGGAGGAGCTCGTCGTTGCCTACAGCGTGCACGGGTTCGCGCCCACGCACGGGACGGCGCTCTCGGGATTGGAGATCATGCGCGGCGGCGACGTCGTCTGGCGCGATGGCGACTGGCGGCCGGCGCCGCGCAGCGCCGATGGCGGCCGCTGGCGCTTCCCAGAGCCGCTCGGCGAGCAGCGGATGTTGCGCTACCCCGCCGGCGAGCAGATCACGGTGCCGCGGCACGTTGAGACCGCTTGCGTTCGCACTCTGCTCAACGGGATGGTCGTGCCGCCGCGGCTGATGCCGCTGGCCGCCGCCGCCTCACCGCTGCTCGGGCTGGCGATGCGCACTCCCCTGCGCGGTGCGACCGCAGCGTTGATCCGGCGCCTGCCGGCCGCTCCGAACGAGCGGGACCGCAAGGCGTCACGCTTCACGATCAGCTGTGAGGCCCGCGGCGCCGCGGGCACCCGCCGCGGCACGGTCCGCGGCAGCGATGTCTACGGCCTCACCGCGGTCAGCCTCGCCCACGCGGCGACCCTGTGCGCCAACCCTGCCTATGACCGGCGCGGCGCGCTGGCGCCGGCTCAAGCTTTCGACCCTGCTTCGTTCCTCGACGCGCTCGGCCTTGCTGTTGAGATCGAGGCCCTGTGAGCCCTACGCTGGAACCTCTCTCGAGTCGAGGTGAGCGGCCACCTTGCGCTTGACGCGCTGCAGGGCGTTGTCGACAGTCTTGGTGTCGCACTCGAGACGCTCGGCCGTTGCCTCGTAGGAGTGCCCGTCGAGGTAGAGGGAGAGGACCCGACTCTCGAGGTCCGAGAGGACACCGGAGGTGCCCGACAGACAGGAGACGAGACTCTCGAGCTCTTCGCTGGCGATCACCTGGTTGACCGGGTCCGAGACGCTTGGGCCGGGCAGGATCTCGTCGAGGGTCGTGTCCGAGTCCCCCGCGGCGGCCGGCGTCTGGCTGAACGAGACGTACTGGTTGAGGGGCGTGTGCTTGTTGCGGGTCGCCGTCTTCACGGCGGTGATGATCTGCCGGGTAATGCAAAGCTCGGCAAAGCTGCGGAAGCTCGACTCGCGATCGCTGCGGTAGTCGCGAATCGCCTTGTAGAGGCCGAGCAGACCTTCTTGGATCAGGTCGTCGCGCTCCCCGCCGAGCAGGAAGTAAGACGAGGCCTTGAGACGAACGAAGCCGCGGTAGCGGCGGACGATCGAGTCGTAGGCATCGGTGCGCCCCTCCTTGGCAAGGGCGACCAGATAATGGTCATCAAGCTCAAGTTGAGGGTTAGAGCTGGGACGGGTGGAACCGTTGAAATGCCCGCTGGGGAGTCGCAATTCCTGCGTAGGCGACGATAGAGCCACAGATCCTTCTCCTTTGAGATGAAGGGTCGTGGCGCCGGTACCTCCCCTGTGGCGCCCTTATTGACCGGGAAAATCTCAGACTCAAGCTGAGGTTCACCCTTATTGGCGGCGTAGTCTTACCGCCCAGCGGAGTTCTGTCAACCCCAAATTGCGGATTTCTGCAAATCGAGGCTGCAGCAATGGCTATCGGCCGCGGGTCCTGTCACGGGGGGAGGGGGTGTTAGCGGACTCACCCGTCCGAACACCCCCTCCCCCCGCGCCACCCGCGGAGGAACGCTGCCGGACAGCCTCAAAAAGCAGTGCAGCAGCAGCTGCCGATACGTTGAGCGAGTCGATCGACCCGGCGCGCGGCAAAGCGACGAGGCCGTCGCAGGCTGAGGCGACGCGGGGGCGGATGCCTTTCCCCTCGCCGCCGAGGACGAGGATCGTCGGGCCGCTGAGGTCGACGTCCCACGGCGCCTGACCCGCCTCTGCGTCGGCACCCCAGATCCAGAAGCCGGCCGCCTTGGCCTCGGCGAGCCAGTCGGCGAGGTTGCGGACGCGGGCGATCTCGAGATGCTCGACCGCCCCCGACGAAGCCTTGCAGGCTGCTGCGGTGACCTCGGCAGAGCGGCGCTCCGGCACGACCACCCCAGCCGCACCGGCGAACTCAGCAGAGCGGCACACGGCTCCGAGGTTACGGGGGTCCTGAACCTGGTCGAGCGCAACCAACAGCGCCCCGTCCCGCCTCAAAAGAGCATTCGGGTCGGCGTACGGATACGGATCCACCTCGGCGACCACACCCTGGTGATCGGGCGAGCCGCAGAGACGCTCCAACTCCTCGGGGGAGATATGCAACGCCCGCCACACCTGCCGCACGCGGCGCCTCCCCCGCTCCGCCTCCTCGACCGGACGGCGGCCATAGATGATCTGCCCGTCAGCCACGCTCAGGCCCTCGGCACGAGCTTCGCGCCCTCGGCCCCGTCGCGGACCTCCCAGCCCAGCTCGGCAAGCCGGTCGCGGATCTCATCGGCGCGGCCAAAGTCCTTGCCGGCACGCGCCTCCTCGCGCGCAGCAAGCAGTGCCTCCGCCTCGTCCCCAGCACCCTCCTCAGCGCTCGCCAACGACTCAAGCCCAACCAGCTCGAGCATCTCCAGCAGAGCCTCGGGTGCACCGGGAAGCTCCCGGCGGTTTGCTTCAGCAACGAGCTCGAAGGCCTCGGCCATCGCCCGCGGCGTGTTGAAATCGTCGGCAAGTGCATCCTGGAACGCGTCGACACGGGACCCGGGGGCGCCCACCGGGTGTTCCCTGAAGAAGTTCCGCAACCGCTCGATCCCGGCCGCCGCCTGCTCCATCTGCTCGGCCCCAAACGCCAGCGGTTGCCGGTAGTGCCCGGAGATCAGGTACGCGACAACCGCCTCGCGCCGGTAGCGATCGAGCGCCTCGGAGAGCTGGAAGATGTTGCCCTCCGACTTCGACATCTTCTCGGCGCCGGTCTCGATCATCCCGTTGTGCATCCAGAGGCGGGCGAAGGGACGGCCCGCCGCCTCCGACTGCGCGATCTCGTTCTCGTGATGGGGAAAGACGAGGTCGGAGCCACCGCCGTGGATCTCGAACGACGGCCCCAGCTCGGCCTCGGCCATCGCCGAGCACTCGATGTGCCAGCCCGGCCGTCCGGCCCCCCAGGGCGAGTCCCAACTCGTGTCCTCGCCCTCCTTACGGGCCTTCCAGAGGGCGAAGTCGAGCGGGTTCTCCTTCAACGAAGCCGACCCCGCCTCCTCGCCCTGGTCCATGTCCTCGGCCCGGCGGTTCGACAGCTTGCCGTAGCCCGCGAAGCTGCGCACCCGGAAGTAGACGTCGCCGCCCGACTCATAGGCGTGGCCGAGCTCGACCAAATCGGCGATCAGGGCGACGATGCCGCCGATCGTCTCGGTCGCCAGCGGCTCGGCGTCAGGCCGCCCCACCCCAAGCCGATCCGTGTCCTCGAAGTAGGCCCGAGTCATCCGCTCGGCGAACCCGGCCGATGGCTCTCCAGCTCCCCGCGCCGCGTCGTAGATCTTGTCGTTTACGTCGGTGATGTTGACGACGAGTCGGGTCTTGTATCCCTCTGACCTCAGAAACCGCGCCAGCAGCGTGAACACGACAAACGGCCGCGCATTGCCAATGTGGATCCGGCTGTAGACCGTGGGCCCACACGCATAGATCCCGATCTCTCCATCGGGATCCAGGGTGCGCAGCTCACCGCTGAGCGTGTCTCGTATCCGAACCTCCCGCATGGCGGGGATGGTAAGCACAACTCCCCCGTGGGTGGCGTCGGGGCCGACAGGGCCCGCGGGCCTAGAACGTCCGGTATCCGTCGCCTGAGGGCGCCTCGTTACGAGACCACTCCGGTGCGGTCTCGTCCGCCGCTGCCAGCACCTCGCGCCGTGCCCGTTTGCCGCTGGCCTTGATCTCGTCCTCGGCGGCGCGGCGCAGCCGCTCCTCGCGCTGCTCGGCCTGGCCCCTGATCCGCTCCGACTCGGCCTGCAACTGCTCTTCGGCGCGCGCCCTTGCCTTCTCCTCGGCGTCCCCCTCGACCTTCTCGATCAGCTTGCGAACCCTTTCCTCGGCCTCGCGGCGCACGTCCTCGGTGCCCTGCATTACCCGCTCCTCGATCTCCGCCTCGAGGCGGACGGCGATCTGGTGCGACTCCTCGGCGCGGGCCTCGGCCTCGGCGGCGCGCTGCTCGGCGGCGGCCAGACGCCGGTCGGCCTGCACCTGCGCCTTTTCGAGCACCTCGCGGGTTCGCTGAGAGGCCTCCTCTTCGGTCCGCTTGACCGCCCGCGCCAGCGCCTGATCGGACTGCGCCTTGTTAGCGGTCATCTGGGTGGCGAGTGCCTCGCGATCGGCCTCGGCACTTTGCTGCGCTCGCTCAAATGCCTTCTCGGCACGATCCCTGCCCTCCTCCGCACGCGACACGCGGGCCTCGGCCTGGCGCCGACTGTCGCGCTCGGCGGCGATCCGCTCACGGCCTTGCTCGCCAAGCTTGCGCAACGTCGCCAGCGCCCGCTTCTTGACCTCGGCCTGACCGGCCTTGGCACGCGCCTCGGCCTCAACGGCCCGCTGCTCTGCTTCAGCGACGCGCTCCTCGCCGACCCGGACCCACTCCAAGGCCTGCTTGGCGACGCCATGCATCTGCTCCGTCGCCTCGCCGATCGCGTTCAACTGGACTGCGGGTTGGCCCATTCATCGCAACTTACTACGGGCAACGGCGGCCTCGCCACCGCTCTCCCAACCGAAAGCTCGCAATTAGCGGCGACCCGCGCTACGCGGGGTTTTGCGTCTCGCGCGCGTGCAGCTCGCGCTTGAGGATCTTGCCGGTCGCGTTGCGCGGAAGCTCCCCCATGAACTCGACCTCGCGCGGTGCCTTGAAGCCGGCGAGGTGGGCCTTGACATGCGCCTTCAGGTCGTCCTCGGAGACCTCGGCGTCCTCGACGGCTACGACGAATGCCTTCAACCGCTGCCCGTACTCGTCGTCGACGACGCCGATCACCGCAACCTCGACCACCGCTTCGTGATCGGCGAGCAGGTCCTCGACCTCGCGCGGGAAGACGTTCTCGCCGCCGGAGACGATCATCTCGTCATCCCGACCGTCGATGAAGAGGCGCCCGTCAGAATCGAGATGGCCGACATCGCCGGTGCTCAGCAGACCGTCGATTGCCTCTTTGCCGCCGCCGCCGGTGTAGCCCTCGAAGGACATCTCGTTGCCGACGAAGATCCGCCCGACCTCGCCCCGCGGCGCCTCGCGCCCCCGCTCGTCGTAGAGCCTCACCACCGTGCCTCGCGGTGGCCGCCCCGCGGTTCCCGGCGCCGCCCGCAGGTCCTCGGGGGTGGCTATCGTCGCGTAGGCGACCTCGGTCGAGCCGTAGAGGTTGTGGATGGTGTCGCCGAAGCGGCCCATCCACTCGATCGCCATCTCGCCGGGAAGCGCCGAGCCGGAGACCGAGGTGATCCGCAGCGAGGACAGGTCATAAGAGGAGAGCGTCTGCTCGGGAAGCTGCAGGATCCGTTGGATCATCACCGGCACGACGGCGAGCACCTGAGCGCGATGCTCCTGCACGGTCCGCAACGTCTCCTCCGGATCAAAGCGGCGCCGCAGCACGAGCGTCGAGGCAGTCGGCAGGCTCATGACGAAATGGAAGAAGCCCCATGAGTGGAAGAGCGGCGCGGCAACGACCATCGTGTCGCGACTGCGGTAAGGGATCTTGTCGATCAGGGCCGCAAATGCGTGCAGCCCGTCGGGGCTGGAGCGTTGCGCACCCTTCGGCGTCCCGGTGGTCCCCGAGGTGAGGATCACGAAGCGGGGCTTGTCGGGTGGGGGCTTCAGGTTCGAGTCCTCGGCCGACGCGATCAGCGAATCGAGCGTCGGCACGTCGGGCTCGCGGTCGGCCCAGCCGACGACTCGCTGGACGCTGCCATCCACCTCGTCGAGCAGCCCGGCGAACTCCTCGTCGTAGACCAGAACCTTCGGCTCCTCTCGCCGCATCACCTCGACGAGCTGCGGCCCGGCGAACATCGTGTTGAGGTAAAGGACGCTGGCACCAAGCTTGGCGGCTGCAAACGTGGCCTCGATAAAGCCGCGATGGTTACGGCACATGACCCCGACTCCATCGCCATGGCCGATCCCCATGCGCTCGAAGGCATGGGCGAGCGCGTTGGTGCGGCGGTGCAGCTGTTCGAACGTCAGCGAGCCGCGTTCGTCGATCAGGGCCGGCTCATCCGGGTAGTGGATCGCCCCGGTCGCGATGCCGGTCGCCGGCGAAGCACCCCAGCGCAGGAACGTGGAGGCGACCTTCACGGACTTGTCTGGGCGGTGCAGGCCGAGAACGCCGGCCTCACTCAGCACCTTCAGCTCGAACGCTTTGTCCGAAACAGCCTGGCGCGTGGCCGCCGCGATTGACTCGAGCTTCCCCATCGGAGGCGTCAAATCCTATTCGCTCGCGATCGAGGCGACCGCAATGCAGGCGATCCCCTCGCCACGGCCGATCCAGCCCATGCCCTCGTTGGTGGTCGCCTTGACGCTGACCCGGGCCGAGGTCGCCTCGGCGAGGATCCGCTCCATCTCGGCCCGGTATGGCGCCAGGCGCGGCTCCTCGCAGACGATGGTTGCGTCGATGTTGACGATCTTGCCGCCGATCGTGCCAACCGCGGTGCGCAGCAGGTCGATCGAGTCGGCGTCGCGCCAGCGCTCGTCGCTATCCGGAAAGAGGGTGCCAATGTCGCCCCCTCCGGCGGCTCCGAGCAGCGCGTCGATCACCGCGTGGGTGAGGACGTCGGCATCGGAATGGCCGTCGAGCCCGCGCTCGTACTCGACCTCGACCCCGCCCAGAAGCAGGGGCCGGCCCGCGGCGAAGCGATGGCTGTCGTAGCCGATGCCTACGCTCATCTCAGGGATTCTCGCCGACCCGCGCCGGCAAGGGCGCCAAGCTGCGGCGGCGGCGCTCGAAGACGCAGATCTCCCCCACGCCGAGCTCGCCGAGGAACTCGAGTGCCCGCTCATAGCCGAAGCCCACCTGCCCAGGTAGGTGTGCGTCGGAGGAGAGCGCGAAGGAGGCCCCCGCCTCGACGCACATCTCGGCGAAGGCCGGCGACGGGTACAGCTCGCCAACCGGCTTGCGCAGCCCGGCGGTCGAGATCTCGACCGCGATCCCACTTTCCGCGATCGCCTCCACCGCCGGCTCGTAGTAGTGGCGTGGATCGCGTTCGGGCAGCGGCCGGGCGCGGCCCCAGACCTTGACCAGGTCGGGGTGGGCGAGGATCTCGAAGAGGCCGCTGCGGGCGCACTCGGCAAGCGCCTCGAAGTAGCGGCGCCAAACCCCGTCGGGATCTCCATTCCCCTCCCAGACGTCCCAGCCCTCGTGGTCCACAGCCGCCTCACCGACGAAGTGGACCGAGCCGACCACGTAGTCGAAGTCGCGCGCCTCAAGCAGGTTCGCGGTGCGGTCCTCAGCACCGGGGACGAAGTCGCACTCGATCCCCAGCTTCAAACCCGCGCCGCGCACGAACGCGCAGTAGGCATCAAGGTCGTCGAGCGCCTGCTCCTCCCAGAAGGGGTGGCGCCAGAGCTCGAGCGCCTGGGTGAAACGGTAGACGTGCTCGGAGACCCCCAGCTCCTCGACTCCGGCCGCCGCTGCGGCCTCCCGGTAGCGCTCAGCGTTCTCAGCGGTGAAGTACCGCTCCGCAGGCGTGTCGGGCTCGTCGGGACGGAGATGAAGGTGGTAGTCGGTCAGCATGCCCCACGGCACGTTACGGCCTGGGGACGTGCCGCTGATTAGAGGCCCATATGGGTACTTAACTAGCGGCACGTCCCAGTAGGGTCGGGGCGTGGTCCACCTGCGGATCGTCGTCCCTGGCACCAAATCCGAGCGCGTGGTCAGCCTGCTCGAAGCGAGCCTGTCGGTTTCCAGCCTGGCCCGGATCGAGGGTGCCTCGCGCAAGCCCCCGGGCGACCTCGTCCTCTGCGACGTTGCCCGCGAGGACGCCAGCGTCGTCATCGCCGACCTGCGCGAGCTCGGCGTCCCGACCGATGGCTCGATCTCGATCGAAGAGATCGACTCGCAGCTCTCTAGCGCGGCCGACCGGGCTGAGCGCGCGGCGTCGGGCTCCCCCGGCGACTCGGTGGTCTGGGAGGAGGTCGAGGCTCGAACCTCGGAGAACATCGAGCTCAACGCCAACTTCCTTGCCTTCATGGTCATCGCCTGCCTGATCGCCTCGGTCGGCGTCATGCTCGGCCAGCCGATCCTGATCGTCGGCGCGATGGTCGTCGGCCCTGAGTTCGGCCCCCTCGCCGGCATCTGCGTGGCGCTCGTACAGCGCCGCCCAGACCTCGGCCTGCGCTCGCTGAAGGCGCTTGCGGTCGGCTTCCCGGTCGGCATCACCGCCGCCTTCCTCTTCAGTCTCTTCGCCAAATTGACCGACCTCGTCGGCAGCGGCTTCGTCGTCGGCGAGCGCCCGCTCACCGCGTTCATCTCCGAACCCAGCACCTTCTCCTTCCTCGTCGCCCTCTTTGCCGGCACCGCGGGCGTGCTCTCGCTGACCTCAGCCAAGTCGGGGGCGCTGATCGGAGTGCTGATCTCGGTGACGACGATCCCCGCCGCGGCCGCGATCGGCGTTGCCGCCGCCTTCGGCGACTGGTCCGACTGGCGTGGCGCGATCGCCCAGCTGGCGATCAACCTCAGCGCGATCGTGATTGCCGGGGTCGGCACGCTGCTCGTCCAGAATCGGGTCTACGAGCGCCGCCGCCGGGAACACCGGGGTGACGATTCGCGGGCGGCCGGTGGCCTCCCAACCGAACGGACCGCGCAACGCTGATGTGGCGCCAGCTCACCGTCATGCTCGGCGCCTTCGTCGCCGGTACCGCGATCGCCGCCGCGCTCGGCGCGGTCAGCCTCGGCGTAGCCCTCGGGGTGGGGCAGGTCTGCTTCGCCGCGGTGCTCGTCTGGGTCCTACTGAGCTGAACGCTCCTCCAGGAGCGCCTCCGCAAGCTTCAGGTCGAGCGGCGTCGTCACCTTGATGTTCTCGGGAGACCCGGGGTGAATCAGCACCCGGCCACCCACCGCCTCGATCAGCATCGCCTCGTCGGTAACCGCCTCGACCTGACTCAGATCGGCTTCGAGGGCACGCCGCAATGCCTCAACCCGGAAGACCTGCGGCGTCTGCGCTGCCCAGAGACGCCCGCGATCGAGGGTCTCTCCGATCACGAGGTCTACGTTCGCCCCCCCTGAGGGGCTCAACGTGAACCTCGTCGCGTCGGGATGCGTTGAACAGCCTGCTGCGCCGCCCTCGACCTGCTTGATCGTGTCGGTGACGGGGATCGCCGCTATCGCCCCATCCACCTCGGGGTCGGCGACCAAGGTCGCGACGACCCCCCCGATCAGCTCCGGCGTCACCAGCGGTCGCGCCGCATCGTGGATCGCGACCAGCTCGGTCTCCACCGCGGCGAGCGCGTTGGCGACTGAGTGGGCGCGGGTGGAACCGCCGTCGACCAGGACAAGGTCGTCGCCGTCCAGCCCCCCATGGACGTGACCTGGCGGACAGGCGACGACGATCGAGCGCACGCACGCCGTCGCCCGCATCGCCGCGATCGACCACTCGATCATCGGCCTGCCGGCGAGCGGCACGAAGGCCTTCGGACCGCCGACCCCGAGCCTCTCCCCGGAGCCGGCAGCCGCAATGACCGCGGTGACGGACGCTGCAGCGCTGCTAGGCGGTGGCGGCGAAGCGCTCCTCCAGCAGCCCGTCGAGGTACTCCTCCGCGCCCTCTTCGTCTTTGTCGAGCGCGTACATGAACTCCGACGCGAGGATCTTCTTCGCCCGCGTGTACATCTGCTTCTCGCCGGTCGAGAGGCCCTTCTCCATCTCGCGCAGCGCCAGGTTGCGGACCACCTCGGCGAGCTCGAAGACGTCGCCGGTCTTGATCTTCTCGCGGTTGTACTTGAAGCGCCGGTTCCAGTTCTTCGGCATGTCGGACACGTCATCGGTGAGGACGCTTGTGACCTTCTTGATTTCGACCTCGTCGATCACCCGTCGCAGCCCCGCCCTACCAGCGTTCTCGCAGGGAACCATCACGGTGAGTTCGTTGTGGAGGATCTTGATCGTGAGGTATTCACGCTCCTCCCCCATCAGATGCCGCGTTTCTTTCTTCATCACCAGGCCAGCTCCGTGGTGCGGATAGACGACCTTGTCGCCCTCCTCGAAGTCGCAGACGTACACGACATCCTCGGTGCTTACCTCGGTGGCCTCCTCTAGCTCGGGAATCGCTTGCTCCTTTCCATTTGTGACGGCCTCCATGGCCGTCAACTCTGTAAGTACCGGTCGACCAGATCGACCTCTTGGAGTCTCCGCAGACCCTCGCGGAGGTCCTTGGCCCGCGTCGGGCCGACTCCGTCGACAGCCTCGAGGCTGTCGTCAGGGGCCGCCAGGACCTCCTCCAAGCCGCCGAGGTCGTGGATGATTTTCTGGACGACGAGCTTGGGAATGCGCGGAATGCGGCCCATCACGCGGTAGCCGCGGGGCGCAACCGGGAAGTCGAGGGTGTTGAGCTTGCGGTCGTAGCCGAGCAGCTCGGCGAGGCGGCCGAAATCGAGCACGTCCTCGTGCGGCAGCCGAGCCAGCGACTGCAGCACGGTGTTGAGGTTCCCCTCGGAGTCTTCGACGCTGTAGTCGCGGATCAGCGCCGACTTGTCGGCGGCGACGCCGACCATCGTCTCCTCGAGCTGCATCTCGATCAGACGGCCCTCGGTGCCCAGCTCGACTATGTAGCGCTCGACCTCGACCGCCATCCTGGTCGTCAGCTCGGCCCGCTGCAGGACGGTGAGAGCGTCGTAGAGAACGCCGCCGCCCTCGAACTCGAGCACGGTAAGGCGGGTGGAGACCTGTTCGAGCCGCTCGCGGTACTTCTCCAGCGTCGCCAGGCCCTGGTTCGCCTTGGCAAGCACCGCGGGGATCTCCTGCAGGATGTACTTCGTCCCCTCGACATAGAGGGAGACGACGTCGCGGCGCTGCGAGATCGCGACGACCAGTGCGGTGGTCTGTTTGGAGACGCGCTCGGCGGTGCGGTGACGGGTACCGGTCTCGGCCGAGAGGATCGTCGGGTCCGGCATCAGCTGGACGTTTGCCCAGACGATTTTCGTTGCCTCGGGGTTGAGCACGATCGCCCCGTCCATCTTCGCCACCTGGTAGAGCATCGCCGGCGTGTAGTCGATGTCGAGCCGGATCCCGCCGGAGAGCATGTGGGAGATGTCGCCCGGGTCGGCGACGACGATCAGCCCGCCGGTGCGAGCGTGGACGATATTGTCGATCCCCTCGCGCAGGGCGCCGCCAGGGGCGACAACGTCCAGGGCCCTCAGCAGTCGGGGATCCTGCCGTTCCGCTAGCTCGTGAAGCTCATCCCCGGGCGGCGAAGACATCTCCTCTAGGATGGCAAATTCCGCTCTGGAATGCGGTCTGGCTAATCCCGAGTGGACAGGTCGGAACGGTCATTGTCAACCGAATCCGTCACTTAAGGCCGCAATTCGCGCCTTGGCGCCGGATCGAGGCCCTCAGAGGTGGAAGCGACGGTGGTGACTGTGGCGATGAAGCTCCTCCGGCGACGGTTCGCCGGCGACCGCGGGGTCGGGACCGGGGCGCTCGGGGTCGCGCACGAAAGCCCAAGTGAGCACCGCCCCGACCACGCAAAGGGCGACCAAGACCCAGGTCGACCCCCCGACCGCGTCCGCGAACGAGCCGTCGTCGCCGAGCAGGGCGTGGAAGACGGCACCGGTGACCGCGAGGGCGATCGTGCCCGCCATCACACGGTCCATTGCCAGCACCCCCGAGGCTATGCCCACCTTCTCGGCCGGCATCGCCGCCATCGCCGCGGTCGACATCGGCGCGTAGACGAGGCCCAGCGCCACGCCGAACGGCAGATACCCGGCGAGCAGCAGACCGTAAGAGCTGTCCGCATCGATCTCGGTCAGCGCCAGCAGGCCCACCACTCCGAGGAGCATCCCGGCGCTCATCAACGATCGGGCGCCGAAGCGTGCGATCAGCCGCCCCGAGAAGGGTGAGACGAAGATCATCGGGACCGTGACCGGGAGGATCATCAGACCGCTCAGCACCGCCGAGTGGCCGCGCACGTCCTGCAGGTACTGGGGCTGAAAGAACATCACCGACCAGTAGGCACCGACCAGGGCGAAGGCGGCGGCGCTGGCGCCGAAATAGGGGCCGTTGCGAAACAGCGAGAAGTCGACGATCGGCTCCGCGACGCGGAGCTCGATCCGCCAGAACCCATACAGGCAAGCGAGCCCCAGCAGCGCCAGGGCGGCGGTCACACCCCCACTCCAAACCCGTGCCTGCACCAGGGCCAGGACGGCGGCGGTCAGCCCGATGGCGAGCGCCAACAACCCCGGCAAGTCGATCCGCCGGCCCGAGCCCGGATCCATTGACTCCGGCGCCGCGAACGCGGTGATCGCGATCCCGATCGCGGCGA
Organism: Solirubrobacterales bacterium; assembly: GCA_035472395.1. Classification (GTDB taxonomy): domain Bacteria; phylum Actinomycetota; class Thermoleophilia; order Solirubrobacterales; family 70-9; genus VRUE01. Next base: position 39,885 of record DATIPC010000031.1, read on the forward strand.
TCGGCAGATTGATCCAGAAGATCAGCCGCCAGTCGACGTCTACCAGTGCGCCGCCGGCAAGCGGGCCGATCCCGAGCGCCACAGCCGAGATCCCCGCCCAGATGCCGAGGGCGCGAGCCTGCTGCCCTGCCGGAAAGGCGTTGCAGACGATCGCCAGCGAGAGCGGCAGCATCGGCGCCGCCCCCGCCCCCTGCAGCACCCGGCCGGCGATCAGGGTCAGCTCGTCGTTTGCGGCGCCGGAGAGAATCGAGCCAAGGGCGAAGACGCACATGCCCGCGAGAAACAGCCGCTTGCGGCCGAACATGTCACCGAGCCTCCCAGCGGTGACCACAAGTGCCGTGATCGCCAGCAGGTAGCCGTTCATCACCCACTGCAGGCCGGCCGCGGAGGCGCCGACGTCGTGGCGGATGCTCGGCAGCGCCAGCGCCACCACGGTCGAGTCGAGCATCAGCAGGAAGAGCCCGGAGCAGGTGCCGGCAAGAGTCCACCACTGGCGCGACATGCGCGCGACCCTAGTGAACGACGGCTATGCCGTGGCCAGGTCGCGCTCGGGGTCGATCCCCCAGCGCTCGCCGACAGCGGCAAGCTCGGCATCCAGCGGCCAGCGGTCGGGGCGCTCTTCGCCCTCGTGCCCTGGGCTGGCGCCCTTCAGCGCCATGCAGCCGGTGTTGTCGCCGATCGTGCGAATCGCCGTCACGTCCTCCTCGCTCAGCCGCTGCTCGGCCGGCATCGCTCCCAATTCCACCCGCTTGGCCTCGATCGGGCAGGCCTCCTCGCCGGCCTCCTGGATCAGGGTGGGTGCCACGCACTCGACCGCGGGATGGGCGAGGTTCCACTGGCAGGCGAGCTGGATCGGGGTGAGCCTGGCTCGTTCGGCGATCGGCAGCACCTGCTCCAGCTTCTCCAGCCCAGCCTCGATCCAACCGTCGGGGCGGAACGCCCTGTGGTCGCCCTGGGCCAGCTCCATCCCCGGCCGCAGATCGCCCCAGAAGAGGCCGCCGTAGTCAACGACGCGGGTGATCACCTTGACGCCGTGGCGGGCGGCCGCGTCGAGGCAGAGCTCGCCGGGCCAGGGCTCGAACGGGTTGAGGATGATCATCGCCCAATCGATCCGCTCGCCGAAGCGCTCGATGCAGGAGATCAGGTCGAGGGTGAAGCCGTTCGCCGGACCGGGCGCGACGCCGATCTGCCCGGTCAGGCCCGCCTCGCGCAACGCCGCCATGCCATCCCAGACCGCCTCGCTCGAGTAGCCGATCCGGTCGGGGTTGTGCAGCAGCAGCAGGTCGAAGCGCTCGGCGCCAAGCCGCTCGAGGCTGCGCTCGGCCGCCATCCGCAGGTAGCCGGCGTACTCGCCGGCACCGCGCAGACGCGGGTCGGTGAAGCGGGGGAAGCCGCGTGGACCGTCGCGCTCGCCCTCGTAGAAGTCGTGGCCAACCGCACCGACCAGCGAGTAGTCGTCGCGGGGCACGCCCGCAAGCGCCCGGCCGAGGATCAGATCCGCCCCGCCCTGCCCATAGGTGTCCGCGGTGAGGACGGTGTCGATGCCGGCGCCCGGCCGCAGCAGCGACTGCAGCCGCTGCTCGTCGATCGCCTCGCCGTAGCGGATGAAGCGGCCGCCGCCCCAGGTGCCGATCGCGCTGCGGCCAGGCTCACGCATGCTCTGCGGCGAAGGTCAGCTCTTGCCGTCGGCGGCGGGCTGCGGATCGTCCTGACGAGGATCGTCGTCCTCCTCGACAGCGTCCTTCTTGGCGCCGACCCCGACCTTCTCCGGCTCGGGCTTCGCCTTCTTCAGCGGCTTCTTCGGCGCGATGATGGTCAGCTTCAGCGGTTTGTCCTCCTCGTCGCCGGCGGCGTCGCGCTCGACCATCACGGTCGAGCCGGGGACCATCGGCCCCTGGCGCAGCACCTCATCGGCAAGCGGGTCCTCGATGTAGCGCTGGATCGCGCGGCGCAGCGGCCGGGCGCCCATCGAGGGGTCCCAGCCCTTCTCGACCAGCAGGTCCTTGGACTCGTCGGTCAGCTCCAGCTGCAACTCGTGCTCGGCCACCTGGACGCGGACGCGATTGATCATCAGATCGACGATCTCCTTGACCTCGGTCTTGGCGAGCTTGTGGAAGACGATCACCTCGTCGATCCGGTTGAGGAACTCGGGCCGGAAGACTTTTTTCAGGTCGCCCATGATCCGGTTTTTCATGTCGCCGTAGGACATGCCGGTCTCGTCGGCGACGGTGAAGCCGATCGAGGTGTTCTTGGCGATCTCCGAGGCGCCGATGTTCGAGGTCATGATCACGATCGCGTTGCGGAAGTCGACCGTGCGGCCCTGGGCGTCGGTGAGACGCCCGTCCTCGAGGATCTGCAGCAGGATGTTGAAGACGTCGGGGTGGGCCTTCTCGATCTCGTCGAGCAGGAGCACGCTGTACGGCTTGCGCCGCACGGCCTCGGTGAGCTGGCCGCCCTCGTCGTAGCCGACGTAGCCCGGAGGCGAGCCGACCAGACGGGACACGGCGTGCTTCTCCATGTACTCCGACATATCGATGCGCACCATCGCGTCCTCGTCGCCGAAGAGGAACTCGGCGAGCGTCCGCGCCAGCTCCGTCTTGCCCACGCCCGACGGGCCCAGGAAGATGAACGAGCCGGTTGGCCGCTTCGGGTCCTTCAGGCCGGCCCGCGAGCGGCGGATCGCCTTCGCGACGACCTCGATCGCCTGGTGCTGACCGATGACGCGCTTGTGCAGCTCGTCCTCCATCCGCATCAGCTTCTGCGTCTCGGCCTCGGTGAGCTTGAACACCGGGATGCCGGTCCACATCGAGACGATGTCGGCGATCTCCTCCTCACCGATCGACGGCCGCTCGCCGCCCTCGCCCGACTCCCAGGCGTCCTCGAGGTCGCGCTTCTTGTTCGTGAGCTGGCGCTCGCGATCGCGAAGGTGCGCGGCCTTCTCGAACTCCTGGTTCTCGATCGCGGCCTCCTTGTCGCGCCGCGTCGTCTCGATCTCCTCCTCGAGCTCCCGGTACACGGGCGGGGAGGACATCGACTTGATGCGCATGCGCGAGGCGGCCTCGTCGATGAGGTCGATCGCCTTGTCAGGGAGGAAGCGGTCGGAGATGTAGCGGTCGGCGAGCTCCGCCGCAGCCTCCAACGCCTCGTCGGTGATGTTGACCTTGTGGTGCGCCTCGTAGCGGTCGCGCAGGCCCTTGAGGATCTGCACGCACTCCTCGAG
>DATIPC010000032.1:0-26312 GCA_035472395.1 Solirubrobacterales bacterium
GGTTTGCCTTGTCGTTTGTGCCTTCACCTTCCGGGTGTCCTCCTGAGTCTGAGATTGGGACTTCAGCAATCCGCATTCTCAAGACCCAGGAGGACGTTCCCGGATGCCTATTTCAGGCGCTTATCGATGAATCAGGGCTAGCCGTAAAACCCCCACTCGCGCGGCATACCAGCGAGGGGCACGGCTGCTTTCCGAGCCGTGTAACCCCCGCCAGCCGATGGCCGTGTCTCTCCATCTAGCAGTGTTCTTCCAGATAGGCAGCCGCTGCCGTCGCGATTTCCTCGCGTTTTGCCTGTGACAGATCGTCACTGCTCAGGTTCTTGATCCACTCCGCTTCGAGGATGTACCGCCCCGATCGGCTCATCAGTTCACAGTTCTTTTGAAGGTCATCAGGGCTGCTCTCGAACGTTGCCTCAACGGCTTCCGCCGATTCCCCGGTGATGTCAGCGCTGCGAGCCGTAGGGGTTCCGGCGGAATTCGTCACCGGTGGCTTCGAGTCGCTGCCGCAGCCTCCGACTATGACGCAGGCGAACAGAGCGACGCTGCACATTCCTATAGTGACCAGCTTCTTCATCTTGCCTCCTGATCGGGGATTTCCTCAAGGGGCCGAGACGTCACTCCCGTCCCACCCCCATCCGTGCTGCTCGGCAAGGATCCATCCCGAAGGCGGCCACGAACACCAACCCAAGGTGTAGTTCTCGCTTACCTGGGCAAGTGTGCGCTAGGCCACAAACGCTACATCGATCCATGTCATAATTGACTGAATGGCTGAGCGAGGCGCTACTCCGCAGGTCCCGCGATGCGGCTGCGGGCGCTGCGGGCGGTTCGCTCGCTGTTCAGCCCACTGCTCCCTGACGACTATCTGGAACTGATCAACCCGCTCTGGTCGACGCGGGAACTGCGGGGGCGGATCGAGCGGATCGAGGCGGAGACCGACGAGGCCGCGACGGTGCTGATCCGTCCAGGCTTCGAGTGGATGGGGCACCGCGCGGGGCAGTACCTGCGGATCGGGGTCGTGGTCGACGGGATCCACCACTGGCGCGCCTACTCGCTCACCTCCGACCCCGGCCGGGCCGACGGCTGCATCAGCATCACGCCGAAGCTGGTCGAGGCCGGCGTGGTCTCGCCCTACTTGGTGCGGGACGCGCGGCCAGGAGAAATCGTCCGCCTCGGCGGGGTCGAAGGGACCTTCGTCCTCCCCGACCCAGCGCCCGAGAAGCTGCTCTTCGTCAGCGCCGGCAGCGGCATCACGCCGATCATGAGCATGCTCAGCAGCCTCGATCGCAGCGACGCGATCGGCGACGTCGTCCACATCCACTCGGCCCGGACCGCCGACCGGGTGATCTTCGGCGAGCGCTTGCGCACACTCGACGCCGCCCACCAGGGCTTCGACCTGCGGCTCCGCCTCACCGCCGAGCAGGGCCGCCTCTCCCCCGCCGACCTCGACCAGCTCTGCCCCGACTGGCGCCAGCGCCACGCCTTCGTCTCGGGGCCGGCGGCGATGCTCGACGCGCTGACCCGGCACTGGGAGGCGGAGGGCGATCCGCAGCTGCTCGAGCTGGAGCGCTTCCAGCCGCTGATCGGCGGCGAACCCGGCGGCGGCGAGGGCGGCCCGGTTCGCTTCGCCAAGAGCCGGGTAGAGGCCGTCTGTGACGGCTCCACCCCGATCCTCGCCGCCGGCGAGGAGGCCGGTGCCACCCTTCCCTTCGGCTGCCGGATGGGCATCTGCCACACCTGCGTCGGGGAGCTCCGTGCCGGCAAGGTGCGCGACCTGCGCACGGGCCAGGTCCACGGCAGCGAGGGAGAGATGGTCCGCACCTGCGTCAACGCCCCCGAGGGCCCGATCGAGATCGCACTTTGAGAGCTACTGAAAGGGAACGATGACGACGACCACCATGGAGGTCGAGAGCCCGCTGGCCAGGCTCTCCGCCGAGCAGATAGACGCACTGGGCATCGAGTTCGACGCGATCCGGGACCGGGTCCGCGCCGACCTCGGCGAGCGCGATCGCCGCTACATCGAGAGCATGATCGCGATGCACCGCCGACTCGCGGTGATCTCGCGGGTGCTGCTGCTCGCCTCCCGCTACCGGCCGGCCAAGCTGGCGGGGACGGCGGCGCTCTCGGCGGCGAAGATCCTCGAGAACATGGAGATCGGCCACAACGTCCTGCACGGGCAGTGGGACTGGATGAACGATCCCCGCATCAACTCCTCGACCTGGGACTGGGACACCGCCTCGACCGCGGAGGCCTGGAAGCACTCGCACAACTACGTGCACCACACTTTCACCAACATCCGCGGCAAGGACAAGGACCTGGGCTACGAGATCATGCGGATCGACCCGCTGCAGAAGTGGCACCCCGTCTACCTCTTCCAGCCGTTCTACAACCTGCTGCTGATGGCGTTCTTCGAGTGGGGCGTCGCCGTACATGACCTCGACTTCGAAGCGATCCGCAAGGGCGAGAAGTCGAAGGCCCAGATCAAGCGTGAGCTGCGCGGGATCCGCGAAAAGGCGAAGAGCCAGGTCGTCAAGGACTACATAGCCTGGCCGCTGCTGAGCGGACTGGCGATGGCGGCGCTCGACCTCGCGCTGGAGGCACGGGCCGGGAAGAAGGGCCGCTCCCGCGGGCGCCGTCGCCGCGGCGACCTGGCGAGCACCCTGCAGCGCGCTCTCGCCAGCGGGAGCCAGGCGTTCCGCTCGACGGCAGGCGCCGACGCGACCGCGAACGTGGTCCGCAACGTCTGGTCCTACTCGATCATCTTCTGCGGCCACTTCCCCGATCAGACCTACACCTTCGGCCCCGAGGAAGTCGAGGACGAGAGCCGCGGGGGCTGGTACGTGCGGCAGCTGACCGGAGCCGCCAACATCGAGGGGAGCCCGCTCTTCCACGTCGCCAGCGGCAACCTCGGCTACCAGGTCGAGCACCACCTCTTCCCCGACCTGCCCAGCACCCGCTACGCGGAGATCGCGCCGCAGGTCAAGGACATCTGCGAGCGCTACGGCCTGCCCTACAACAGCGGCCCGTTCATGCAGCAGCTGGGGATGGTGCAGCGGACGATCCTGCGGCTCGCCCTTCCCGGCGGCAAGCAGCGGCCGAAGCCGGGCCCCTACCGGGCACCGGAGGTCCACTAGCCGGGTGTGCGCCGAGTCCTAGTCGCAGCAACCGTTCGTCGCTGAGAGCCTGAGAGGAGCTATACGACGGTGATCACGCCGCGGCGGCACAGCTCAAGCGAGAAGTTCGTAAGCACGAAGGGCCGCTGGTGTCGGTTCTACAACCTGATCGTCGTCGCTGTAACAGAACAGACCGGACTGCCTGAGGTCACGGATCGCCTGGGTGGCGGTCTCCACCTCCCTGCTGTCGTCGGGATCGGTGACGATCCTCCGTGAAAGCTCACTGACCGTCAGATGCTGAGGGTCGATTTCTAAGGCCTCTTCGAGGATCACCTGAGTGACCATCGCGAGGTCGTATCTGGGCGGAGTGCCAGCGTTGGAAGTCATCGTCGGACTACCTCCTCAAGAGATGTGAGTGGTGCGCTTCGACAGGCACCCGACCACGGCCTCGACGTAGGCGAAGGTGGTCCCGGCCACGGCCTCCTCCTCGCTTGTCGAGCTGGTGTCAGCAGTCATTCCCAATTGCTCTGCATCTTTTGGCATCAAGGAACGCAAAATAAGCGCTCAGACGCCTTCAATCATTTCGCTTGGCGTCGCCGGGATTGAGTGCTGCCGTCAGGAGCACGGCATTTAAGGACCCGAGCAAAGCCTTTGACCCGGAGGCGTGGCACTCGACCGGTGTTGAATAAACGCTAGGCGCGACGCATCAACCGCTTTCGCTGGCATCGGAGATCGTCAAGCGATAGGGCAGATCGAAGACACCGCGGCGGGACGGCGGGTTCCTCCCGGCTGGATGTGCCTCCACGACGTCAAGCGCATCGAGGGCGCGCAGATGATGTGCAGCCTCCCACATTGTGATGTCCTGGCCATCGAATAGATCGACCAGGCCGATAGCCGACAGCGGCTCGCCGATCCAGCGGAATGCTTCAAGGATCGGCACCCGGGATGGATGACCTGCCTTCTCAGGTATGGAAACCCAGAACGCCTTGGATTCATCACTCATGGCGACGGTTCCGCGTATTCGCTTGGCTGCCGCGGGAAGCCCCACGATCCGTGATCGAGCTCCGGGTGGCGGCCACCCTCCGCGCTGCCCGAGAAGTTGGCTTCGGCGTCCCGCCGTCTGGCATAAGCCCACGCTAAGCGCGCGATTTACCCCGATCAATTCACGCAGTAAAGTCGGAATGCTCCGCAATGCGAGGAGTAAGGGCCGTAGATAACGCTAGGGGCGGGCCGACCGAAGCTCGCTCGAACCCGGCCCGTAGCGCCTGAGGCTAGACAGTTAGCCAGCCTTGTTAATGGATACGACGGGCAGGGCCGCGCCACATGCTGCGAGCTTCATTGTCTCACCTCCCATTTGTATTGCACAAAAATTTCCTTAGTAAACCTAGCGGAAGAAGTGATCGGGAACTCCAGCGGTTTCGTCTAGATATGCAGCTAGACTGGCCCGCTCAATTGGATGTGAGCGCTAAAAGGGAGTCTCGAAATGGCTGCACGACTTGCGATGGGTGTGGATGCCCGAGAGCGGCTACGCCGCCTCTCGGTTGTCTTCGCGGTCGAACTGCGCATGAAGATCGTCATTGAGCTGTTCATGCGCGAAATGAGCGCCCGGCAGTTCTACGAGGAGTTCGGAGGTGGCGCGGTCAGCCGCGTCAGCCAGAACTTCACGCGGTTGGCGAAGGAGGGCTGGCTGCGGTATATACGCAGCGAGGGGCCGGGAGGGACCCGGCATGGCGGCGTCGAGCATTTCTATCGGGCGACCGAACTGCCGTTCATCGACAGTGAGAGCTGGGCGCTCGTCCCCTTCTCCGTGCGCGCGATCTCGACCTGGAACTTTCTCAAGCAGGTTATGCCGCGGCTACGCGGCGACCTTGAAGCTGCGACCAAGGATGCGATCTACAGCCGCGAGCTAAGCTGCACCACGTTTTTGCTCGATGAGGAGGGTTGGCACCGAGCTGCGGCTGCTGTCAGTAGCCAGTTCGCCCGCCTGTTCGAGGAGCAGGAGGATGCTCGACGCCGTGCTCTGCACAGTGGCGAGAAGCTGATCCGGGCCGATGTCTTCCTGATTGCCTTCGAGTCCCTCAGCGGCGCCACGCAATCGGTGCTGGTCGATCAGCTCGTGGAGTGGGAGAGAGTGCCGCTTGCGCCTTTTCCGCAACGACTCGCGCCGGTCCTCCAAGACGACATGCGGTTGGAGATCGTCTCGGAATCTAACGAGCGGGAAGTAAGCGTAACCCAGTTCCATCGCGAGGTCGGAGGGGCTAGCCGCCCCGCTGTCCGTCGGCGATTCGAAGGACTAGAGGGCGGTGGCTGGCTGGGAAGAGGGCGAACGGTGAGTGGCGGGACGCGGCGCGCTGGCGTCGAACAGTTCTTCCGCGCGACCAAGCCGGCGATTCGCGACTACGACCCCAGCCCCGACTCCTTCAGCCGACTCGTCGGAACCGAGACCTGGCGCACCTTCGAAAGCCTCTGCGAGCTCGCCAGGGAGGCTCTGATCGCAGGCACTTTCGACACGCGCACGGATCGCTGTCTAAGTTGGTCGTTGATTCGTCTGGATCGACAGGGCTGGGAAAGTGTTATCGCGGGCATCGAAGCTTTGCCCCAGGTCATCTCCGACGAGCAGGAAAAAGCCAAGCTGCGAATGGCAAAATGCGAGGAGAGGCCGATCCCGCTGACGGTTGGCTTGGCCGCATTCGAAGCGCCGAAGGAGTTAGTCAAAGCTCCATAAGGCTTGTCTGTCGTTGCGACTACCGCGCGCAAGTTGTGAAAAGTGACTTCGCTGGACATAGGGTTCTTACCAAGGTCCGGGACCGTGTGGTTCATCCCGGAGCTCACCTCCCGTGATCCATCGGGGCAACCTCCCCGACTCCATCAGCGAGGGATGGGCAGAACTAGGCCTGCCCGGCCCTCACTCAGCGTCGAGGCCACACTTTCGATGCACGCAGAACTCCTATAGGTCTTCCGTCCAGACCGGTTGACGTTTTTCAAGCCCTAGTCGTCGTCGCCGACAGATGCCGTTGGGACCGAGGGGTTCCAACGGCATGGCGATCCCCCAGGCGACACCCAGAGCGTCCAGGCCGAAACGGCACCACCACCACAGGCACCACCGCGTCTGGAAGGACAAGCACCACCGCTGGGTTCCCGAGGGCGAGTGCGGCTGGCGGATCCAGAGCTACATCGTCCGCCACAAGCACAAGCCCCCCCGGCACCATCACCGCGGTCCCGGGCCGAGGCCGGCGGACCGCTGCACGCCGAAGGCGGCAATTGCTCCTCCTCCTGACCCCAATGCCCGGCCAGCGGGCGCCTACCAGGGCCCCTTCGGCCCGGCACAGGCGACGCGACTGCTGGAGCGAGCCGGGTTCGGTGCGATCCCCGGGCAGGCCGAGCAGCTGGCCGGCCTGGGACTCGTCGGCGCGGTCCAGTCCCTGACCCGCCCCAGCGGCGCCGCGACCCTGCACGGGCCGGCGCCGGTGGAAGACGACGGCAACCCGATCGCCCCCGCCGACGCCTGGGGCCACGACCACCTCTGGTTCCTCGACCGGATGGTGCGCAGCGACCAGCCGCTGGTCGAGCGGATGGCGCTCGTCTTCCACGACTGGTTCGCGACCTCCAACGCCGGCGTCTCCAAACAGCAGCAGATGATCGACCAGTCGAACCTCTTCCGCTCGGCCTGCTTCGGCTCCTTCCTCGACCTGTTCAAGGCGGTCACCGTCGACCCGGCGATGCTGCAGTGGCTGAACGGCGCCGAAAACACCAAGCAGGCGCCCAACGAGAACTACGGCCGGGAGATGATGGAGCTGTTCTCCCTCGGGGCCGACCGCGGTGCCTACACCGAGGACGACATCCGCGAACAGGCGCGGGCGCTGACCGGGTGGCGCTACGACTGGTCGAGCGAGCTCGGCGCCTACAACTTCCGCCTCGACCCGAAACGCCACGACACCGGCCTGAAGACGGTCTTCGGCCAGACCGGCAACTGGAGCTGGGAAGACTCCTGCCGCCTCTGTGTCGAGAACCCCCTCCACCCCTCCTTCTTCGTCGAAAAGCTGTGGAGCTACTTCGTCCCGCAGCCGCCCTCCGGCAGCGTCGGGGGCGGGCTGATGAACACCTACCGCGACTCGGGATGGGCGATCCGGCCGGTGCTCGAGACGATCCTGATGAGCCCCGATCTCTACGAAGGCCCACCGATGGTGAAGCCGCCGGTCGTGCAGCTCGCCGGCATGCTGCGCTCGATCGGGCGCGGCATCGACACCGATGCCTGGACCTGGCTCTGCGACCAGGCGGGTCAGATGCTCTTCTGGCCGCCGAACGTCTCCGGCTGGGACGACACCCGCTGGCTCGACACCTCGCGGATGCGGGCCCGTTGGAACATCGTCGACTACGCGATCGACAGCATCTCGGTCGACGCCTGGGGCGAAAAATACAGCTCCACCGAGACCGCCGACGAAGCGCTCGCCCGGGCGAGCGCCGCCTGGGGCTCCCCCGCGCTGCGGGACGAGCACCGGGCCGAGCTGCTCGACTTCGCCCGGCGCAGCGAGAAACTCGCCACCGCCGACTGGGAGCAGGGGCCTTACCGCGCGCTGCGGCAGAACGCCCTGCTGCAGCTGATCGGCATCAGCCCGGACCTGATCCTGCAATGAGGGGAGGCTGACCGTGCACAGCTGCTGCAAGAACTACACCCGCTCCCAGCTGCTGCGCTCCGCCGCGGCCGAAGCCGGCAGGGGGCTGCCGACGATCGAGCCGGGCATGCCCGAGCCCGCCGGGACGGGCCTCTCGAGGCGCACCTTCCTCTCCTGGAGCGCCGGCCTGGCGATGGCCGTCTACGGCGCCTCGAAGATCCCGCTGGCCGCCTTCGAGGACGGAATCGCCCAGGCGGCCCAGACCGACAAGATCCTCGTCTCGGTCTTCTTCGACGGCGGCATCGACGCGCTCAGCGTCCTCGCGCCGACCGGCGACCCGCGCTACTCGCAGCTGCGGCCGAACCTGGCGCTGGCCCCGAACGCGGGGACCGAATTCAGCGAGGACCCGCGGCTGCGCTGGCATCCCTCTGCCGCCGGGCTGGCCACCCTCCACGGTGAGGGCAAGGTCAGCGCCTTCCCGGCGATCGGCTACGACCACCCCGACCAGTCGCACTTCACCTCGCGCCACTACTACGAGATCGGCGAGCTCGACGTCGGCTTCCACACCGGCTGGCTGGGCCGCTACATCGACGACGTCGGCGATGACGACAACCCCCTGCAGGGGCTCTCGATGGACGGCTCCCTCTCGCCGATGATCGCCACCGCGAACCGGCCCGTGGCGGCGATCGACAGCGTCGACGGCTACGACCTCTGGTCGCACGTCAGCCAGCCGATCTCCGACGAGATGTACAAGAGCTTCGCCCGCTTCGGCTCGCTGCCCTCGGACTCCCCGGGGCTGGCCCAGGTGCGCCGGGCCACGTCCCAGACCGACAAGCTGCGCACGGACCTGGGCGGGATCGGCGACTTCACCAGCCTCGTCCCCTACCCGCAGACGAGCTTCTCCCACAAGCTCGCCGGGCTCGCCGAATTCATCGCCACCGGCCTGCCGATGCGGGTGGTGACGATCCGCGCCTCGGGAGGCTACGACACCCACGCTGGCGAGGCCGAAGACCTCTCGCAGGGCCTGCTCGACACCTGCGAGGGAGTGCTCGCCTTCCAGCGCGATCTCGAAGCACGGGGCCTCGACGACCGGGTCATGGTGGAGATGTGGAGTGAGTTCGGGCGCCGCCCGGAGGAGAACGCCTCGCTCGGCACCGATCACGGCGCCGCCGGCTGCGCCTTCGTGGTCGGCTCCAAAGCCAAAGGGGAGATGGTCGGCGAATTCCCCGGCCTGGCCCAGCTCGATCCCAACGACAACGTCCGCGTGACCAGCGATTTCCGGGCGATGTACTGCTCTCTCCTGGAGCAGTGGCTGGGCCATGACGCGGCGGCGATCATCCCCGGGGCCTCCTCCTTCGAACGGCCGACGCTGGTGAAAGCGTGAGCAGGGCGATCGCGGGGCTGGTCTGCCTGGGACTGGTCGGCGCCGCGGCCGTGGCGATGGCGACCGTCTCGATCGCCGACGCCGCCACGGCGACCTCGGGGGAAGGCTGCACCTGGCACCGGCACGCGAAGCCCGTGGTCAAGCACCTGAAACGAGGCGGCCGCGTGCAAAGGGTCAAGCGGGTGAAGCGCTGGTGGACCTGCGACGGCCAGCCCGCTGTGTCCGCGCCCCCAGCAGCCCCACCGGCGCTGCCAGCGCTGCCGGCCACCGAGACCCTCCCGTTCGAAGAACCGAAACCGGAAGGCCCGGTCTCCAACCTCAGCGTCAAAGCCGTCGAGTGGAGCTACACCCTCTCCCGCCCCGAAGTGGCCTCCGGCGAAGTGATCGTCGAGCTCAACAACCAGGGCGAAGACAGCCACAACCTCAAGCTCCAGCGCGAAGGCAGCGAAGAAGCGCCGCTGGCCGTTCCGGAAGCGGCCGCCGAAGGGCGCACGACCGCTCGCCTCACCCTCCCCCCGGGCACCTATCGCCTCTACTGCAGCCTGTACCAGCACGACGAAAAAGGCATGCACGCGACGCTGGTGGTCGGCGGCGGCTGAATCCGTCGAGCTGCAAGACCCAGCAACAGCTGGTGAGACGTGCATCCGACCTTTACCCCACTCCAGTGTGGTCAAAGTCGGATGCGTCGCGCAGAGGTGCCTGCGCCTGCTCGATCGCCTCGGCGTAGGCGCCGTGGCGGGTGCTGGACGGGGAGCGGATGGCGATCCCATAGGCCTCTTTCATCGCCGTTGCCAGCGCCCGCTTGAAGGTTTGGCCGTGCCAGGCGTGGGGCTCGGCGGCGCGGCCCACATGCAGGTGGACCAGCTCGTGGAGGAGCGTCTCCTTGATGTCGCCGGGGCGGATTCCGGGGTAGGAGGTGACCGAGAGGCGGAACTCGGTGGGGACGGCGAAGCCGAGGCGGTTTGGGCGCTTGCGGGCTCGCCGCACTTTGAGCGCCGGCTTCCGCGTTGCCAGCGAGCCGTCGGCGAAGACCGCCAGCGCGCTCAGCCGTTCGAGCTCCTGGTCGAGCGCGACGCCCGCGACCAGGTAGTAGGAGCGAGTCGCCATCGGGAGCAAGAGTCTTCAGCGAGCCGCGGACAGGCTGGGGGCGGTGTCGAGATCCGGGGCATGGCTCCGACACACTGGTGAACGCGCCAAAAGGGCGCGACGGACAAGGAGGCAAGGATGAGGTTCATGCTGCTGCAGGACTACGGCGGAGTCGACGAGAGCGTGCCGCCGATGAGCGAGTGGGCGCCCGCGGAGATCGAGGCCCACATCACCTACCAGAAGGACCTCAACGCGGAGCTGCGGGAGCGGGGCGAGCTCGTCGACGCACGGGGCCTGACGGCGCCGGAACTGGCGAAGTTCGTCGTCTCCGACGGGGCGGCGCCACCGGTCATCACCGACGGCCCGTTCCCGGAGTCCAAGGAGCTGCTCGCCGGCTACCGGATGATCGACGTCGAGTCGCTCGAGCGGGCGCTCGAGATCGCCGCCAGGGGGTCGGCTGCGCCGGGTCCCGGCGGCTTCCCGATCAAGCAGGCGATCGAGGTCCGCGAGGTGATGGGCCCGATCGAGCACTGACCCGTGGGACGGCCGGCCGACACCGAGGACCTGCTGCGCGAAGCCGCGCCGCGGGTCCTCGCCGCGGTCGTGCGACGGTTCGGCGATTTCAGCGACTCCGAGGACGCCGTGCAGGAGGCGATGATCGCCGCGAGCGCGCAGTGGCCGGCGCAGGGGAAGCCGGAAAACCCCGTCGGCTGGCTGATCCACGTCGCCTCCAGGCGGATGACCGATCGCATCCGCAGCGAGACCGCGCGGCGCGGGCGGGAGGGGGCGGTGGAGGCCGGGCGAGCCGAGGCGGAGGCGCCCTCCGGTGACGACGACACGCTCGTGCTGATGTTCATGTGCTGCCATCCGGCGCTGAGCCCCGCCTCGGCGATCGCGCTGACGCTGCGGGCGGTCGCCGGCCTGACCACGGCCGAGATCGGCAACGCCTTCCTCGTCCCCGAGGCGACGATGGCGCAGCGGATCAGCCGCGCCAAGCAGAGCATCAAGGCCTCCCCCGAGCCGTTCCGGATGCCAGCCGGGGACGAGCGAGCGGAGCGGCTGCGCTCGGTGCTCCGCGTCGTCTACCTGATCTTCAACGAGGGCTACCTGACCAGCAGCGGTGCCGAGCTGGCCCGCGCCGAGCTCTCCGCCGAAGCGATCCGGCTGGCGAGGATCGCCCACCTGGCGCTGCCCGAGGACCCCGAGGTCACCGGCCTGCTGGCGCTGATGCTGCTCACCGACGCCCGCCGTCCCGCCCGCGCCCAGGCCGACGGCGAGCTGATCCCACTGGCGGAGCAGGACCGGGCGCTCTGGGATCGGGAGTTGATCGACGAGGGTGCCGCCCTGCTGGCCGGCGCGCTCGGCAAGGGTGCGGTCGGCGAGTACCAGCTGCAGGCGGCGATCGCCGCCGAGCATGCCACGGCCGCCCGGGCCGAGGACACCGACTGGCGCGAGATCCTCGGCCTCTACGGGCTGCTCGAGCGGATGACCGGCAACCCGATGGTCGCCCTCAACCGCGCCATCGCCGCGGCGATGGTCGACGGGCCGGATGCGGGGCTCGTCCTGTTGGAGGATCTGGACGAGCGACTGGACGGCCACCACCGCCTCCACGCGGTGCGCGCCCACCTGTTGGAGATGTCGGGGTGCGTGGAGGGTGCGATCGCCGAGTACCGGGCTGCCGCCAGCCGCACCAACAGCCTTCCCGAGCAGAACTACCTGACGACGCAGGCGGCGCGACTCAATGCGCGTCGCACCTGAGCGCGAGCGGCGGTGCCTTCAAGCCGGCGATTCGGGAGGCGTGGCCCCGAGCCGTTCCGGGAAGCGCGGCAGGCCGTCGTCCGGCACCGGCGCCCAGGGCGCTGCGAACGGGGTGAACTGGTGCACGCTCGGGCGGATGCCGGGATCCTCGTCCAGGGCGCCCATGCGGATGGCGATCAGAGTGGGGTCGTCGGGGTTGTTGGTGGAGATCTGGCTGCCGCACTCGCCGCAGAAGGACTTGATCCAGCCACCGTTGCCCGGGTCCCAAGAGCGGATCAGGTCCTCGCCGGAGACGGTGCGGTAGGAGCCGGGAGCGGTCAGGGCGGTGACCGAGAAGCCCGTCCCGGTGCGGCGCTGGCAGCGCTTGCAGTGGCAGTAGAGGGCGCCGGGCAACGGCTCCGACACCTCGAAGCGCACCCCACCGCACATGCATCCTCCGGTCAGCGGCAGGTTCGGCTCGGCCATACCAGCAGCCTACCCGGGCCGTGGCGCCGCCCTACCCTGCGCGGGGCTCGACCAACAGCGCGCTGGCCACGGCGAGGGTCTCGCCCTCGGCCGAGAGCACGGCCGAGCCCGCGTGACGCTTGCGGCCGTCGGTCTCGATCGGCCAGGCGATTACGACGTGCTCGCTGCCGGCGCGGACGTCGGCGTCGATCCGGGCCTTGAACCGCACCAGGAAGCTGACGACCGACTCCTCCCCCGCATAGGCGGCGAAGTAGGTGGGGCAGTCGAGCGCCGCCCAGACGAACTCGGGCCGGACCCGTCCCGACGGGTCGGCGCTCCAGGGCGGCGGCGTCCACGGCGTGGCGACGAGCCGGCGTCCCTCGACCGCCCCGGCGAACACCCCGAAGCAGCCCTCGCCGTCGCGGGCCTTGCCGCAGACGAAGCAGCGGCTGAAGATGTTCTCCGACGATCCCCTGTATCGCTCCGCAGCCAAGCGGGCCTCGTCCGGGCCCACCGGCGCCGGCGGCTCCGTGTCGACCTCGGCCGCTCGCGCCTCGACCACGAGCGCATCGCCGTCGAGGACCCGCACCGCGTCGTCGCCGTCGCGAACCACCTGGAGCGCGGTGTCGAGCGGGACCGGGCTCCTCAGGTTGACCTCCGCCTCGCCGCCGAGCAGGGCGGCGACTACCCCCGCGGAGTAGCCGCCGTTCCCGCTTCCGTGCGGTCCGTTGAAACGACCCGGTATGCGGAGCGACCCGGGCGCGCCGTCCGTCACCCGTTACGCCCCGCTCGACGGCGGGATGTTCTGGTTCAGGTGGAACAGGTTGGTCGGGTCGTAGCGATCCTTGAGCGCCCGCAGGCGGGCGAACTTCTCCGCCCCGTAGGCAGCCTGCACCCGCTCCCCTCCCTCGGCGGAGAGGAAGTTGATGTAGGCGCCGCCGGTCAGCGAGGGCTCGATCTCGGCGTAGAGCCGCTGCGCCCACTCGACGTGGGGGTCGAGCTCGCCCGGCTCGTGGCTGGACGCGATCGCGTTGAGCACGAAGGGCGCCTGACGCTCGCCGTAAGCGGTCGCTTCCCCATCCACGCGGGCGATCGCGCCGGCGAAGTGCTGGATGTGGATCTCCGAAGCCGGAGAGGTCGCGTCCAGGTGAAAGCGGGCCATGGTCTCGATCGCGTGGTCGTCGAGCTCACGCAGGTAGCCGGCCTTCATGTAGGCCTTGGTCCCCTGCGGCCAGAGCGCGTCGATCAGACCCTGCATCTGGACGTAGGGCATCGGACCGATCAGGTCGGCCACCGGGTCGCCGAGGTCGCGCAGCGGCTGCAGCGCCTTCATCCCCTCCTCGGGATCGCCGGAGTAGCAGCCGATCAGCGCGACCAGCTTCTTGCCGTGCCACTCCTCGGGCAGGAAGGGGGCCGGCGGCGCGGTCAGCAGGTTGACCAGCGTCGTCGCCTCGTCGGGGAGGTCCTGCACGTAGTCGCGGTAGAAGCGCATGACCTCCTCCGCCCGCTCACCCGGGTAGAAGACCGGCCCGGCTGCGACCGTCGGCCCGACCGGGTGCAGGTCGAACTCGAAGGAGGTGACGATGCCAAAGTTGCCGCCTCCCCCGCGCAGGCCCCAGAAGAGGTCCGAGTTCTCCGTCGCGCTCGCGGTCAGGATCTGGCCGTCGGCGGTGACCACCTCGGCCGAGCGCAGGTTGTCGCAGGCCAGGCCGTGCTTGCGCATCAGCCAGCCGATCCCACCGCCGAGGGTGAAGCCGGCGATGCCGGTGGTCGAGACCAGGCCGCCGGTGGTGGCGAGGCCATGCTCCTGGGTGGCGGCGTCGAACTCGTTCCAGAGAACGCCTCCCGCGGCCGTCGCCGTGCGCCCGGCGGCGTCCACCTCGATGCCCTTCATCGGCGAGAGGTCGATGACGATGCCGTCGTCGCAGGTCGAGAAGCCGGGAATGCTGTGACCGCCGCCGCGCACGGCGACGTCGAGCCCCTCGCTGCGGGCGAAGCCGACCGCGTGGCGCACGTCGGCGGCGTCGGCGCAGCGGGCGATCACCGCCGGGCGGCCGTCGTGGACGCCGTTCCAGATAGCGCGTGCCTCGTCATAGGAGGCATCGCCCGGCTGGACGAGGCTTCCGTGCAGCCCCTCCTCGAACTCCTTCAGCGTTGCCGCTCCAAGCACTCCTTGCGTTGCCATGCCCGATCTCCTTCTCTCAGTTGATTGGTTCGGCGAGGCTACGGCCCCCCTCTTAGCGCAGGCTTTGCATCGTCTTAGCCTCCAGCTCCCGGCAGTAGGCGATACCGGCATCGCCGCCCAAAAGTTCGAAGTGCCGGGTCGCCCGGTCGAGCCACTGGCGCGCGACCGCCGTTTCGTCGTCCTCGGCGGACAGCGCGGCGAGCACGGCCAGGGCCCAGCCCGCCTGGTGCATCGACTCGATCTCGCCGAAGACCGAGGCGGCGGCCTCCAAGTGCACGCGGGCATCGGCTCGATCGCCGATGCAGAGCGCCACGTTCGCGAGACTGAGCTCGGCGGCGCTGAGGCCGATCAGGTCGTCGTTCTCGGCGAACCAGCTGCGGGCCCGCTCAGCCAGGGCGCGACCGCCGGCCGGGTCGCCGGAGCGGGCGAGGAGCATCGCCAGGCAGCCGCGCGTCAACCCGATGCCGCGCCGGTCGCCGACCTCCTGCCGCAGGGTCAGGCTGCGGTCGAGCAGCGCCCGCCCGCGCTCGAAGTCACCGCTGGAGCGGGCGAGGTTGCCGAGCGCGTTGAGCGCGCAAGCCTCCCCCTGCTTGTCGGCGAGTCGCTGGAAGCGGGCGAGGCTCTCCTCGATCCGCTCCCCCGCCTGCGCGAAGTCGCCCTCGACCCGGTCGACCGCGGCAAGGTTGACCAGGATGTAAGCGGCTGCGGTCTCGCCGCCCACGCGGCGGGCAACGAGCACCGTGTCCTCCTGCAGCAGCAGCGGGTAACCGGTCTCGGGCTCGACCGAGATCAGGCCGTAGCTGATCGGCCAGAGCGCCGGGCGCGGCTCGGCGCTCAGCTCGCCAGATCGCTCCAGCGCCGCTTCGAGCTGTTGCCGCGCCCGCGGGTACTGGCGCCGGAACCAGGCCGCGATGCCACGGATGTGCGCGGCCCACAGCGGCGGTCGGGCGGCCGGGATGTCGTCGACGAGGAGCGCCTCGTGCTCGCTCAAGAGCTCCTTGATCTCCCGCTCGCCGCTGACGATCGTGCGGTAGGCCGCCGAGACCTCGACCGCGTCGAACATCCCGGCGTGGTCGTCGAGCTCGGCGAAGATCGCCACGCTCTCTTCCCCGAACTCGTGGATCCGCTCGTGGACGCCGCGGCGCAGACCGACGAGGCAGGCGGCGAGCAGAGCGCGGGCGCGGACCGCTGTGTGCTCGGGCGCCGCGGTCAGCGACGCGACCAGCCAGCGGTACCCCTCCGCCAGATACCCGCGCATCAGCCAGAAGCGCCAGAGCGCGACGGCGAGCCGGAGACCGACCTGTGGCTCGTCGGCCAAGGCAGAGGCAAGCGCGGCGCGGAGGTTGTCGCGCTCCAGGTCCAGCCGCAGCAACCGCTCTCTCGCCGGCAGATCGCCGGCCGGCGGCGGATCGCTCTCAGCCAGATCCACGTACCAGTCGCGATGTCGGCGTTCGAAGACCAGACGCTCGTCCACCTGTTCGAGCTGCTCAGCTGCGTACTGCCGCACCGTCTCCAGCAGGCGGTAGCGGTGATCGCCGGACCCCTCCTCGACGTGCACGAGCGACTTGTCGATCAGCCGGGCAAGGAGGGCCGCGGCCTCGCTGCGCTGGAGCGGATCCTCGGCGCAGATGTCCTCGGCCGCCTCGAGGCCGAAGCTGCCGGCGAAAACCGAGAGACGGCGCAGGAGCACCTGCTCCTCGGCGTCGAGCAGGTCGAAGCTCCAGGCGAGCGTCGCCCGCAGCGTCTGCTGCCGGGTCATCGCCGTGCGAGCACCGGTCGAGAGAAGGTCGAGCGAGTCGTCGAGGCGCTCGACGATCTGGGCGGGCGTCATCACGCTGACCCGCGCCGCCGCGAGCTCGATCGCGAGCGGCATCCCGTCGAGGCGATGGCAGAGGGCGGCGATCGCGATCGCGTTGTCGTCGTCGAGCTCGAACCCCGGCGCAGCCTGGCCCGCCCGGGCGGAGAAGAGCCGCACCGACTCCGCTTCCAGCGGCTCGTCCGCGAGCGAGCGGTCGATCAGCTTCGGCAGCGAGAGCGACGGGACCCGCCAGGTCACCTCACCGGGAACGCGCAGCGGCTCGCGGCTGGTTCCCAGGACGGTGAGGCGGGGGCAGTGGCGCAGCAGCGCCTCGACCAAATGCGCGACGGGCTCCACCAGGTGCTCGCAGTTGTCGAGCAGGAGCAGCTGCTCGCGATCTCCGATGTGGCCGGCGAGCGCGACCTCGGGGGCGCGGTCGGAGGCGAGCCGCGTGTCCATCGCCTGGGCGATCGCGGGCCCGATCAACTCGGGCTCGCCGAGCGCCGCCAGCTCCACCGGCCAGACCCCGTCGGCGAAGTCCTCGAGCCGCTGCCCGGCCAACTCCAGCGCCAGCCTCGTCTTGCCGCAGCCGCCCGCACCGGTCAGGGTGAGGAGCCGCGAGTTGCGCAACAGCGTGGTGATCTCGGCCAGCTCTCGCTCGCGGCCGATGAAGCTCGTCAGCTGCTGGGGGAGATTGCTCGGGCGGGCGCCACCCGCTGCCGCTTCGGGCCCGGCGGGTTCGACGGCCTCGCGAGCGGCCTCCGCCTCGGGGCTCCGCGTGAGCATCCCCTGGTAGAGGCGGCGGGTTTCGTCGTCGGGCTCGTCCTCGAACTCGCGGCGCAGGCCACGCTTCAACTCCTGAAACTGAGCCAGCGCCTCCTGCCGCCGACCCCCACTCACGTAGAGGCGCATCAGGGCCCGGTGGGCGGGCTCGTGCAGGGGCTCGTCGACCAGGACTTCTCGCAGGCGACCGATTGCCGCCGACCGATCGGCGGGCGCCTCGAGCTCGGCCAGCTCGATTCCCAGGGCGAGCCGCAGCTCGTGAAGGGAGTCGCGGCGCGAGGCGGTCCACTCCTCGTAGCGATCCTCGGGCAGCAGCTCCCCCTCGTAGGCGTCGAGCGCGGCTCGGTAGGCGGCTGGGTCATCCTCCTCACGGGCGCTCGCGGCGGCCTCCTCGAAGGCGACGGCGTCGATCCGGACTGGGTCGCGGGGGCAGAGCGCGATCACGTCGTCGTTCAGCTCCAGGCAGCGGCGCCCGTCGAGCCCGGTCGAGTCGAGCGCTCGCCGCGCCGCGTAGATCGCCTGATGCAGATTGTTCCGAGCCGAGGCCTGATCGCGATCGGCCCAGAGCAGCTCGGCCGCCTGGTCCGCGTGCAGGCGCCGTTCGGGCGCCAGCGCCAGCAGCTTGATCAGCGTCTTCGCCTTGCGCAGACGCCAGGCGTCGTCGGCGATGGCATCGCTGTTCAGGGTGACCGAGAACGCCCCGAGGAGGCTGACGCACAACACCTCATCGCCCATCCGTGTGCCCTTTCGTCCTGGGGCCTGCTCTTGCTCAAAAATACTCGCCTGAGGCAGCTGGGCCGCCCCTGGCTCGGTGCCCGATTCAACCACCATTCGATCAACACTCGTTGAGTATGCTGGCGAGAGGATGGGGTTGGGACGACGCATCAAGGCGCTGAGGGGTGAGTTCCCTCCGTTCGACGAGATGGTGGGCGTTGCGCTCATCCAAAGCAACAGCGCCAAAGCGACGCAGGACCCCGACACCCTCAAGCTCGCCTATGAGGCATGGGAACGGGTCCCGCTCCATCCCGAGTTCGAGCAATGCGACCAGGAGATGCAGGCGGGGTGCTTCTCGGCCGCCGGCCAGCTTAGGCTCCTGCATGCCGCCGTCACTCCGAACACGACGAAAGAGGAGATCGACAGTGCGCTTGCCCTCCTCGTCGAGGGCACCTCGCGGACCGTAAAAGGCTCGCCCGATGCCCCCGCTCGCATGCACTACGTCGGCGAAGCGTTCGCGCTCCGCTATGGACTGACCGATGATCCCGATGATCTGGACCGCAGCATCGAGTGCTTGGAGCTGGCGCTGGATCCGGGACTTCCCGGGCCCGAAGACCGCACGTTGACGGAAGAAATGCTGGCAGCTGCACTGCAACAGCGCTTCGAAGCTCGGGGCCGAAATGAGGATCGCGATCGAGCGATAGGTCTGCTCGGAGGCAAAGCTGGCTGACGTCGACCAGCGCCACGGCTCTCAGCGTTCATTCAACCTCGCGACGCTGCTGTTCGACCGCTTCGAAGAACAGGGGGAGGCGGCGGACCTCGAGCGAGCGCTGAAGGCCTTCGACGACGCCGAGTCGGCCGCTCCGGACGAGGCCTTGGTGGACCCCGTCTTCCTGGCGACTTCGGCAGACGCCTGCTTCGCCCGTTTCGAGATTCGCCACGACCCACGCGACCTCGAGCGGGCGATCGCTCGCCTCACTCGCAGCATCGAGGTCCTGCCCGCAGAGAGCGCGGTGCTCGAGGTCGTGGAGGTCAAGCTGGCCTGGGCCCACCGGCTGCGCTTCTACCGCAGCTTCAACGAAGGCGACCTCAGGATCGCGCTGCGCAAGGTGGAGCGTTGGGTGCCCCGCGCTCCCGCCGAGCGGCCGGGGCCGGACACCATGAAGGCGCTGGCAACCTACGGCATCCTCCTCAGCGATCTGTACCACCTGAGCGAAGATCCCCAATACGCAGTCCGGGCGCTCGCCGCGTTCGATCAGGCAAAGGCGGCCTCAGGCGACTCCGGAGGAAACCCCGACCTGGACCTGAGCCGGGCTGTCCTGCTGATCGACCGCGGCGCGGCGGCGGCAGAGCTGGCCGATATCGACGCGGCGATCGAGATCGCGGATTCCGTAGCAGCCGAGGCCGAGGATGGCTCCCCGGTGCACACGCGGGCGCTGTCCCAGCTTGGCGTGGCCTACCGGCATCGCTACCTGATCGCCGGCGAGCGGGCCGACATCGACAGCGCGGTCGAGTTCCTGCTCATGGCGTCGTCGGCCGCCGCCGCCGTGGGGGTGGACCTGGAGCGCTATTGCACCCAGGGCGCGACCTGCCTCGGCGAACGCGGGATCGACTTCGCCGAGCGCGGCGACCTCGACCGCTCGATCCAGCTGCTCTCCGGGCTGCTGACGAAGGCATTCCCGCCAGCCGACAAGTGGCCGCTCGACTACCAGCTGGGCCAGAGCGACTCGGTGACCCTGATCGGCGAAGCGCTCGCTCAGGGCTACCTCGCGCGCGCGGACGCGGCGGAGGACGGCGAGGCCGATCTTCAAGCGGCTTTCGCGACCGTCGAGTCGCTGAAATCCCGCTTCCTGACGAGGCTTCTCAGCGTCGACGCGGCCGCCCCCGCGGGCGTGGAGAAAGAGCTGCTGGCGAAGGAGAGGGAGATCGCCGACGGGCTCGGCGAGCTCGACCGCCAGGAACTCGTCAACGTCAGCGGCCGCATCGGCGGCGCCCGGGCCGGAGCGCTCGCGGCGGACGAGCGCGACCGGCTGGCGCTCGAGCTCGAGCGGACCTGGAGCCTGATCGCTGAGTCCTCACCCGAGGGAGCCGAGTACGTGGCCGCTCGCAGCGGGCGCGGGCAGAGCTGGGCGCAGATCCACGCGCTCGCCGCCGAGCTCGGGCCGGAGACGGCGATCCTCTCCCTCCACACCACCGAGCGCGGGAGCTACGCGCTCGCCTGGCGGGCGGACTTCGACCGGATCGCGGTCTCGCGCTCGGCGAACCTGAACCTCGAGGAGCTGTTTCGAGTCCACGATTTGCTCCGGCGCGAGGTCATCGGCAGCGCCGGTCGCAGCGGGCGCAACGAGACCTGGCACCGTCTACTGGTCGAGCTGCTGCAGCCACTCGCCGAGCATCTCAACGGCAGCGAGCGCGTCGTCACCGTGCCGTCCGCGTACCACAGTTGGATCCCTTGGCCGGTCGTGTTCGATCGTGCCGGTCTGGTCTCGGCGGACGGCACCGATATGCCGGTCGTCATCGTCCCCGCGCTCGACCTGCTTGCGGTCCTGCGCAGGCCGGCCGAGGACGGCGGCGGACGGGGGGCGATGATCGTCGCCGATCCGACCGGCGACCTCGATTTCTCCGCGGAGGAGGCGGCGGCGGTCGCCGAGGTGCTCGGCGGCGAGGTGATCTCGGCGACGGCGACGGCGGCCGTCGTCGGCGAGGCGCTGACGCAGGTCAGCCACGCGCACTTCGCGACTCACGCCGATTTCGCTTCGCCCGATTCCCTGCTGTCGAGCATCCGCCTCCGCGACGGCGGCCTGACCGCGCGAGACCTTCTCGAGCTGGAGACCGACCTCGAGCTGCTGGTTCTCTCGGGCTGCGAGACCGGCCGCGCCGGCGCGATCGCCGGCCAGGAGGGGACCGGGCTCGCCGAGGCCTTCCTGATCGCGGGCGCCCGCTCGGCGATCGTCAGCCGCTGGCGCGTCGCGGATTCCGCCGCGGCGAGCCTGATGCGCGAGTTCTACCGGGCGCTCGCCGTGGACGGCGATGCGGCGGCTGCGCTGCGGACGGCGATGACCGCGGTGCGCGAAGATGGCGCCCATGCACACCCTTACTACTGGGCTGCATTCGACCTCATCGGCGACTGGGCGATAGAGGGACTGGCCGCCTGAGATGCCGTTCCCGGTGGCAGAGTCGGTGGGCGGCCCCCTCTGGGAGGGCCAGCTCGAGCTGGTCGAAAGCGAGGTGGAGCGCGGCGTGGAGGAGGAGCGCTCGCTCGACCTGGCACGCGACATGCCGCTGCTGCGGATCGAGCCCGCGAAGGCGTGGATGCTCAGCGACGTGATCGAGCCCAGCGAGCAATGGGAGCAAGCGCTCTCCGGCCAGGATCACGAATACGTCGTCGTGCGGTTCGACTGCTCGTTCCGCCCCAAGGTCGATCGGGTGCAGATCGAGTGGGCCCGCTTCCGGGTCAAGCTGGCGCCCGATCCCTCCGGTGCGCTCGGGCTGGTCGAGGATCTCCACCCGTTGCGTATCGACAAGGAGATTCGGCGGCAGGTCGGGTTGAAAATCGCCCCGACCCTCAAGTTCCAGGAGGTAGGGGTGGGCCTGGGGGAGATCACCAGCGGCCACGACTACGACGCGATCGAGCCGGTGATCGAGGCGGCGGGTCGCGGCGGCCACGACGTCAACTGGGATTACTCGACCCCGCCCGGCGTCAGCATCGGCGGCAGCAAGAGGATGCACGCGATAGTCCGCGTCCCCGCCGGAGTGGACGCCCTGGACGCGGTCCTCTACCTCAGCGCCGACGTTCGCGTCGACCGGCGCTTCCTCTGGACCGCGAGTCGCCAGCAGGACGAAGAGCCGTTGCAGGTGCGCCTCTGGGAGCGGGCTTCCGGCGCCCCTGCGTAACCTTTCCGGATCTCGCGCTGGACCAGACAGGGGATTGCGCTTGCTCTCGCGACCGCGGCGGCGCTGGCGGCTTTCGGCGCTGCGGGGGCGGCGGGCCAGGCTGTGCCGTGGGGATCCAGCTGCGCCTCGGGGCCGAGCGCAACTAGAACCAGCGCGAGCTGCGGGGCGACCCTCGTCGACGGCCGGGCGGTCGCGCCGCCGGACGCGCCGGACGCGGTCAAGGCGGCGATCGCGGCTGCCAACCACATCGCCGGCAGGCCGTACGTCTGGGGCGGCGGTCATGCGAGCTGGTGGACCCACGGCTATGACTGCTCAGGTGCGGTCGGCTACGCGCTGCACGGCGCCGATGAGCTCGACTCGACGATGGTCTCCGGACAGCTGGAGTTCTGGGGAGAGGCCGGGGTCGGGCGCTGGATCACCGTCTACGCCAACTACCACCACGTCTACATGGTGATCGCCGGGCTCCGGTTCGATACCCGCGACGATCCACCGGGGGTGAGCGGGCCGCGCTGGCACACGGAACCGGTCAGCCCGCGCAACTTCGTCGCGCGTCACCCCGGCGGCCTCTGAGCGGGGCCTCCTAGGCGTCGACCGGGGCGCCGTTGGCGCTCAGCGCCACCTCGATGTTGCCCCTGGTCGCGTTCGAGTAGGGGCAGACCTTGTGCGCCGCGCGAACCAGCTCCACCGCGCTCTCGCCCTCGACCGAGGGCAGCGTCACGGCCAGCTCGACCGCGATCGTGAAGGTGCGCTCCTCAGCGGCCACCAGCATCACCTTGGAGTCGATCTCGACGTCGCCCACCTCGAGCTTCTGCCGGCGCGCAACCGCGGCCAGGGCGCCCTCGAAGCAGGCCGCGTAACCGACGGCGAAAAGCTGCTCGGGGTTGGTCCCGCCGCCATCTCCGCCCATCTCGGCCGGGGTGCGCAGATCGACCTCGAGCACGCCGTCGGAGGTGCGGCCGTGGCCGGCAACCCTGCCACCCGTCACCTGCGCCTCGGCTGTGTAGAGGACCTTTCCCATCGCCCCAGGGTAGTGCCTAGCGCCAGGGCCACCAGGCGCGCTCGCCGAGCAAAAAGGTCAGCGACGGCACCAGCAGCGCCCGCACGACGAAGGTGTCGAGCAGGACCCCGACCGCCACCGTGGCGCCGATCTGGACCAGCTCCTCGAGCGGCAGCAGGGTCAGCGTGGCGAAGGTGCCGGCGAGGATCAGCCCCGCCCCGGTGACCACGCCGCCGGTGTCGATGAGGGCGGCCAGGGCTCCCTCCCTGGTGCCAAGGGCGCGCGCCTCCTCGCGCACCCTGGTCATCAGGAAGATGTTGTAGTCGACCCCCAGCGCGACCAGGAAGATGAACGCCAGCAGGGGAAGGTTGAAGGCGATCCCGCTCGCTCCGAACAGCTCCGTGAAGGCGAAGGTGGCCAGGCCGAGCGTCGCCGCGAAGGAGGCGACGACGGTGAGGATCAGGTAGGCCGGCGCGACCAGCGCCCGCAGGACGAGCATCAGGATCAGCCCGACGACGAGCAGCACCACGGGGAGGATCAGCTTGGTGTCGCGGGCGTTGGTGTTCTCGACGTCGAGGTTCTCGGCCGGGATCCCGCCGACGAGGGCGGCGGGATCGATTTCATGGAGCCGGTCGCGGATCCGCTCGACCGCGTCCGCCGCCTCGCCCGAGAAGGGATTCCCACGCAGGATCACCGCAAAGGCGATCTCGTCGGAGCTGGCCGAGGGTGGGCCCGGCGAGGCGAGCTTGACGGTCGGCAGGCTCTGCAGCCGCTCCAGCACCGGGGCGAAATACCTCTCGCTCGCGACCACCGTCAGCGGCGAGGAGAGGCCGGGCGGGAAGTGCGCGTTGAGCGCTTCGGTGCCGCGGCTGGATTCGGTCGGTCGCGTCTCGCCCTGGCCGAAGCCGATCGTGCCGTGATCGACCAGGTTGCCGAGCGCGAGCAGGACCAGGCCCGCGGACACGACGGCGACGATCGGCCCCGCGCGCCGCCGAACCAAGCCGGCGACCCGCGTCCATCTGCGGTCCGCCTCGCGGGCTTCGAACCCGCGCGCCGGCCAGAAGGCCCGCCGACCGAGCAGCGAGAGGACCGCGGGCAGGAGCGTGAAGGCGGCGGCGAGCATGACCGCGATCCCGACCGCCAGGATCGGGCCGAGCCAGTGGGTCGACTGCAGTTCGGCCAGCAGCAGCACCAGCATCGCCGCGATCACCGTCCCACCCGATGCGGCGATCGCGGGGGCGCTCTCGGCGAGCGCGACCGGCAGCGCAGCGGCGGGCTCGCGGCCCTTCTCCAGCTCCTCGCGGTAGCGGCGGACGAGCAGCAGCGAGTAGTCGGTGCCAGCGCCGAAGACGAGGACCAGCAGCAGCATCGTGCCCTCGGCGTTGACCGTGATCCAGCCGGCCTCGATCAGCGCGTAGGCGGCGCCCACCGCGATCAGGTACGCGGCGCCGACGCTGAGCAGGGGGAGCAGGGCGAGGACCGGCGCCCGGTAGACGATCAGCAGCAGGATCGAGACGAGCCCCAGGGTCGCCAGCAGCAGCATCTCACCGGCGTCGTCGACGACCTGCTCGAGGTCGGCGGCGATCCCGGCTGGGCCGGTTACGTAGGAGCGCAGTCCCGGATAGCGGTGCCGGCTGAGGTAGGCGCGGATCTCGCCGACCCCCTTGACGATCGCGCCGCGATCGTCGGAGTCGATCGCGAGCCCGACCAGCGCGGCTTCCCCGTCGGGGGAGATCGGCCCGACCCCGTGGGCGATCGTGGCGATCTCGCCGAGCGGGCGGCGGATCCTGCTGGAGATCGGGTCGAATACCGGCGTCGCACCGACGATCCCAAGCCGGCCGAGCCCCTCGCCAAGGCGGCCGATCGCGTTCAGGTCGCCCCTCGTCAGTCCTCCCTTGCGTTCGAAGACGACGATCGCGGGGACGTCGTCGCCGCCCTTGTAGTCGCGCTGGAGCGCGCTCACGACGCGGGTCGATTCCGCGTCGTCTGGAAGGAAGCTGGTCTGGCCGGCTGCGGTGACCTCGCCGATCTGCCCGCGCGCGAGCGCGCCGGCAAGGGCAAGTGGAATCCACACCGCGATCACGACCCAGCGCCCGCGCGGCCCGGTGACCGCGGCGGAGAACCGCTCGATCGCGCCACCCCACCTGTTCGAGGATCGCTCCGCTGTCGGCCTCCGTCAGCTCGACGAGAGCTGCTTGGCGAGGCGGCGCATCGCCTTGCCGTTGGTGCGGCGGACGAAGGCGCGGATCAGCGGCGGCGCGAGGCGTTCGGCCCGCGATGCCTCGAGCCACTCCAACTCGAAGGAGATGCGAGTGCGCCCATCGGGCAGCGGCTCGAGCCGGTAGGTGCCGCGGGTGCGCCGCTTGCCGCCGGCACCGACTCCCTCCTCGACGATTCGGCTCGGCGGCTCGGCCTCGACGATCTCGAAATCGGTCCAGTCCTGCGAGCCCACCGCGTTCGCCCTCGCCGCCGCCCGCGCGCCCACACCATGGGTCGGGCCGGAGAACTTCCAGTCGACCAGGAAGTGGTCCATGAACCCCTCGTGGTTGGCCAGCACGTCGAGGAACTCGTAGACCTCCGCGGCGGGTTTCGCCACCTCGACCGAGACGATCACCGGCTTCATCGCCGCGACGCTATCGCCTAAGTGAAGGGGACCGCTGCCTCGGGAGTGGCGATGCGGAAGCTGAAGCTCTCCTCCAGGTAGAGATGAACCGCGATAGCGCAGCCGACCTTTACCCCCCTATGACAAGGGAAAGTCGGCTGCGACCAACTGGCCCTCGGTCTCAGCCCTCCTCGGCGAGGATCGCGTAGATCTTGCGGCGGGTCTCGTCGAGCAGCTCGCGGACCCGGCGCTGCTGGGCCTCGTCGGCGGCGTGGAAGACCTGGCCGATCGCGTGGTGCAGCTTGTGGACCGAGTCGCGCAGGTGGATCTGCTCGGGGTCGGCGCCGGCGCGGACCGCGTCCCAAGGGGTCTCCTCACTGGCTCGCGACTCCTGCTCGGACTTACCGCTGTCGGTGAGGGTGAAGCGGCGCTTGCCGTCGATCTCCTGGCCGCTGATCAGCCCCTCCTCCTCGAGCATCTGCAGGGTCGGGTAGATAGAGCCGGCGCTCGGGGTCCAAGCCCCCTCGGTGCGCTCCTCGATCTCCTTGATCATCTCGTAGCCGTGCATCGGCCGCTCGGCGAGCAGGGCCAGGGCCGCTGCGCGGACATCGCCGCGGCGCGCTCGGGGGCCGCCGCGACCCCGGCCGTAACGAAGGCCGCGGCTGCGGGCGAACTCCTGCCGCCCGTGGACGCCGGCGTGGCGTGGATTGCATCTGTGGTGCATCGAAATACCTTTCTATCGATTACTAACGCGATATATCGTAACGCATCGCGTTATTCGCTCGAAGCCCGCAGCGGCGTTCCCGCGATCGCGCAGGAGAACTCGGGCTCCTCGACCTTCGCTTCCGGCTCCCCCTCGAGCACCTCGGAGCTGATCGTCAGCCAGGCCAGGATCCCGCCCGCGGCCGAGAGCCCGGCGCAGGCGAGCATCGCCATGTGGAACC
>DATIPC010000033.1:0-29104 GCA_035472395.1 Solirubrobacterales bacterium
GAAGATCGAGCAGGTGACGAGCGCGCTGAAGATCGTGCTGACGATCATCACGGCGTTGCTGATCATCGCCTCCCTGATGCTGGTCGGCAACACGATCCGGCTCTCGATCTACACCCGCCGCCGCGAGGTCGAGGTGATGCGGCTGGTCGGTGCGACCCGCTGGTTCATCCGCTGGCCGTTCATGATCGAGGGGGTCGTGGTCGGCTTCTTCGGCGGTCTGGTGGCCATACTGATCCTGTGGCTCGGCAAGCTGACGATCGTCGACCCGCTGAGCAACAGCATCGGCTTCCTGGCGGCGCAGAATGCCACCACGCTCTCCTTCCCGGCGCTGGTCGCGATCCTCTTCGCCGCCGCCGTGCTGGTCTCGGCGATCGGCTCCGGCGTCACCCTGCGCCGCTTCCTCAAGGTTTAGTGACTGTCCAAGGACCCCCGCGCGCGTCTGGCGGCGGCGGACCGGCGCGTGGCGGCGTCCTCAGTCGGCCAAATAGCGCTGCTATTCGGCCTCTCTGCGTCCTTGCCACGCTTGGTCCGGCGCTCGCCAGCCGCACACGCGGATCCTCAGACAGTCACTTGAGACCGGCATGAGGGCTGCGCGGACGCTTGGCCTCGTGGCCGCGCTGCTCGCGATGCTCGCGGCCGGACTCTGGCTCGGCGGCCACCCGGCGAAGATGCCGCCGGCGCTGCGCGACTTCTTCGTCGATGACTCGGCGGGCCTGACCGCCGAAGCGACCGAGCTGATCGAAGACAACTACTACCGCCCGGTCTCCCAGCACCAGCTGACCAACTCCTCCCTGCAGGGCATGGTGCGGGGGCTGCGCCTGCGCTACCGCGACCGTTTCTCCGACTACTTCTCGCCGGAAATGCTCTCCCGCTTCAACGAGGAAATCGAGGGACGCTTCTCGGGCGTTGGCCTCAGCGTCACCGCGGTCAAGAACGGCCTGCGGATCGAACAGGTCTTCAAGGGCTCGCCGGCCGAACGGGCTGGGATCGTGGTCGGCGAGGCGATCGTCTCGGTGGGCGGCCGCTCCATAGCCGGCCTCGACTCGAATGCCGCGACGGCACTGATCAAAGGCCCCGAAGGGAGCGAGGTGACGGTCGGGGTGCGCAACCCCAAGGGCGGCAAGGTCCGCCAGCTGCGCCTCACCCGCGCCCAGATCTCGCTGCCGGTGGTAAGCAGCAGGCTGGAGACGGTGGGTGGCAGGAAGCTTGGCTACGCCCGCCTCGCCACCTTCAGCGAAGGCGCTCACGCGGCGTTGCGCCGGGCGGTGCGCAGGCTGCAGGACGGTGGCGCGCAGGGGTTGGTGCTCGACCTGCGCGGCAACGGCGGCGGCCTGTTGGAGGAGGCGGTGCTGAACGCGAGCATCTTCTTGCCGAAGGACGAAACGGTGGTATCGACCAACTCGCGCAGCCAGGGCCACGCCGTCTACAAGACCACGGGGGGCAACTTGCCGCCGCTGCCGATCGTGGTCCTGATCGACCGCAACACCGCCTCCGCGGCGGAGATCCTGACCGCGGCCCTGGCCGACGACGCGGGGGCGAAGACGGTCGGCACGCGCTCCTACGGCAAGGGCGTCTTCCAGCAGGAGATCGACCTCTCTAACGGCGGGGCGCTGAAGCTGACGGTCGGCGAGTACTTCACCCCGGACGGGACCAACCTGGCGGGCAAGGGCATCCATCCGGACGTGCCGGTCCGCGACCTGCCGGGCACCGCTCGTGACGAGGCCCTCGAACGCGCCCTGGCGGTGTTGGCGGCGGAGCGATGAGCTTCCGCTGCGACTTTTGTCCGCTATGCCGCCAAAAAACGCAGCGGAAGGCTTAGCCGTGGGCAATCGCGACTGGCGCTACCACCGGGAGCGGCAGCGCGGTCGTGGCCGAGGGCGAAAGCGGGCCGAGCCAAAGAACGCGCGGGACGCGATCGAGGCGTTGCTACGCGACGAGCTTGGTGGGCGGGGCTTTCGCGCCTCGCTGGAGCTTGAGGCCGGCAAAGCGGCCGGCGCCGCCGAGTCCCGCGGCCGTCCGCGCCGCGACCTGACCGAGCTGCCGACCTTCACCGTCGATCCGGCGACCGCGCGCGACTTCGACGATGCGGTCTCGGCGCGCCGCGAGGGCAAGGGGATCCGCCTCTGGATCCATATCGCCGACGTCGCCGCCCACGTCCCGCCCGGCTCGCCGCTCGACCGCGAGGCGAGGCGGCGCGCCAACAGCACCTACGCGCCGGGGGCGGTGGAGCCGATGCTGCCACGTGCGCTGAGCGAGGAGGCCTGCAGCCTCGCGCCAGGGGTGGAGCGACTTGCGGTTACCGCGGAGATCGAGCTTGGCCCGGGCGGCAAGCCAAGCTCGGCGAGCTTCTATCGCAGCCGCATCCGCTCCGACGCGCGGCTCGACTACGACCGCCTCGACCTCGTCTTCTCCGGCCGCGGCGAGGCGCCGGCGGCGGTCGCCGAGCCGCTCGCCGTGGCCCGCGAGGCGGCGGCGCTGCTGGGCGAGCGGCGTGGTGCGACCAGCCTCGACGTCGAGTCCTTCGAGCCCGAGTTCCGCTTCGATGCGCGCGGGCAGGTGGTTGGCGCGCGCGGCGTCGCTCAGACCGAGTCGCACCGGCTGATCGAGCGGCTGATGATCCTCGCCAACGAGCAGGTGGCCCAATTGCTGGAGCGCAAGCGGGTAGCGGCGATCTACCGGGTTCACGCGCCGCCCGACCCGCCGCGGGTCGAACGGCTGATCGGGCAGTTGCACGAGCTGGAGATCCCGACGCCGCCGCTGCGCGGGACGCCGGCGCCGCGCGAGGCGGCGGCGCTGGCGGCGGAGGCGAGCCGGCTGGTGGCGCGCGAGGCGGCGCGGCGCGGGCACGGCCGGGCGGCGTATACATCGCTCGTGCTTCGATCCCTCAAACAGGCCTCCTACAGCGAGCGAAACAGCGGCCACGCCGGTCTCGGCAGCGCCGCCTACTGCCATTTCACCTCGCCGATCCGGCGCTACCCCGACCTGATCGTCCACCGCGCCCTGTTGGCGGTGCTGGGGGAGGGGGAGCAGGCGCCGAGCGCCGCCGAAACGCGCGAGGCGGCTTGGCAGTGCAGCGAGCGCGAGCGCGACTCGATGCGGATCGAGCGCCGGGCGGACGACATCTGCGCCGCCTTCCTGCTCGAGCGCGAGCGGCGCGAGCGGGGTGCCGACGTCGTCTTCGAAGGGGAGGTCTCGGGACTGATTCGCGCCGGTGCCTTCGTCGGCTTCGGCGGTGAGCTGGGCGACGTCTACGAAGGGTTCCTGCCGGCCCGGTTGCTGGGCGGATCCGAGCGGTTCGAGCTGAACGAGACCGAGACGGCGCTGGTCGGCGCCGAGTCGCACCGCAAGCTGCGGCTCGGCGACCCGATATCCGTCCAAGTGAGCGGAGTCGAGCCGGCGCGGGGCCGGGCGGATCTGGAGCCGGAGGAGAGCTGAGCGATGGCCAAAAAGGTGAAGAAGAAACGCGAGCCGGCCTCGGGAGATGTTGCGACCAATCGCCGGGCACGGCACAAATTCGAGTGGATCGAGAAGGTCGAGGCGGGAATCGTGTTGCGTGGCTCCGAGGTCAAGTCGCTGCGCAACGGCAAAGCGCAGATGACCGATGCCTACGCGGTCATCGACGATGGCGAGGCGTGGCTGCGCAAACTCCATATTCCGCCCTACGAGCCGGCCAGCCGCGAGAACCACGAGCCGGAACGCCCCCGCAAGCTGCTCCTGCACCGGGCGGAGATCGAGCGCCTGATCGGCAAGACGGCGGAGCGCGGCCTGACCCTGATTCCGACCCGGATCTACTTCAAGGGCTCGCGAGCCAAGGTTGAGTTGGCGCTGGCTCGCGGCAAGGAGGGGCGCGATAAGCGGCGCGAGATCGCGGATCGCGACGTGCGACGCGAGGTCGAGCGCGAATTCAAGGGCCGAATGAGGTAGCTTCGGGGTTCCGTGGCCGACTTCGTCAGCGACAACGTCGAGTACATCGTCGCCGGATTGGTGGTGGCGATCCTGCTCTTGCTGCTTGTCGCCAGCATCGCCCAGCGTCGCAGCAAGGGCGAGGGCAAAAAAGCAGGCGCCGGCAAGCCTCCCCCGCCTCCGGCAGGGCAGCCCTTGCCGCAGACGCAGCCGGGACAAGGAATGACTTCTGCGGCAGCACCGCCCCCGCCGCCCTCGGGGCAGCCACTGAACGCCAAGGAGAAGCGCAAGCAGGCTCGCCTGCAGCAGCGCGCTGCCCGCACCGAACACCGTAAGCGCAGCCAGGAAGAGGCGAAGCGGCGGCGCGAAGAGCGAGCGAGGAAACGGGTCGAGCGGCGCGGCAAACCCGCCGCCGGTGGCCGGACGGGGCGCAAGGCAAAGAAGGAGGCAGCCAAGGCGGAGCGCGAGCTCACCATGGCCCGCGCCGCGCAGGAGCGGGCGCTCTTCGAGCGGCCAGCGGCAGCGACGATGCAGCCGCCACAGCCTCCTCAGCCGGGTCAGCAGCTCCCCCCGGCGCCCCAGTTCGCCCCGCCGCCTCAGGCGGTGCCACCGCCGCCACCGCCGCCTCCTGGTCAAGCAATGGTTCCGCCGCCCGCCGCGCCGGGGTCGCCTCAGCCGGCTGTGCAGCCAGGCGTGGTTCCCCCACTGCCTCCCGCGGCAGGGGGATACGACCCTGCTGCCGCCGAACAGCGCGTCCAGGACAAGGTGTCGGAAATCCAGCGCGAGGAGGAGCGGATTCGAGCCGAGGCCGATCGCCGTATCGCGGAGGCCGAACGCCTGCAGCGCGAGGCCGAGGAGCGGCGAGCGAGCGCCGAGGCAGGGCAGACGACGCAGAGCATGGCCGCGGTTTCCCCGCCGCAACCACCTCCAGCTGCACCGCCGGGGCCGGACATGCAGACGGCTGAACAGCAACTGCAGCAGGGGCGCGAAGCACAGGAACGCTCGCTTGCCGACGCGCAGGAGCGCTTGCGTCAGATCGAGGAGAGAACCAAAGCCGCGGAACGGCGTGCCGCCGAGGCGGAGCGTCTGGCGAAGCTGAAATCGCAGGAAGCGGAGCGCCAGCAGCGCCTGCGCGAGATCGAAGCAAGCGTAGCCCAGGCCGAGGAGCGCGCCCGCGAGGCGGAGCGCCGCGCCACCGAAGCCGAGCAAGCCGTGCTCGGCTCGGTGCAGGGAAGCGGAGGGGCGGCAATTCCCCCGGTCGAGCCCCAGCAGCCCGGGCCGCCACCCCTGAGCGAGCCCATCTCCGAGCCACTGCCCTCTGCACCGCAGCCACCGTCCACGCCGCCCCTTCCCCCGGCCTCGGCACCACCACCGCCTGCACCGCAGCCCCCGGCACCTGAGCCACAGCCAAGTCCACCGCCGGTGCCACCGCAACCGACTCCTCAGCCTGGCCCGCCGCCGTCACCGCAGCCAGAGCCCCCACCAGCTGCCGCTCCTGCGCAGTCCAGCGAGGCGATCGAACTCAACAACGTCAGCTTCGAGCAACTGCGAGCCCACGGTCTGTCGGTCACCCAGGCAACCCGCCTGCTCGCTCACCGCGAGCGGGTCGGTCGCTTCCAGTCGATCGACGAACTGGATGAGATCCCGGGCCTACCGCGCGAGTTCGCGGAAGACCTGAAGCGCCGCTCGCAGATCTAGCTTCCGATTCCGACCCAGGCGGGGTCTCCCGCTGGTGCCTATGTTCGCTTCGCTCACTATGTTGGACCGCTTCGCGGAGGAATCACTCTGCGGAGCCGCTTCGCGAGGCACCCGCGGGAGACCCCGCCTGGGTCTTGGCGACGGCTTGTCCCGAGAGTTTCAGCGTTCGTATTGCTCCAGTAGCTTCAGCCAGACCTCGCTGCGGGTTGGGTAGGCAGCTACCGCGTGACGCAGGCGGGGTAGGGGTACTTCGCCGAGGATGGCAATGGTTGCCGCGTGGAGGAAGTCGGCCGTCTCGAAGCCGCTGAAGGTCGCGCCGACGATCGTCTTGGATTGCTGGTCGACGACGATCCGCGAAGTACCGCCCGTGTCCTTGCCCTGGAAGCTGGCGCCGGCGGTGCCATCGGTGGGGATGTCGACCGCGCGGGCGTCGATCCCGGCCTCCTTGGCTTGGCCCAGCGTCTTGCCGACGGCGGCGACCTGGGGGTCGGTGAAGGTGACCCGGGGCGAGCCGATGCCTTCGGCGATCGCATCGACCTTTCGGCCGAGCGCGTTCTCGGCAGCGACCCACGCCTGGTACTTGCCCATGTGGGTGAACAGCGCCCGCCCATTGACGTCCCCAACCGCGTAGAGCCACTCTCGCCCCCCGATCCGTAGCCGCTCGTCGGTCTCGAGGAAGCCATGCTCGCCGGGTTCGACACCAGTCGACTCCAGCCCGATCCCCTCGGTGCGCGGCACGCGGCCGATCGCGACCAGGAGCTCCGCCGCTTCCACCTGGCTCCCGTCGTTGAGCTTCACCACGACCCCTTCGCCGCCGGGGGAGACCCTTTCGGCGAGGACGCCGGTTCGCACGTCGATTCCGTAGGAGTCGCGCAGCGAAGCGGCGACCTGCTCACCCGCGAAGGGCTCCTCGCGCGGCAGCAGCCTCTCCTCGCCCTCGATCAGGGTGACCTCGGTCCCGAGCGTCGACCAGGCCTGGGCCAGCTCTGACCCGACCGGTCCGCCGCCGAGGACGATCATGCTCCGAGGGACCCGCTTCGAAGTCGTTGCGTCACGGTTGTTCCAGGCGCGGATCGAGTCGAGCCCCTCGATCGGCGGCATCGCGGCGCCGCTCCCGGTAGCCACGACGACAGCTTTGCGGGCAACCAGCGTCTCCTCGCCGACGGTCACGCGCCGCTCGCCGTCCAGCCTGCCCTCGCCGCGGAAGAGCTCGATGCCGCGTTCCTCCAGCCAGGGAAGCTGCCCCGAGTCGTCGAGGTCGTGGATCACCTCGTCGCGCCGGTCGAGGACCGCCTGTGGGTCGAGGTCCCCGGTCACCGCCGCGCCGACCCCCGGCACCCGCCGTGCCTCGGCCAGCAGCTCGCCGGGGCGCAGCAGCGCCTTTGACGGCATACAGGCGTAGTAGGAGCACTCGCCGCCGATCAGGTGCTGCTCGACGATCGCGACCTCGAGGCCACCGTCCGCGAGACGCCCGGCGCAGACCTCCCCCGGGGCGCCCGCTCCAATCACGATTGCGTCGAATTCGCGCTCCATGGACATCAATTTCGCGCTCCGCTCACGGCGCGAAGAACCAGATATGCACGCTTGTTCGCTCCGCGCTCATCCGATACACCGTACAATCGGAGGCACATAGCACGGGGGCGACAGGCTTCGACGCGGTCGGTCCGTGCGAACGGTTGCAGGTCGAGGTGGTCGGAGGCCTCGTTAAACACCGGCACCAACCAATACGTGCGGACCATGAGTTCGCCCTCGCTGCTTAGTTAGATCTAAGTGAGTGAGAGTCGGCCCTCTCCCGCCCGCGGAGGGGGGCACCGGCTTCAAATTGCGGGCTTACCCGGGGGGATCGCCCCGTCCGCCAGGGGACATTTCAGAGGGCTTTGTCTCCCGTAGTGCCCGCCGGCGCGGACCCCGGGAGACGAGATTCAAGCGCCGGCTAAACCTGTAGAAGCCTTCGCGCTACGGCCACGGACGCCGGTTCAATTCCGGCCGCCTCCATCGATCAGCAGCTCTTGTCAGTAGGTACCGCGCAGCCAGCCGAGCACACCGGCGGCGTTGCGGTCGGGCGGGAAGACGGGGTAGAAGACCTTGACGATGCGCCCTGCATCGGCGACGAAGGTGAGGCGCTTGTAGAGGGTCGTGCCGCCGGCCTCGAAGGTGGGCAGCCGCAGCGCCGCCTCCAGCTTCATGCCGCTGTCGCTCAGCAGCGGGAAGGGGATGTGCTCGCGCTCGGCAAACTCGCGCTGCTCGTCCGGCTCCTGCGCGCTGATCCCGATCACTGCGGCGCCGAGGTCGCTGAGCTCCGCGAGGCTGTCCCGGAACGCGCAGCTCTGCGGGGTGCATCCCCGCGCGCCCGGAATGTCGTCCCAGCCCAGCGGCAGTGGCTGGCCCGGAATCCCGGTCCGCGGGTACAGGTAGGCGACGAGCCGTTTCCACGCCATCTCCGCGAGGTTGGCGGTCTCGCCGAGCGTCGAGGTCAGCGCCAGCTCCGGCACCGGCATTCCGGTCAGGTGATCGGCGCCGCCGTCGTCCTCTGGTGCGGGGAGGTCCGGTGGGAGGCTCTCGTAGTCGGCACTCATTCGCGGATCGTCGCACGCGGGCGCGTGGAGTTCATAGGGTGCTTGGCCGTGGATCGCTACGTCGCATTCCTGCGGGGCATGAACCTCGGCGGCCGCCGAATCACCAACGACGAGCTGCGCTCGCATTTCGAGGCGCTCGGTTGCGATGACGTCGCCACCTTTCGGGCCAGCGGCAACGTGATCTTCGAGAGGGACGAGCCAGCCGCAACGCTGACCTCGCGCCTGGAAGGCGGCCTTGCCGATGCGCTCGACTACGAGGTCCCGGTCTTCCTGCGCTCGGCGAGGGAGCTGCTGGCGATTGCCGCGCAGCGGCCTTTCGACGCGAAGCTCGTCGATGCCTCGGCGGGCAAGCTCCAGGTGGCGCTGCTGGTGAAAAAGCCCTCCGCGGCTGCGGCGGGGAAAGCGCTGGCGATGTCCACCCCGGTGGATCGACTCGCGCTCGCGGGCCGTGAGCTCTACTGGCTTCCAGACGGTGGCATGTCGGATTCGGAGCTTGACCTGAAGGCGATCTCCGCCGCCCTCGGCCTGACCACGATCAGGACCAAGGGCACGATCGACCAGATCGCCAGCAAGTACTTTCCTGCCTGACCTAGATTCCGTCTAGCCGGTCTCGGCCGAGACCGACAGCTCCGGCGGGGCGGAGAGCGTCTGGAAGACGACGCAGTAGCGCTCGGTCAGCTTCAGCAGGGTGGCCAGCTCTTCCTTGCTGGCGCCGGTTGCGAGGTCGAAATCAAGCCGAATCGCGCGGAAGCCGACCGGGGCATCGCGATCGACCGCCAGCGTGCCGCGGAAGTCGAGATCCCCCTCGGCTCGCACGGTGCCCGACTCGACCGCGATTCCCAGTGAGGTGGCGACCGCCCGCAACGTCACCCCGGCGCAGGCGACCAGCGCCTCCAGCAGCATGTCTCCCGAACAGAGCAGCGAACCGTCACCGCCGGAGGCGGGATGAAGGCCCGCCTCGGCCAGCGCCCGCCCGGTATCGACCGAGCAGGAGACGCCTGCTCCGAGGTGCCCGCTCGCCTTCAAGGTGACGAGGGCCGCCTCCGGCTCCTGCGCATAGCGCTCCTTCAGCGGCGCTTGAATCGTCCGCATCTCGTCTCGCTCCACGCCCTCAGGTTACGCCTGCCGCACGTCCTTAATAGGGTCGAGGCGTGGGCGACGTCTTCTTTCTCGCATTCCTGGCGGCGCTCTACCCGACGTTGCTGGCGGCGACGACCGTGATGCTGATGCTGCCGCACCCGAAGCGGCTGCTGCTCGGCTACCTGCTTGGAGCGGCGATGACCAGTGTGACGCTCGGCCTCGTCATCGTCTTCGCGCTGCGGCACTCGGGCCTGGTGAAGACGACGCAGACGACGCTCGGGCCGGGGGCCGACCTCGCCCTCGGCGGCCTGGCGCTGGCGATCGCCTACGTGATCGGAACCGGGCGCGACAGGCCGCTGGGGGAGCGGCGGCGGGAGCGCAAGGCGGCGAAGGGGCCGCAAGAGCTGCCGCGCTGGCAGCGGACGCTCGGCCGCGGCTCGGCCCGCGTCACCTTCGTCGTCGGCGCCCTCCTCACCCTGCCTGGCGCCACCTACATCACCGCGCTCTACCGCATCGCCGACGAGAATCTGACCGATCCGGTGACCGTCGTCGTCGTCCTCGCCTTCAACCTGATCATGCTGATGCTGCTGGAGGTTCCGCTGATCGCCTACACGGTCGCCCCGGACTGGACGCCGAAAGCGGTCGAGCGGTTCAAGGGGGCACTGCGCGAGCGCGGCCGGGGCTGGGCGGTGCGCGTAGCCCTCATCCTTGGCGCACTGATGATCGCTCGCGGCCTGGTCACTCTGCTTGCGTAGAGCCCATCCCGGTAGGGCTGGAACGTCTTGTACTTTTTCGCCGACACCTCAGGGCGTCAGCCCAAACGCAATACATCGAAAAAGTTAAGTGAAAGCCCTGCCGGGATGGGCTCTGGGTTACTTCTCGTAACGTAGGCGCGATGGCAATCGCGACCGCAACGTCTCTCGACGTCCACATGGGCGGCAAGCTGCTGTTCGCCGACGTCTCCTTCAAGCTCGAGCCGCGAGAGCGGATGACGCTCTCGGGTCGCAACGGCGCCGGCAAGTCGACCCTGCTGCGGATGCTGGCGGGTGAGCTCGCCCCCGATTCGGGCAGCCTCGTGTTGCAGAAAGGCGCTCGCGTCGCGCTGCACGATCAGCGCCCACCGCGCGAAGCGGCAGTCTCCCTCGGCGAGTACGTCTTCTCCGGGCGCAGCGACATGCTGGAGACCGAGGCCGAGTTGGAGCGGCTGGAGGCGGCGATGTCACGCGGCGATGCCGGAGAGGAGACCCTGGGCGCCTATGCCGCCGCCCAACAGCGGCTCGAGCATGGCGGTGGCTACCGCTGGCGCGACGGCGTGCTCGCCGTCCTGCGCGGGCTTGGATTCAGCGGCGAGGAGAGCGAGCGCTCGCTCTCGACCTTCTCCGGTGGCGAGCTGACCCGTGCCTCGCTGGCACGGGCGCTGGCGACCCGGCCCGATCTGCTGCTCCTCGACGAGCCGACTAACCACCTCGACATCCCCTCCTTGGAGTGGCTGGAGCGCTATCTGCGCGACCTCGACTCGGCGGTCGTCCTGGTCGCCCACGATCGCTGGTTCCTCGAGGCGGTCGGCACCTCGGTGCTCGAGCTGGAGGCGAAACGGGCGCGCTTCTTCGCCGGCCCCTGGCACGCCTGGCGCAAGGAACAGGCGGCGCGTGAGATCGCCCGCGGCAAGGCGATCGAGCGCCAGGAGGCGGAGATCGAGCGGATGGAGCGCTTCGTCGAGCGCTTCCGCTACAAGGCGACCAAGGCCCGCCAGGCGCAGTCGCGGTTGAAGCAGATCGACCGGATCAAGCGCGATGGGGTCGAGGCCGAGCAGCGCGACCGGCGCAACCTGCGCTTCTCCTTCGCGGCGCCGGAGCGGCCGGGGCGGGTTGTGCTCAAACTGGTCGGGGCGACTATCGAGGTGCCAGGTCGCACCCTGCTTTCCGATGCTCGGCTCGAAGTCGAGCGGGGCGAGCACGTGGTCCTGGTCGGGCCCAACGGTGCCGGCAAGACGACCTTGATCGAGACTCTTGCCGGCCGGACCGAGCTGGCTGCCGGCTCGGTCCGACTCGGCCACAACGTCAAGATCGGCTATCTCTCCCAGCACGCCGACACGGCGGCGGGGGAGGGAACGGTGCTCGACGCCGCACAGCGCCAGACCGGTCTCAGCGGCCAGAAGGCGCGCGACCTGCTCGGCGGCTTCCTCTTCTCGGGAGCCGACGCCCAGAAGGAGCTCGGCGACATCTCCGGCGGCGAGCAGCGCCGCCTCTCGCTCGCGATCCTGGTCGCCTCCGGCGCCAACGTGCTGATCCTCGACGAGCCCACCAACCACCTCGACCTCGAGAGCCGCGAGGCGCTCGAGGACGCGCTCCTTGCCTTCGAGGGGGCGGTGGTCCTCGTCTCCCACGACCGGGCGCTGCTGGAGGCGGTCGGCACGCGCACTGTGGTCTGCGAGGGCGGTGAGCTGCGCAGCCACCCGACCGGCTGGGCGACCTACCAGCGCGAGCGCGACGAAAAGGAGGCCGCGACAACTGCCGCAGCGCAGGCCGCCAAGCCGGTTCGCACGGCCGTAGGGCGCAACTCCGACCGCACGGCGAAGAAGGCGGCCAGGAAAGCGGGCCGGCTGGCCGAGCGGATCGAGCAGGCGGAGGCCGAGTTGCGGCAGGTCGAGGAGGAGCTCTCGGACCCGCAAGCGTGGACGAGTCCCAGCCGGGTCGAGCGAGCGGAAAAGCGACACGCCACAGCGAAGCGCGCGGTGGCCGACCTCTACGAGCAGTGGGAGGCTGCCGAAGCCGAGGTCAGCGCAGCGGCCGATCCAGGCTGACCACCGTGCCCTTGCCGGGGGCGAGGGTGATGTTGCGGACCTTGACCTTCTCCGGCTTGGGGTCTGGGGCGCTGAGCTCGGCTCGCTCGAGGATCGCGCGCAGGACGACTCGC
The DNA here is from genome assembly GCA_035472395.1 of Solirubrobacterales bacterium. Taxonomy (GTDB): domain Bacteria; phylum Actinomycetota; class Thermoleophilia; order Solirubrobacterales; family 70-9; genus VRUE01. The sequence continues at coordinate 12,174 of DATIPC010000033.1, forward strand.
ATCTCGTATTCGGCGAAGGCGGCGCCGATGCAGCGCCGCACGCCGCCGCCAAAGGGGATCCAGGCGTAGGTGTCGCCCCTGCCATCGAGGAAGCGCTCGGGGCGGAACTCGCCCGGATCGGGGAACAGGTCCTCGCGGTAGTGCAGCGCGGCGATCGCCGCCATCACGAACGTTCCGGCGGGCAGGTCATAGCCTCCGATCCGCTCGGGCGCGGTCAGCTTGCGGGCCACGTCGACGATCACCGGCCGCGCCCGCAGCGTCTCTTTCACCGTCGCGTCGAGGTACTCGTCCTCGCCCGCCTCGATCGACTCGCGCAGCAGCCCCAGCGCCCGCGGGCTGCGCAGCAGCCGCTCCATTGCCCAGGCCAGCCCGGTCGCGGTCGTCTCGTGCCCGGCGCCCAGTACCGTCACCAGCTCGTCGCGCAGCTCTTCGTCGCTCATCGGCGAGCCGTCGTCGTAGCGGGCGGCCAGCAGCAGCGAGAGGACGTCATCGTGCCCCTCCTCGCCGGACTCGACCTCGGCTCGCCGCAGCTCGATCTCCTCATAGATGAACTCGTCCAGTGCCTCGCGGACACGCAGGAAGCGCGTCCAAGGGCTCCAGCGGCCGAAGTTGCGGCGCAGCATGGGGAGGACGGTGATCACGTTGACGCGTTCGCTGAAGGTCTCGATCAGCCGCCCGAAGCGGACCAGCCGCTCCTCGTCGTGGACACCGAAGACGGCGCGCATGATCACTGCCAGAGTGATCCGTTGGGTGTGAGGGCGCAGCGCGAATGGCTCGCCCACCGGCCAGCTCTCCATCTCCCGCAGGGTGACCTCGCGCATCAATGCGCCGTAGCGCTCGATCCGCTCCCCGTGGAAGGGCGGCAGCAGCAGCTTCCGCTGGCGCATGTGAGGACCCTCGTCGAGGGTCAGCACCGAGTTTGGTCCGAGCGCCGGCTCGAGGACCGTTGCGTTCGCCTCGCCGGCATGAAAAGAGGTGGGAGAGCCGGTGAAGACGCTTTTGACCAGATCCGGGCTTGCGACGTAGACGGCGCGGCCGAAATAGGGAAAGGAGATAGTGAAGATGTCGCCGTGTCGTCGCTGCAGCTCGATCAGGAAGCCGAGCGGATCTCGCGCGTAGCGCAACATCTGTACTACCCCCGGCGCCCGAGGCCCGGGCGGGTACGAAGGGACTGCAATCGAGGTCGGGCGGGGAAGGGTCGCCTGCTCCATTGCGCCACTTTACGGCAAAACTGGCTGTGCAGCCAGGACTTGGGGCAGTGCCTCAGAAGACGATGGTTCGCGCTCCGTCGAGCAGCACCCGGTCGTCGAGGTGGGCCTTGACGGCGCGGGCGAGGACGAGGCGCTCGATGTCGCGCCCGATCCGCATCAGGTCATCGACCTCGTCGCGGTGGCTGACCCGGGTCACGTCCTGGTCGATGATCGGGCCTGCATCCAGGTCCTCGGTGACGTAGTGGGCGGTGGCGCCGATCAGCTTGACGCCGCGCTCGTGGGCGCGGGCGTAGGGGTCGGCGCCGACGAAGGCGGGCAGGAAGCTGTGGTGGATGTTGATCGCCGGCGCCTTTACCTGGCGCAGGAAGTCCGCCGAGAGGATCTGCATGTAGCGGGCGAGGACGAGCAGGTCGATCTTGCCGCCGAGCAGCTCCAGCAGTTGCTCCTCGGCCGCCTCTCTGCCTCCCTCCTCGACCGGCACGTGGTGGTAGGGGAGACCCAGAGAGGCAACCTGATCGGCGTGGTCGGGATGGTTGGACACGACCGCGATCACGTCAGCTCCCAGCTCACCACTGCGCCAGCGCCAGAGCAGGTCGGAGAGGCAGTGGTCTTCGCGCGAGACCATGATCGCGATCCGCTTGCGCTCGCTCGACTCGGCAAAGCGGTGCTCCATCTTCAGGGGGCCGGCCAACTCCTCCTCGAAGCGACGGTAGAGACCCACCCGATCCCCTTCGGGGGCGGGATCGAAGGCCATCCGCATGAAGAAGCGCCCCTCCTGGCTCGAGTGCTGATCGGCGTCGACGATGTTGCGACCGGCGTCGGCGAGGAAGCCGCTGACCGCGGCGATCAGCCCGGGCTGATCGGGGCAGGCCAGGAGCAGGCGCGAGGTGGGGGGCTGGCCGTCGATGGCCCTGATGATCGCGGGTTTTTGCGCACGATCGGGTTCACCGGCCACAACTGAGACTTCCGGTTCATGCCTGAGATCGTGCAGATCCGCACGCAGTCAGGGTCTTATGTGCGCGCGGTCACCCTGCGGGACCCGGAACCTCGCCACGGTTCCGCGTCTTGCTCACAGAACACACATATTCGAAACACACATACCTCATCGCAATCGTGGTGATCGCTCTCGCCATCCCAGCGGTGGCGATCGCCGCCCCGGACAGCGATAGCTCCCCACAGCGGATCGGCCTCGCAAATGCGGAGCCGGCTCAACTCGCAGTGCTGACCGCTCCGGTGCAGAGCTTGCACCGCGCGATCCGAGTCGGCGTCCACCGAATCCGCGTCGCCCGCAAGGAAAGACTGCGCAAGGAGCATCGCGAAGCCTTCGCCACCCTCCCCGGCGGCGTCTCGCAGTCAACGCTCGACGCCATAGGCGCCTGCGAGTCTGGCGGCGACCCAACCGCGGTCTCGTCAGACGGCAGCTACCGAGGCAAGTACCAGTTCGACTACGGAACCTGGGAATCGATGGGCGGCTCCGGTGATCCAGCAGCAGCTTCGGAGGCTGAGCAGGACTACAGAGCAGCTCTTCTTTACGCCGCCTCTGGTTCCAGTCCCTGGCCCGTCTGCGGCTGACCGCGTCCTGCAAGCTGGCGGAGACCTGGGTTTCAGGGGGAAGAGGCCCGGGACACCCGGGCCTCTTTCTACGATGGGCCCATGAACGACGAGGCTGTCCCAGCACCGGACCCGCAGGGGCCGACCCGCAAGCCACCGGAGGAGGCGATCGCCGAGGCTCGTGTACGAGCCCCGACCCGCGGCAATCGCAAGCTTGAGCAGTTCCTAGATGCAGTTAACGGCGACGAGCAGGTGCGGACCTGGTGGTACATGGCCCAGGTCCACGCCGAACGGCTTGGGATGTCGGATCACTCCTGGGTCCATACCCAGATAGTGCTCAACATCTCCTTGCGCCTGCTCCGGCTCCTGGTCAAGGCCGGGGTGGAGCCAGCCGTTGTCGCCGACCATGGCATGTCGGCACGCGATGCCGAGGTGGTGGTCGCCGGCGGTGCCCTCCTCCACGACGTCGGCATGTCGATCCACCGCGCCGACCACGAGGAGTACAGCCTCTTCCTGGCAAACGGCGCGCTCGAGCGACTGCTCGCCGGCCCCTACCGCGAGCCGAAGCGGACGATCGTCGCAGCCGAGATCCTGCACGCGATCATCGGCCACCGCCGGCGCGGCGAGCCCTACACGCTCGAGGCGGGCGTCGTTCGCGTCGCCGACGCGCTCGACATGGCCCAGGGCCGAACCCGCATCCCGCTCGAGGCCGGCCAGGAGGGGATCCACTCGATCTCCGCGGCGGCGGTCGACGAGGTGCGGATCGAAGCGGGGGAGGAGAGGCCGGTGCGGATCGAGATCGAGCTCAACAACTCGGCGGGGATCTTCCAGGTCGACGACCTGCTCGCGACCAAGATTCGCGGCACTCCGCTGGAGGGCCAAGTCGAAGTCGCAGCCAAGATCGAGGGTGAGACCGAGAAACGACTGCTGACGGGCTTCAGGCTTGACTGACTGGGGTCGTCAGGAAAGGCGGTCGAGGGTGTGGCGGCGCATTTCCTTGCGCTTCTCGAGGCGTCCCTGAATCAGCGACATGACGATCACCAGGATCGCGAAGAAGGCGATCACGCCGAAGCAGAAGAAGGTGACCGTCTTGTCGGTGGTGGGACCGGCAAGGCCGACCCCGTTCTCGGCCAAGGCCGCCGGCGCTGCCAGCAACAGCATCGCCAGCGTTGCGAGGAACGCGGCGACAATATGCCTAAGACGGGAGTTCGTCATTGGATGCGCAATCTAGCGCAAGAACCGGGTGTTCCCCCGTCGGAACTTGTGAGCCCGGCCGGGAAACGAGCTCTTGCATGGGCTCGTCGGCGGGTTCCGACGGGGGAGCACCCGGTTCTCCCCTTAGGATGCCCCGCCAATGTCCGAGCTAGAGGCCTTGCTGCTGGGGATCGTCCAGGGGCTGACCGAGTTCCTGCCGATCTCCTCCTCGGGACATCTGATCATCGTCCCCTGGCTGCAGGACTACACCTTCCTGCTCGAACACCCGCACTTCAACAAGACCTTCGACGTGGCGCTCCACGCCGGGACCCTGGTCGCCGCGATCGCCTACTTCCGCCATGAGGTCGTGCAGCTCGTGCGCAGCTTCATCGCGGCTGTCCGGGCGAGGGCGATCGAGGCCCCCGACCAGCGGCTCGCCGTCGCGATCGCTGTTGGCACGATCCCCGCCGTGATCGCCGGCGGCCTCGCGTCGGGCTTCATCGAAGACCATCTCGGCGAGCCGTGGATGATCGCGATCCAGTTGATCGTCTTCGGCGCCCTGCTGCTGTACGCCGACAGGCTGCCCCAGCGCAAGGGGCTGGAGGAATCGACGGTCAAGGACGGTTGGTACATCGGCCTCGCCCAAGTCCTTGCCTTGGCCCCGGGCACCTCGCGGGCCGGGATCACGATCACCGCGGCCCGTTACCTGGGTCTCGACCGCGACGCCGCCGCGCGCTTCTCCTTCCTGTTGCTGATCCCGATCGTCGCCGGCGCCACCGTCTTCAAAGCTGCGAGCGCGATCCACGAAGGCCTGCCCAGCGGCGTCGCCGGCCCGATGATCGTCGGCACGCTCGCCGCCGCGATCTCCGGCTACCTGGCGATCGCCTTCCTCCTCCGCCTCCTGCGCACGTCCAGCTATGCCCCCTTCGTCTACTACCGCTTTGCGGCCGGCGTCGCGATCCTCCTGATCATCGCCACCGGACTGCGCCCTGCCACTTTCTAGATGGGCCGGACCCCTCTATCGGTCTTATCCAGGGTTTATCGGGATGTTCACTCAGAGCCGCTGCGGTCAGGGCAAGATCAAGTCCTCACGAGACTCCTCTCTCGTCGCAAGCGGCCCACCTGCCCTGGGCCGCTTGCTCTTTCTGGGATCGGCCGATCACGCCCAGCGCGCGCCGGTTTCCGCAAATTACGAGTTTCCTGGTGTAAAAATCCTGTGAAAGCAGGGAATTTATCCGGCGCACCGACGGACGTTGTGCATACAATCGCGGTGTCTGACGGGCATGGGCAGCTTCCTGAGAGGATTTGTCCGTCCGCCATAGCGGCGCCGCAAAACGTGAACTCACAGCAGACCATCAGGCTCACGGTCATCGACGACGACAGCGGCTTCGTGACCGTGTTGGCGAAGCGCACCGAAGCGGCCGGCTGGCAGCAGCGAACCCTGGGCAGCGCGATCCCACCGGAGGAGCTGGTGGCGATGAAGCTGAACGCTCTCCTGGTCGACCCCTCGGTTCTGGGTGAGGATGCGTGGGCCTACCTGGAGCGGGTCTGCGGGATGTTGCCGGACCTTGGCGTAGTGGTTTGCTCCGGTCGCTCGACGGTGGCGCAGCGGGTGCGCGGCCTGCGGTTGGGGGTCGACGACTGGATCACCAAGCCCTGCCACCCCGAAGAGGTGATCGCCCGCATCGAAGCGGTCTCGCGCCGCCGCCGCCGCTCGCGCCCACAGGCCGAAGCGGGCCCGGTCCGCGCCGGCGAGCTGGCGATTCGCTCCGACCGCTTCCAGGCCTTCGTCGGCGACGTCAGCCTCGACCTGACCCGACGCGAGTTCGAGCTGCTGCAACTACTCGCCGACGCGCCCGGACAGGTGCTGGAGCGGGAGGCGATCTACCAGCGGGTCTGGGGATATGCGATGGCGCACGGGGACCGATCGGTCGACGTCTTCATCCGCAAGCTGCGCCAGAAGCTGGAGAAGCTCTCGCCAAGCTGGAGCTACATCCACACCCACTTCGGAGTTGGCTACCGCTTCGATCCCGAACCCATCGATGGAGTCGCCATCGCACCTCCAGAGCGCCATCCCGACGTGGATTCGGCACCGGTTCAGGACGCTTTCACGACCGCTTAGCCGGTCCTCCTGGCCTTTTACATCTTTTTCACATCTTCGATACAGGCAGGCAACAAGCTGTCGGCGGGCCGCTGAGAGTGTGGCCTCGATGCCTCGCCCCTCGAACTAAGGAGAAACGCGTGACCAAGAGACTTCTCAGCGCCGGAGCGGCGCTGGTTCTCACGATCGGCGTTGCCGCCTGCGGCAGCTCGTCCTCGGACAGCAGCGGTGGTTCCTCCGGCGGGCCGCTGGTCGGCGCCGGCAGCACGCTGGTCGCCCCGCTGATGTCGAAATGGCAGTCCGACTACGCCAGCAAGAGCGAAGAAACGGTCACCTACGGCGCGATCGGCAGTGGCGGCGGGATCGACCAGATCACCTCGCGCACCGTCGACTTCGGCGCCTCGGATGCGCCGCTGACCGAAGAACAGTTCGAAGAAGCGGACGGCGTCACGCAGATCCCGTGGGCACTGAGCGGCACCGTGCCCGCCTACAACGTCAGCGGCGCGCCCAGCGACCTGAAACTGAGCGGCGAAGTACTCGCCGACATCTATCTCGGCAAGGTCACCCAGTGGGACGACCCGGCAATCGCCAAGCTCAACCCGGGCGCGAGCCTGCCGAGCACGAAGATCACGCCCGTCTACCGCAGCGACGGCAGCGGCGACACCTTCGCGTTCACCAACTACCTCTCGACGGTCAGCCCCGAATTCAACTCGAAGGTGGGCACCTCGACCACGGTCAAGTTCCCGACCGGCGTCGGCGCCGAAAAGAACGACGGAGTTTCCGCCGCGATCTCCCAGACCGACGGCGCAATTGGCTACGTTGGCCTCGCCTACGCGCTCTCCAATGAGCTCAGCATGCCGCTGGTCGAAAACTCGGCCGGGAACTTCCCGGAACCTGGCGTCGAAAGCGTCGAAGCAGCTGCCGATGCCGTGACCAAGATCGGTCCGAACAACGAAATCTCGCTCGCCGACCTACCCCCCTCGGCCAAGGACGCGTACCCGATCTCGACCTACACCTACGTGATCGTGCCGCTCGAAGCCGAAAAGGCCGACGCGCTGAAGAAGTTCATCACCTACGCGATCGGACCGGGCCAGGAATTCGGACCCGACCTCGATTTCGCGCCGCTGCCGAAGCAGGTCGTCGCCGCCGACAAGAAGGCGATCGCCAAGATCGGGAGCTAGGTGGAGGCCGGCGCCCTCAAGAACCCAGTTCTGCGGGCCCGGCGCAACCGCGCAGATCGAATTGGCGACCCGCTGCTGCGAGGCCTCTCTGGCCTCGCAGCAGCGCTCGCCGTTGTCGTCATCGTCGGGATCGTCTACGAGGTGATCCACCTCGCCTGGCCGGCGATCTCCGAGTTCGGCCTCGGCTTCGTCACGACCAACGACTGGAACCCGGTCACGGATAGCTTCGGCGCGGCTCCGTTTCTCTACGGGACGGTGGTGACGTCGGCGATCGCGCTGTTCTTCGCAGCGCCGCTTTCAATCGCGATCTCCATCTACCTCACCGAGCTGGCGCCACCGCGGATGAGGCGCCCGGTGGCGATGTTGGTCGACATGCTCGCCGCGATCCCCACCGTCATCCTCGGGCTCTGGGGGATTCTCGTCCTCGGGCCCTTCATGCACGACACGATCGAGCCGGCGTTGAAGGGCGCCTTCGGCTTCCTGCCCATCTTCAGCGGCGATCCCTCGGCCTTCGGCTATTTGACCGCGGCTCTGATCCTGACGATCATGACCACGCCGATCATCACCAGTGTCACCCGTGAGGTCTTCGAGACGGTGCCTGGTGAGCTGAAGGAGGGGTCCTACGCCCTCGGCGCAACCCGCTGGGAGATGCTCAAGCAGGTGGTGCTGCCCTACTCGCGTGCCGGCATCGTCGGCGCTGTCATCCTCGGCCTCGGACGTGCGATCGGCGAGGCGATCGCGGTCGCCCAGGTGATCGGAGGCGCTACCGGAATCAACGTCTCCCTCTTCCACACCGGCGGCACGCTGGCGGCCCAGATCGCATCGCAATTCCAGGGCGCACCGGGAGAGCTGTTCAAGTCCTCGCTCGCGTACCTGGGATTGATCCTGTTGGTGTTCGCGGTGATCGTCAACGTGATCGCCCGCCTGATCGTCCAGCGGGGCACGCTCAAGGACACCGACGTCACTCCGACCGAGGCAGAGGCGCTATGAGTCACGCGCTGCTTATGGATCGTGGCAATCTGAAGCGGCGCAATCGCATCAGCAAGGTCGTGGGCGGCGCCTCAACGATTGCTGCCCTGCTCGCAGTCGCTGTTCTGCTGATCGTGGTCGGCTCGGTCCTGCTCAAGGGCATAGGAGCTCTCAGCCTCCACTTCCTGACCACGCCCACGGCGTTGTTCGGTGAATCCGGCGGCGGTATCTCCAACGCGATCGTTGGCACCGGGATCATGGTTGGGCTCGCTGCTCTGATGGCGATCCCCGTGGGTCTGCTGGTTGCGATCTATACGACCGAGTTTGCCTCCACCCGCCTCGCCCACCCGATCCGATTCGTCCTCGACCTGCTCAATGGCGTGCCGACGATCATCACCGGCATCTTCGTCTACGGGCTCCTGGTCGCCGGCAAACACCAGAGCGGCTTCGCAGCGTCGGTGGCGCTGGCGATCATCATGCTGCCGATCGTCGCCCGCACCGCGCAGGAGGTGTTGACCCTGGTCCCGGGCACGCTCAAGGAGGCTGCCCATGCGCTCGGCATCGCCCCTTGGCGCGCGACCATGAGGGTCACGCTTCCTACCGCCGCCGGTGGTCTGCTGACCGGCGCCCTGCTCGCGGTCGCCCGCGTGGCGGGCGAGACGGCACCCCTGATCCTGCTCTCCTCGATCTTCTCGCCGGGCGTTCGCACCGAACCCGGTGAAGCCCTCGCCTCGATCCCGATCTTCATCTTCCAGTCCTCCGAGTCGCCCAGCCCCGAGGCGCACACCCAGGCCTGGGCCGCGGCCTTGATCCTGATCGCCTTCGTGCTCGTCCTCAACATCGTCGCCCGTGTCTTCTACGCCCGTTCCCGTAAGCGCATGGGGGCCTGACCCCAAGCGCTCGCCCCCCACCCCGAGGAGTCCTAGGATGGACAGCAGAAACCCGACAGAGAGCCCGATCGTGACCGAGCAGAACCCAGAGCCGCAGGCAGACCCGAGGGCCGACCTCGGCCATACGCGCCCGATGGTCTCGGTTGCCGGTGAACCCGCGGCAAAGCCCGCGAAGCGAGGCCGCGAGATCGGCAACATCGAGCTGCAGGGCCTCAGCGCCTACTACGGATCCAACCGGGCGGTGCGCAACGTCAGCCTCGGTTTCGACTCGGCCAAGGTGACGGCGATCATCGGCCCTTCCGGTTGCGGCAAGTCGACGATGGTGCGTTGCATCAACCGCATGCACGAGGAGATCGCCGGAGCGCGATCCGAGGGCAAGGTGCTTCTCGACGGCCTCGATCTCTATGACCCTCGAATCGACATCGTCGCGGTGCGGCGCTCGGTCGGGATGGTCTTCCAGAAGCCAAACCCGTTCCCGACGATGTCCGTGATCGACAACGTGACGGCCGGGCTGCGACTTACCGGTGCCTCCCGCGGCGAGCTCGACGACCGCGCCCGCGAAGCCCTGGTCGGGGCTGGCCTCTGGGACGAGGTCAAGGATCGGCTCAAGGCTCCTGGCGCCGGGCTCTCCGGCGGACAGCAGCAGCGCCTCTGCATCGCCCGGGCGCTCGCCGTCGATCCCGAGGTGCTGCTGATGGACGAGCCCTGCTCGGCGCTCGATCCGGTCGCGACGTTGAAGATCGAGGAGCTGATCGGCGAGCTGAAGGAGCGGGTGACGATCGTCATCGTCACCCACAACATGCAGCAGGCGGCCCGCGTTGCCGACACGACCGTGTTCATGCTGAACGGCGAGCTGGTCGAGGTGGGCCCTACCGACGAGATCTTCACCAACCCCAACGACGATCGCACCGAGCAGTACGTGACCGGGAAGTTCGGCTGATGGCGACGGAAACGCGCACCCAGTATCAGGAGCAACTGGATCAGCTCGAGGCGAGCGCTCTGGGCGGGCTCGACCTGGTCAGCGAAGCGCTGGTGCGCACCCTGGAGGCGATCCAGCACCAGGACGTCGAGCTGGCGCAGTTGGTGATCGCCGACGACGACCGTATCGACGGGCGCTATTTGGAGGTTCACCAGAGCCTGATCACGTTGCTCGCGACCCAGTCCCCGGTGGCCACCGACCTGCGTTTGATCTCTTCGCTGCTGCACGTGCTGAAGAGCATCGAGCGGATGGGCGACCAGTGCGTGAACATCTGCAAGGTGATCCCGCTGACCGGCAACGAGCCGCCGGCTGATGAGGAGATGGTTGGGCTGATCCTCAGCATGGGAAAGCAGACGCGGACGCTGATCAGCCAGTCGAAGCGCGCCTTCGGGGATCGCAATGTGGAGATGGCACGTGATCTCGTCCGTCAGGACGACGTGGTCGACGACCTCAACCGAGAGTGCTTCCGCCTGGCCCTGGAGATCGGCGACGACGCCGATTGCCGCGAGTGGGCGATGACGATGCTGCTGGCGGCGCGCGCGATCGAGCGGATCGCGGACAACGCGGTCGACATCGGCGAGCAAGTCGCCTTCGTCGTCACCGGGTTGTTCCGTGAGTTCGAGGATGCTTCGCATCCCGAGCAGTAGCCAGCTCCGGTCTCTTGCAGACATTCGTCTGCGATAGTAGCCTGGCGTAATTCTCTGCGCTATCCTCGCAAAAGATGGACATTCCCCTGGACATCATTTGCCTCAATACGTCAAGTTTCCCCTTGCTATGCCGATGATAGCCACCAAATGGATGGACACTAGACTGGACATTGAAGATGGCGGCTAGTCATGCCAAGCGAAAGTACGAAGAGACGCACCCGTGGCTCACCTTCAAGGTTGACCTGAAAGGAGCGGACTTCCGGCTTTGGCTTCTGCTTGGAGAGGCGACCTCCAAGAGCGATCACGTCAGACGAGCTTTGCTTCGCCCAGAGGTTGCCGCTGAGATGCTCACCGTATTCCTCGTAAAAGGAGCGTTGGCCACTACCGCGATCGAGGGGAACACCCTGTCTGAGGAGGAGGCGCGGCAGATCTTCGAGAACGAGCTGAGACTGCCACCGTCCAAGGAGTACTTGGCCCAGGAGATCCAGAACATCATTGGCGCGTTCAATCGCATTCGCGACGAGATCTTGCCCGATGCGGCCAATGCCGACCTCACCGTCGAGAAGATCAAGCTCTACAACCGCCTTGTGCTGGATGGACTTGAGGTTGACGATGACGTCGAGCCCGGTGAGATCCGAAAGCACTCCGTGGTGGTCGGCCGCTACCGCGGCGCTCCTGCGCAGGATTGTGAGCATCTCCTGAAGCGCCTCTGCGAGTGGCTGAACTCCGATGCGTTCAAGGCGCCGGAGGATGAGCCGGAGCTGGCTCCGCCTCTAGCGATATTACGGGCAGTGTTGGCCCATCTATACCTCACTTGGATTCACCCCTTCGGGGACGGAAACGGCAGAACCGCCCGCTTGCTGGAGCTGCACATCCTGCTTGCGTCTGGTTTCCCCCAGCCAGTCACCCAGCTGCTGTCGAACCACTACAACCACACTCGCAGCGAGTACTACCGGCAGCTGGACCGGACGACTACGGCGGGCCCCAATGGCTTTCTCCTGTATGCCGTCCAGGGGTTCGTGGATGAGTTGCGGTCGCAGCTCGACCGTATCTGGGCAATGCAGTACGTCGATCGCTGGGAGCAGTACGTCCACCAGCGCTTCGGCGAGACGAACACGGATGCCCGCCGACGGCAGTTGCGGCTTGTCAAGGACCTCTCTAAGGCGAGCATCGAAGCAACGCCCAATCATCCCGTTCCCAATCTGCGAGCGAAGCCCCGTGCAGAGATTCGACGCCTCTCCCCCGAGCTTGCAGAGGCCTACGCCGGAAAGACTGAGAGGTCCCTGACCAGGGACCTGAATGCGCTGGAGAGGATGGAACTCATCCGCCGTACGCCGGAGGGTTGGATTCCACGCTCGGATTCCGTTCTCGCCTTTATGCCACTGCAGGCCCGATCGAGTGACCGCGATAGCCTCGTTTCCTGGTAGCTCTCGTAGCCCGTTCGGCTGGATGGGTTGAGATCCGCCGCGTTTGGGAACATGACACCGGTCCTGGGATGCTCTGCGCCGCGATAGATATCGGCTCCAACACGACGCGCGTGCTCGTCGCTGAGCCCGTCGACGGCCAGTTGAAGAAGGTGATGGAGCAGCGCGCCTACACCCGCATCAACAAGGCGGTCGACGCCGAGGGGGCGATCCCGGCCGAGAAAGCCCGCGAAGTGGCGAAGGTGGTCGCCACCCAGGTTCGCCTTGCTCGTGAGCTCGGCGCGGAGACGATCCGCTCCGTCGCCACGGCGGCGATTCGCGAAGCGAGCAACGGCAAGGCTGTGGCGCGGGCGATCGCCGAGGTATCCGGGGTGCCGGTCGACATCCTCGACGAGGAAGAGGAGGGGCGGCTCTCATTCATTGGGGCGACGAAAACCCTCGGGCACCCGGTCGCGGGCCGGGTCGGGGTCGTCGACGTCGGCGGCGGCTCGACCGAGATCATTCTCGGCACCGTGCCGGGCGGCGTGCAGGAAGTCCGCTCGTGGAGGGTCGGCTCCGGAGTGCTGGCCGACGAGCTGATCTCCTCCGATCCGCCCTCGGCAGCAGAGATCCGCAAGATCCGCGACCGGATCGATGACATCTTCGCCGGGGTGGAGGTCGAGCAGCCTGCCCAGGCCGTAGCGGTAGGGGGCAGCGCGACCTCGCTGCGCCGCCTGGTCGGCGCGGTACTGGAGTACGAGACGCTGGAGCGGGGGATACGTGTTCTGGCCAGCGATCCCGCCGCTGACGTGGCGCGACGCTTTGAGCTCGACCCTGAACGGGTCCGCATTCTCGCCACCGGCGTGCTGTTGCTGGAGAAGCTCTCCGAGCTGCTCGGGCAGCCGCTGCAGATCGGCAAGGGCGGACTGCGCGAGGGAGTCATCCTCGACCAGCTCAACGGCAATGCCAACGGCTCCTCGCCGGCCCGCCTCGCCGCCTAGGCAAGCGGCTGTGGCTGCTCTAGCCTGAGGCGTGGCTCGTGCGCGTGAAGTGCCCGGTTTCGATTGCGAGGAGCCGTTTTCGCATGCTGCGGCGCGGGTGGTCGAGGTGCGCGCCGCCGAGGTCTTCGAGCATTCCGATGACGTCTTGGACATGGCCGAGATCGAGCGGGTGCACGACATGCGGGTGGCGACCCGGCGCCTGCGCGCCGCGCTGGAGGTCTTCGAGCCGTGCTTCCCCGCCAAGCGGCACCGCAAGGCGCTGAAGCGGGTCAAGGCGCTTGCCGACGCGCTCGGCGAGCGGCGCGATCGCGATGTCTCGATCGAGTTCCTGGGAGGGTTCGCGGACGAGGCGCCCGAGGCCGACCGGGAGGCACTGGGGGCGTTAGTGGAGCGCCTGGGCATCGAGCAGCGGCAGGCGAACGAAGAGCTCGCCCCGTACGTCCGCCCCGAGCAGCTGAGGAAGCTGCGGCGACGCCTTGACAAGCTGGTGAAGGCGGCGAGGGAGTGAAGCCGCACAGGGTGGAGGACCTCGACCCGGCGACCCCGCTGCGACCGAATGCGGCGCGGATAGTGCGGACCAGGCTGGACGAGCTTCGCTCCTTCGCCCCGGCTGCGCTCGAGCCGTCTGCCGCGGACGTTCAGCACGACATGCGGATCGCCGCCAAGCGGTTGCGTTACCTGCTGGAAATCGTCGGCCCGTGCTTCGGCCCAGAGGCAAAGGAGGCCCGCGACGCCGTCAAGCGAGTGCAGGGAGTGCTCGGCGAGATCCACGATTGCGACGTGATGCTGCCCCGGGCAGAGGGCATCGGGTCCCTGCGCGATCTTCTGCGCACCCGCCGCGAGCTGCTCTTCCGCCGCTTCGTCGAGCTCTGGCAGGAGGAGCTGGACAGAGGCACCTGGGCCGCCCTAGAAAAAGCCCTCCCCCGCCGACGGGCCTAAAAGCGGAGCCCTAGTTCGCCTTTAGGCCCGTCGGCGGGGTTTCACTGTTTGTTCACGGGCTGATCTCGGTTGGTTCACATTTTTTCCCTGCTCAGCGGCGAATCTGAAGGTGACCTGAACGAGTAGAGAGAGGAAGGCACCGATGACTTCCCGAGTTGACCTGCATTGCCACTCCACCGCCTCGCAGCTCTCACGGCTGGGGGTCCAGCGCTCGCTTGGACTGCCCGAGTGCGCGACGCCGCCACAGGAGGTCTACGAGCTGGCGCGGCGACGTGGGATGGACTTCGTCACGATCACCGATCACGACACGATCGACGGTTGCCTGGAGCTGGTCGACCGTCCCGACTGCTTTGTCTCCGAGGAGCTGACCGCCCGCTTTGCCGGCGAGGCCCAGGCGGTGCACGTCCTCTGCTACGGGATCGATCCCGGAGACCACGAGTGGCTGCAGGCACACGCCGCCGATGTAGAGGCCTGCGCCGCATACCTTCACGAGAACGAGATCGCGTGCGCTCTGGCGCACCCTTTCTACAACGTCGCGGCGCCGCTGACCCGGCGTCATCGCCGCCGGCTAGCCGAGCTGTTCCCGATCTGGGAGGTGCGCAACGGTTCGCGCGCCCAGGAGCTGAACATGCCTGCCGTCATCTATGTCGAGACTCACGGCAGCACAGGTATCGGTGGCTCCGACGACCACGCCGGCGTGGACGTCGGCCGCACCTTCACCGAGGTGCCGGCCGTATCCACGCCGGAAGAGTTTCTTGACTGCCTGCGCCGCGGCGAGGCCGCGGCCGGCGGCGAACAGGGGAGCGCCGCCAAGTGGGCGCACGCCGCGATGGCGCTGGCGACCCGGGCGTTGGCGCTCGATGCCACCACGGCCGGCGACGGCACTCCCGATCCGGCCACGGTGCTGAAGATTGCCCAGAGGGTGGTCGGGCAGGGCACCGCCCGCGAAGGTGCGATCGCCGCCGACATCGGTCCCGACGACGCCCGAGCCCTGCTCGATTCCTGGCTGCGATCGATCGGGATCGAGATCCGGGGGCGTGAGCTGCTCGACTACCTGCAGGCCGAGGACTTCTCGCACGCCGACCTCTACCGCCGCGCCCGCCGCGTCCACGATCGCCGCCTGCGCGCGGCGATCGACGAGGGGACTGCGGCCCTTGCGCGGGGTGACGTGCCGGCCGCGATCGGCGGTCTCTTCGAGGCGCTGCTGCCGGCCGTGCCCTACGCGCCGCCAACGGTCTTCCTCGGTGCCGAGAAGACGAAGCTGGCGGGGCGCAGCGGTGAGCGCCGGGTCGCCCTGATCGCGGACGGGATCGAGGCCATGCACGGCGTCACCCACACGATCGAAGAGATCCGGGAGCGCGGCGTGCCGGGCTTCGAGGTCGAGGTGGTCGGCACCGACCCCGGGGTCGATCGGCGGCTGCCCGCCGCGACGTCGCTGCATGTTCCCTTCTATGAGGGGATGACCCTCGGCGTGCCCGGCCTGCCCGACCTCGCCGAGACCCTCGCCGAAGGTCGCTACGACCTCGTTCACGTCACTGCGCCGGGCCCGTCCGGCGTCGTCGCCTCGCTGCTCAGCCGCGTTTCGGGCACGCCCTTGGTCGCCAGCTATCACACCGAGCTGGCCACCTACGCCGGTTTGCGCAGTGGCGACGGCGCCCTCGAGGCGATCTCGCGGGCGGCGCTCGGCGCCTTCTACACGGCGCCCTCGCGCGTCCTCTCGCCGAGCCCCGCGGCCGACCGCTCGCTGCTCTCCCTCGGTGCCGCTGAGGACCGCATCGACCGCTGGGAGCGCGGCGTCGACGTCTCGCGGTTCTCCCCCGAGAAGGCCGACCCGGGCGCCTACCCGGGCGAGCTGAAGGTCCTCTACGCGGGGCGCCTGACCAAGGAGAAGGGCGTCGACCTCTTGGCCGAAAGCTTCCTGCGGGCACGTCGCATCGAGCCGCGCCTGCATCTGCTGCTGGCCGGCGGCGGTCCTGAGGAGGATGAGCTGCGAGCCCGTCTCGGTGAGCACGCAACCTTCCTCGGTTGGCTCGAGGGCGAGGATCTCGCCCGCGCCTACGCAAGCGCCGACCTCTTCCTCTTCTGCTCATGCACCGACACCTACGGCCAGGTCGTGATCGAGGCGGGTGCCAGTGGCCTGCCGGTCGTCGCGGTCGGCGAAGGGGGCCCGGCGGCGCTGGTCGAGAACCGCCATACCGGGATCCTCTGCCGGCCGGACCCCGACCATCTCGCCGGCGCGGTCCTGCAGCTCGCCTCCTCGCCGGCGCTGCGGAGCCGTCAGGGCGAAGCGGCGGTCCGCGCCGCCCGCGCGCGTTCCTGGGCGCGGGCGCTGGAGCAACTCGCAAGCGGGTACCGGCGGGCGCTCGGAGCGGCGGACGCGATCGGGCAAGCTGTGTCCCGGGCTGCCTGAGGCGCCGGGCGGGGACGGGTGTCTCAGTACGATGGCCCGATCGACGATCCGGCCCTCTATTTCAACCGCGAGCTCTCCTGGCTCGACTTCAACCAGCGGGTCCTCGAGCTGGCCGAGGACCCCGAGGTGCCGCTTCTGGAGCGGTTCAGGTTCTGCGCGATCTACGCCTCCAACCTGGACGAGTTCTTCATGGTCCGGGTCGCCGGGCTGTTCGACCAGCTCGACGCCGGGATCGACGCCCACGGGCCCGATGGGCTCCCGCCGAGAGAGCAGATCGACGCGATCCAGCCACGGGTGCTGGAGCTGGACACCCGCCTTCACAGCGTCTTCAACGGCACGCTGCGGCCGGCGCTGGAGGAGCACGGAGTACGCATCGTCTCGCTCGAGACGGCGACCGAGACCGAGCGCAGCGAAATCGACACCCGCTTTCGCGAGCAGGTGTTCCCGGCGCTGAC
>DATIPC010000034.1:0-27366 GCA_035472395.1 Solirubrobacterales bacterium
ACTTCAGGGCTGGGCGGGGAAGGAGCGGCGAAGGGTCGAACCGGCAGGGGGCTCGGGGCGAGGAACTGCTGATTCCGGTGCCCGCCGGAACTCAGGCCGAGTCGGTGGATGGGAGTCAGATCGATCTGGTCGAGGCCGGGCAGCGAGCGGTCGTGGCGCATGGGGGTCGCGGGGGGCATGGCAACAAACGCTTCTCCACGTCGACGCGGCAGGCGCCGCGGTTTGCCGAGCAGGGGACCGCGGGAGAGGCCGAGTGGATCGAGGTGAAGCTGAAGCTCCTGGCCGACGTCGGGCTCGTTGGGCTCCCGAACGCCGGCAAGTCCTCGTTGCTGGGGCGACTGACCCGGGCGGACCCAAAGGTGGGCGACTATCCGTTCACGACCCTCTCCCCGGTGCTGGGGACGATCGAAGGAGAGGATCGCCAGGCGGTGGTTGCCGACATCCCTGGTCTGATCGAGGGTGCTGCCGAAGGAGCGGGCCTTGGGCATGAATTCCTCGCCCACGTCGAGCGTTGCGCGATGCTCGTCCACCTGATCGATCTGGCTCCCGCTGAGGGTGAGACCGAGGAGAACTACGAGGCGGTGCGCGGGGAGCTGTCCGCTTATGGAGCCGGACTGGAGGCGCTTCCCGAGCTGGTTGTCCTCTCGAAGCGCGATCTGCTCCCCGCCGAGCAGGTGGAGGAGGTGGCTTCCGAATGGCGGCAGCGACTCGGGGACCGCGTGCTGGGTGTGCTGGCGTTATCCGCGGCTACTGGCGAGGGGATCGACGAGCTGAGCCGCACGATCCTCGCCGAGCTACCCGAGGGCGCTCCTGCTCGGCCCGAGCGCCGTGCGGGGGCGCCAGCCGAGTTCGAGGCCGAGCACCGCGTCTACCGACCGGCCGGCGAGGGCGGCTACTGGGTCGAGCGCGAGGGCGACGGCGGCTACCGTGTCCTCGGCCGCGGCGTCGAGCTGCTCTTCGAGCGCCACGACCTCAAAAACGAAGAGGCGCTTGCCTATCTCGAGCAGCGCCTCAAGGAGATCGGCGTGATCGCCGCCCTGAGGGACGCCGGCTTCGAGCCCGGTGACGATGTTCGCGTCGGCGAGCACGAGTTCGAGCTGCATCCCTGAGGGCCAGCGAAAGTTCAGGGGGTGCCCTGATGCGAAGGAGGCGCTCCACCGCGACGATCGTTTGCATGCAGACGACGAACGGAAGATCACGGCGCTTCTCCCGGCATGACCAACCGTGAGATCGCCCAGAGCCTGACCGTCACCGCGAAGACGATCGAGACCCACCTGCGCCACGTCTACCAGAAGCTCGACCTGACAGGGCGGGCTGAGCTGCCGAGTGCGATCAGCCCCGCCGGCCGCTGACGCGCGTGGCGGCGCGCAGGGCGCCGGGGAAGCTTCGCGCCATGCGCAGGGCGAAGCGATCGCCCGCCCTCAGCTCCGGCGCCGGGAGCGACAGCGGCTCGGGCTGACGCTCATCGGTGACCGCCAGCAGGCGCCACCGCCCCGGCACCCCTTCAGCTCGTAGCTGCCGCGCTCTTCGAAGCACAGCCCCGAGCCCATCACCAGCTCGGCGACGGTCGAGGAGACGAGGACCTCCCCGGGCCCAGCCGCGGCGCCCACCCGGGCGCCGATGTTGTGCGAGATGAAACCCGGCGCGTAGAGCAGGTCGACCGGGCCGGACCCCCACGACTGATAGGCGATGTTGACCCCGTCCGGCCGCACCACGTAGTGGGTTTCGGGCTGCTGCACGACCCTAGATTAGTAGCGTTGGATCAAACCTAACCGTCACCAGGGGGTGGTGCTTTGCAGCCGACGCAGGAGAAAAAGGCCACGGCCTTCAGGGCTTTGCACGAAGGGGAGGCGTTCGTCATTCCCAATCCCTGGGACGCGGGCTCGGCCAGGGTGATGGAGGCGCTGGGGTTCAAGGCGCTTGCCACGACCAGCTCGGGCTTCGCCTTCACGCTCGGGCGCTTGGACGGCGGCGTCACCCTCGATGAGCTGGCCGAGCACGTGCGGATCCTGGATCGGGCGACGAGCCTGCCGGTCTCGGTGGATCTCGAGCACGGTTTCGGCCCCGATCCGGACGACGCGGCGGCGGCAATCGCCAGGGCCGCCGAGGCCGGAGCGGTCGGGGGGTCGATCGAGGACAACGACCCGCAAGCGGGGATCTACGCCTTCGACCATGCGGTCGAGCGGGTGACGGCGGCCGCTGAGGCGGCCCACGGCCTGGACTTCCCGTTTGCCTTCACGGCGCGCGCCGAGAACCACATCCGCGGCAACCCCGATATCGACGACACGATCGCCCGCCTGCAGGCGTTCGAGCAAGCGGGGGCCGACGTGCTGTTCGCACCGGGTCTGCGCAGCGTGGAGGAGATCAGGGCGGTGTGCGGTGCGGTGAGCAAACCGGTCAACGTGCTCGCCCATCCGGGTCTTTCGATGGCCGAGATCGTCGATGCCGGCGCGCAGCGGATCAGCGTCGGCGGCAGCCTGGCGTGGGCGGCGGTCGAGGCGATGGCGAGCGCGGCGGAACGGATCCGCGACGAGGGCGACTTCTCGGGACTCGCGGCGCCGACTCGGGTCAGAGAGTGGCTCGACGGCTGAGCTCGGCGCGCTGTGCCGTCGTCGCCGTGGGCCGCTCATACACTTGCCCGGTGACCCTGGTCGTCAAGCTCGGTTCCTCGATCGTCGCCGCCGATGACGGCGAGTTGCGCGTCGACGTGCTCGACTCGGTCTGCGAGCAGGTGGCGGAGCTGGAGCAGGGCGGCGAGCGGGTCGCGATGGTCACCTCGGGCGCGATCGCGCGTGGGATGCGATTGATGGAGCTGCCGGCGCGGCCACGAGCGATGGACGAGCTGCAGGCGGCCTCCGCGGTCGGCCAGGGTGACCTCTTCCGTGCCTATGAGACGCGACTGGGCGAGCGGGGAACGCGGGCGGCGCAGGTGCTGCTGACCGCCGCCGACATCGCCGCCCGCACCAACTACCTCAACGCGCGCCAGACGCTGCGCCGGTTGATCGATTGGGGCGTGGTGCCGGTCGTCAACGAGAACGACACCACCGCGACCGACGAGATCACCTTCGGCGACAACGACTTCCTCGCCGCGCAGGTGGCGATCCTGCTCGATGCACGGCTGCTGGTGCTGCTCTCCGACGTCGACGGCCTCTATCGGGCCGATCCCCGCATCGACCCCGATGCAGAGCTGATCGCCTCGGTCGACGACTTCGCCGAGCTGGCCGAGATGGAGATCGGCGACCGGACCTCTGCCTTCGGCTCCGGCGGCATGCGCAGCAAGGTGGCGGCCGCCGAGATGGCGGCGGAGTCCGGCATCCCCGCGGCGATCTGCAACGGCACCAAGCCGGGGACGCTGCTCGCCGCCGCCGGTGACGAAGCGGTCGGCACCCGCTTTGCCGCGCGGGCCGGCAAGGCGTCCAGCTTCAAGCTCTGGCTGAAATACGCCAAGCCCGCCAAGGGACGGCTCACCGTCGACGACGGTGCCGCCCGTGTCCTGCGCGAGAGCGGCTCGAGCCTGTTGCCGGTTGGAATCACCGCCGTCCACGGCGGCTTCGAGGTGGGGGATGCGGTGGAGGTTGCGGTGAACGACTCTGTGATCGGCAAGGGCATAGTCGACTACTCGGCCAAGGAGTTGGCTGAAGTGACCGGCATGAAAAGCGCTGAGGTCCGCAAGCGTCTCCCGCACGCGGCGGACGAGGTCATCCACCGCGATCGCTTCGTACTCGTCTGAGAAATAGGAATGGCGGGGGGGGGGGGGCGACGATGCCGATCTCGAGTGCCGTTTCGCCGAGCCGGGTCGCCAGCGAGGGCTCGTCCGGGCGATGGTCCAGGCCTTTCAGCCGGCAATTGGGTGCGAATCGTGGCGGGCACCCTGGATCCGGTCGAGGCGATGACCGCGGGTCGCTGCAGTGTCGAGGGGAATGTGCGGCTGGCGGCGCGGCTCGAGGGGATGTTCGGGGCAGGTTGACGCTGAGGCAGGAGGCGAGGGTTGGGTGCCCCTCCTGCTTGCTGGGTTTTTCGCCTGACGAGTTGGCAGTGGTCCCCGTGCGTTGGTGGGGCGAAAAACGGGACGCCGCTGCGCTGGAGGGGCACCCAACCCTCGCCAGTTACCCTTAGCGCTGATGGCTGTTGCGACCAGAACCGTTGCTGAAACCTGTGCTGCGGCGCAGCGTGCGGCGCGTGTTTTGGGAGCCGCGTCGACTGGGGCCAAGGATGCGGCGCTGGAGGCGACCGCGCGGTTGCTCGGCGAGCGGGTCGGGGATGTCCTCGAGGCGAACGCGGCCGATCTTGCCGATGAGCGGGCGGAGGGGTTGACGCCTGCACTGCGGGACCGATTGGCGCTCAGTGCGGAGCGGATCGCGGCGATGGCTGACGGGGTCCGCGCCGTGGCTGCCCTCGACGACCCCATTGGCGAGGAGCTCGAACGCAAAACGCTGGACAGCGGTCTAGACCTGAGAAAGGTCCGGGTGCCGCTCGGGGTCGTCGCGGTCGTCTATGAGGCGCGGCCTAACGTGACGATCGATTGCGCGGCGTTGACGATCAAGAGCGGCAACGCGATCGTGCTGCGCGGCTCCCACTACGCCGAACGCACCAATGGGGCGCTGGCGGCGATCGTCCGCGAGGCGCTGGCCGAGGCGGGGCTGCCGCAGGACGCGGCGCTGCTGTTGGCCGGCGGCGGGCACGAGGAGCTGGCCGGCCTGGCGACCCAGGAGGAGACCGTCGACCTGCTGATCCCGCGCGGTGGAGAAGGGCTGAAGAAGGCGCTGAAGGAGGTCGCCACGGTGCCGGTGATCTTCGCCGCCGCCGGCAACTGCCACGTCTACGTCCACGCCGACGCCGACCTCGAGCTGGCGCGGCGGATCGCCGTCAACGCGAAGATCCAGCGGCCGGGCGTCTGCAACGCCGCCGAGACGCTGCTGGTCGACGCCGCGGTGGCTGACGAGTTCCTGCCCGGCGCCCTCGCCGAGCTGCGCGATGCCGGCGTTGAGCTGGTCGGCGACGAGCGCGCCCGTGCCAGCGAGGTCGAGATCGGCGTCGCGGGCGAGGACGACTGGGATGCCGAGTACCTCGACCTGAAGCTCGCCGTCGCCGTCGTCGACTCGCTCGAGGAGGCGATCGACCACGTCAACCGCCACGGCACCCGCCACTCGGAGGCGATCGTCACCCGCTCCGAGGACGCCGCCGCCCGCTTCACCGCGGCGGTCGACGCGGCGGTCGTCTACACCAACGCCTCGACCCGCTTCACCGACGGCTTCGAGTTCGGGATGGGGGCGGAGATCGGCAACTCGACCCAGAAGCTGCACGCGCGCGGCCCGATCGGTCTGCGCGAGCTGACCACCTACAAGTACGTCGTCCGCGGCGACGGCCAAGTGCGTGAGTAGCGCCCCGGCGGTGGCTGGGGTGCCGGGGAGCATCGGCGTTCTCGGCTCGGCGTTCAACCCACCTCACCTCGGGCACCTCGCGCTCGCCCAGGAGGCGCTCTGGCAGCTCGGTCTCGACGAAGTGGTGCTGGTGCCGACGGGAGAGGCCCCGCACAAGCGGATCCTCGACGACCCCGGTCGTGAGCTGCGGCTGGCGATGACGCGGTTGGCGGCGGCCGACGATCCCCGCTTCTCCGTCTCCACCCTCGAGGTCGAACGCGATGGGCCGTCCTACACGTATGAGACCTTGGAGCTGCTTGCGCGCGAGAAGGGAGAACCGGAGCTGGTGTTCGTGATGGGGGCGGACGCCGCCGTCGGGCTCGAGAGCTGGCGCGAGCCCCGCCGCGTAGTCAAGCTGGCGCGACTGGCGGTGGCGCGTCGCTCGGGCGTCTCCGACGCCGACGTCGGCGCGGTGATGCGCAGCCTCGACGCCGCGGGACGGGCGACGATGCTCGAGATGCCGCAGTTCGGCGTCTCCTCGTCCGCTGTGCGAGAGCGCGCCGCGGCTCGCAGGCCCTTGCGCTATCTGGTGCCGGAGGCGGTTGCGCGGTTCATCGAGGAGAAGGGGATCTACTCGTGAGCGGGCTTGGCTCGGAGGGCCTGGCACAGCGCCTGGCCGAGCTGGCCGACTCGAAAGGGGCGACCGAGATCGTCGTCCTCGACATGCGGGGCCTCGCCTCATACACCGACTTCCTGGCGATCTGCACGGCGCGCAACGAGCGCCAGGCGCGGGCGATCGTCGATGAGGTGAAGCTGCGCCTGAAGCAGGAGCACGGCCTGCTGCCCGGGGGGATCGACGGCGAGGGCGCGGCGGGCTGGATCGTGCTCGACTATCTCGACGCTGTCCTGCACGTCTTCACCGCGGAGGAAAGGGAGCGCTACCAGCTCGACGATCTCTGGCGGGAGGCACCTCGGCTCGAGCTGCAGCTGACACAAGATGGCGTCCGAGGGCACCTCTACGGTGCCGCGCATGGGTAGCTTCAGGTGGGCGCTCCTCGGTTATCGCCGCAACGAAGTCGATGCGGCGATCTTGACGTTGGAGCGCAATTCGGAGCTGGAGCGGGAGCAATCGCGCCACGTCTCCGACGCCGCGGTGGAGGCGGAGACGGAGCTTGCGTCGCTCTCGGGGATGGTGATCGAGCGCGAGCGCGAGATCCGCGGCTTGCACGAGCGCCTGCACGAGGCCAACGAGCGCCATGACCGCAGCATCGCCTCACTGCACGCGGTCTCCGAGCGGTTGGAGGAGATCCAGGCGCAGGCACGCGGGCAGGCGACGCGGATCCGGATGAAGGCCTTGCGCGAGGCGGTTGAGGTGAACCGGCGTACGCAGGACCTCGCCGAGGCGCACGACGGCTCGGCAAATGGCGGCGCCCCCGCCGAAGGCCGTGCCGAGGCCGCGCTGGGGCAGCTCTTCGAGGGCCTGATCAAGCTCGAGATCGGCCCGCTCGGCGATTTCTCGCAGCTGGTCGGCTTCGAGGACGCGATCGGCCGCCTCGGCGCCTCGGAGATCTCGGTCGAGCGCTTCTCCGAGGGTCGGGCGACGCTCTCGATGCGACTCGACGAGCCGGTGGACCTGCTGCGCGAGCTGGAAGAGAGCGCACCTTTCGAGTTCAACATCCGCCGCACCGCCGGCGACAACCTGATCCTCGACGTCGACGAGGATCAGGGCCCCGAGCAACGCGCCGCTTAGCTAGTCGAAGCCAGGCCCCTGGAATGAGGGCTGCGTTTGGCCCTTCACAGGGGTCAAACGTGAGTTTCGTCGGCGAGCCGAACGTCTAAACTCGACCTTCGCGGGGCTGTAGCTCAGCTGGAAGAGCGACGCGCTGGCAGCGCGTAGGTCACGGGTTCGAGTCCCGTCAGCTCCATTCTCCCCGCCGTGAGGGCAACGCGGGGAGGAGAGCACGATCCCCCGCGCCGGCCAGCCGTCGTCGGCGACCGCAATCCAAGCCGGCCGGTCCGGCTCCTCCACATCGATCCCGCGCACGGGGGCAGCCTACTTCGCGTCCAGAGCCTTGCTCGTGACTGGAGGGGCTGGCGGGGGGCCATTCAATCGCTGTGTTCTCCTTGCCGATGATCGAGAGATGAGCACGGCCAACGAGCACGTGTTCTCGCACGGGATGCGGGACACGCGGAAGACCTTCGAGGCTTGGAACGGGGACCCGTGGGTGGTCCTGCGGAGCTGGTTGGCGCTCAGCCTGGCGATCGCGGTGACGCTGTTGGGCGCGGTCTGGGTGGTGGCGGGACTGCTGACACCGGACGTCACGCCGATCCACCTGCCCGGGCTGACCGAACCTTCGGACCCCGGCGACCTGTTGCCGATCCTCTGGCGCAACTCGTTGGTGCTGGCCCTGCACGCGACCGCCTGCGTCGCCGGCTTCATCGCCGGCGCCTCGATGCCGATCGCCGCCGCTCAGCGCACCGGCCTCTCGCGCTGGATCCACGTCAAGGCTGGGGAGTTCGCGATCCTCTTCGTCGCCTCGGTGACGCTCTTCTCGCTCTCCACCCAGGCCCTCTACCTCGGCTTCCAGGGCGCGACGATCGGCTCTCAGCTGCACATCTCTCGCGTCGTCCTCATCCTCAGCGTGCTGCCGCACGCGATCCCCGAGCTGACCGCGCTCTTCCTGCCGCTCGCCGCCTGGCTGATCGCCAGCCGCCGCGGCGAGTGGAACCGACTCCTGGCGGCGACTTTCATCACCGTCGCGCTGGCGGTTCCCACCCTCGTCGTCGCCGCCACGATCGAGGTCTACGTCTGGCCCCACATCCTCGAGGCGGTCTCACCGGCGTTCTGAGCCACAAGTCCCAGTACGCTCGGCGAGATGGACCAACTCGTGCAAGTCGTCGGCGCCCTGCTGATCCTCGTCGCTTTTGCGGCTGCGCAGTTTGGCGCAATGGACCCCCACTCGCGGCGCTATCTCGTCCTCAACTTCCTCGGCTCCCTGATTCTCTTCGTCCTCGCCTGGCGCGAACATCAGTGGGGCTTCCTCCTGCTCGAGTCGGTTTGGGCGGCGGTTTCCCTTTGGGGCTTGATTCAGCTGCACCGTGGGCGCCCGCTGTCTCATCAGTCGCCCTCGTAAGATCGCGCCCAATGGCCAGCTACGAACCGAAGGCGATCGAGGCGAAGTGGCAGCAGGCTTGGGCTGAGGAGAAGACCTGGGAGGTAGCCAACCCCGGACAGCACGGCTACGACGGCGAGAAGCCGAAGTCCTACGTCTTGGAGATGCTGCCCTACCCGTCGGGGGAGCCCCACGTAGGCCACCTCAAGTGCTACGCGGTCGGCGACGCGATCGCCCACTTCCGCCGCCGTCACGGCTTCGAGGTGATCCACCCGATGGGCTACGACGCCTTCGGCCTGCCGGCCGAGAACAACGCGATCAAGACGGGGGAGCCACCGCGCGAGGCGACCGAGCGCTCAATCGAGTCCTTCAGTCGCCAGTTCCGCGAGTGGGGGATCTCGATCGACTGGTCGCGCGAGCTGGCGACCCACAAGCCCGAGTACTACCGCTGGACCCAGTGGATCTTCCTGCGCCTGTTCGAGCGCGGCCTCGCCTACCGTGACGAGGCGCCGGTCCAGTGGTGTCCAAAGGACGCCACTGTGCTCGCCAACGAGCAGGTCGTCGACGGCCGCTGCGAGCGCTGCGGCACCCCGGTCGAACAGCGCCGACTCGAGCAGTGGTTCTTCAAGATCACCGAGTACGCCGAGCGGCTGCTCGCGGACTTCGACCTGCTCGAGTCCTGGCCCGAGCACGTGGTAACCATGCAGCGCAACTGGATCGGCCGCTCCGAGGGCGCCGAAGCGACCTTCCGCTGCGAGGACCTATCCCTCGACTTCCCCGTCTTCACCACCCGCCCCGACACCCTCTTCGGCGCCACCTTCTTCGTCCTCGCCCCCGAGCATCCCGAGCTGGAGCGCCTGATCGCCGGCACCCCCGCCGAGGCGGCGGTGCGCGAGTACGTCAACCAGGTCGCTCGCGAGTCGGTTGAGGATCGTGGTGACGAGGACCGCCCCAAGACCGGCGTGCCGCTCGGTCGCAGCGTCGTCAACCCGGTCAACGGCGAAGAGATCCCGATGTTCGTCGCCGACTACGTGCTGATGGAGTACGGCACCGGAGCGATCATGGCGGTCCCCGCCCACGACGGCCGCGATTACGAGTTCGCCCGCGCCTTCGACCTGCCGCTGCGGCGGGTGATCGAGGGCACCGACCCCGAGGCGGCGCGCGACGACGAGGGCCTGCCGTACCCCGGCGACGGCGCGATGACTGCGTCCGGTCGCTTCGACGGCAAGCACAATCGCGAGGCTTACGGTGAGATCGTCGCCTGGCTGGCCGCCGAGGGCCGCGGGCGGGAGGCCGTCAACTACCGCCTGCGCGACTGGCTCGTCTCCCGCCAGCGCTACTGGGGCGCGCCGATACCGGTCGTCTACTGCGAGGAGTGCGGCATCGTCCCCGTTCCGGAGGACCAGCTCCCGGTCGAGCTGCCCGAGGTCGACGACTACGCGCCGCAGGGCAGGAGCCCGCTGGCGGCCGCCGAGGATTGGGTCGCCACCGAGTGCCCGCGTTGCGGCG
The DNA here is from genome assembly GCA_035472395.1 of Solirubrobacterales bacterium. GTDB lineage: Bacteria > Actinomycetota > Thermoleophilia > Solirubrobacterales > 70-9 > VRUE01. The sequence goes on from DATIPC010000034.1 coordinate 9,983, forward strand.
GCTCCGCCCGGCGCGAGACCGACACGATGGATACCTTCGTCGATTCCTCCTGGTACTTCATCCGCTATCTCGACCCGCGCAACGAGGAGGTCGCCTGGGATCGCGCCGCAGCCGACCACTGGCTGTCCGTCGACCAGTACATCGGCGGGGTCGAGCACGCGATCCTGCACCTGATGTACGCGCGCTTCTTCACCAAGGCGCTCGCAGACCTCGACCAGCTCTCGGTGCAGGAGCCGTTCGCCAACCTCTTCACCCAGGGGATGATCACCCGCGACGGCGCCAAGATGTCGAAGTCGAAGGGCAACACGGTCAGCCCGGCCGAATACGTGGCGCGCTACGGCGCCGACACCGCCCGCACCTACGTCTGCTTCATGGGCCCCCCGGAGCGCGGCGGCGATTGGTCCGACGAGGGAGTCGAGGGGGTCAATCGCTTCCTCTCCCGCCTCTGGCGCCTCTGTGAGGAGGTGGAGGGGAGAGGCGATGGCGATCTCGACCCGAGTACCGCCGAGGGCGAGGTGCGCGAGCTGCTGGCAAAGGCGCACTGGGCGATCGACAAGGTGACGCGGGACTTCGGCCGCGGCTTCCAGTTCAACACCGCGATCGCGGCGGTGATGGAGCTGGTCAACGAGGCCTACCGGGTCAAGGACGACCTCTACGGGGACGAGGGGGGTGTTGCCGCGGTTCGGTTCGCCGCGGCCACCGGCGCCTCGCTGATCTTTCCCTTCGCCCCTCACCTCGGGGCCGAGATCTGGGAGCGGTTGAGCGGCACGCGGGTCTGGGAGGAGCCCTGGCCGCAGGCCGACCCGGTCCTGCTGAGCAGCGACACCGTCACCCTCGTCGTCCAGGTCAACGGCAAGCTGCGCGACCGCATCGAGGCCGCGGCCGACGCGCCGGAATCGGAGCTGCTCGGGCTCGCGCGGGCGAGCGAGAAGGTGCGGCGTCACCTCGACGGCAAGGAAGTCGTCAAGGAGATAGTCGTGCCTGGAAAGCTCGTCAACCTCGTAGTTCGCTGAGTTCTCACGGTTCAGGGCTCTGTATCTGGTACAAAGCCGCCCGATGCTCGTCAGACGCCTCGCAGAGGCCTCCACCGAGGAGTGGCACCAGCTCCGCTACCACGCGCTGATGGACGCCGGGGAACTCGGCGCCCGCAATATGTCGGTGACCTGGCTCGAGATCCCGGCCGGCGCCGAGCAGACCCTGCGCTCCGACGAGGAGGCCGAGCAGGTCTACGTCGTCGTGCGCGGCGCCGGCACGATGTCGGTGGCCGGCGATACGCAGGGCGTGGGGGAAGGCGACCTGATCCTCGTCCCGCCCGCCACCGATCACTCGATCGCCAACAACGGCGAGGAGGCTCTGGCCTGCGTCTCCGTGCAGTCCCCTCCGGTCGCCGCCGCCGAGCTCTACAGCGATCAGCTCGCCGAGGTCAGCGGCTACACGGACGACGAAGACCTGTAACCGAATTGTTTGATTGCGCGCGCCACGCGTGCGCTCGGACCGGCCAGCCTCCGGTCCATGCCCGAGCCTTCGCGTTCGCAGCTGATCGTCTACGGCGCTGTCGCTGTAGCGCTGCTGCTCGTCGGCGCGCGGGCGATCCGGGCTGACGGAGGCGATGGGGCCGCGTCCGCGGCCGCTGCGTCAACCTCGAGCGGCTCCGGTGACATCAGCCTCAGCGGTGGCGGTCCCGACGTGGTCGTCGACGTCGCCGGGGCGGTGCGGCGGCCGGGGGTCTACCGGTTGCCGGCCGGGGCGCGGGTCGTCGATGCGATTGGCCGGGCGGGGGGCGCTGCGGGCGACGCAGTGCTGGAGGGGATCAACCGTGCCGCCCGACTCGCCGACGGGCAGCAGGTCATGGTGCCCGAGCGGGGGCCGGGTGGGACTGTCGCGACGGCGGGGGCAGCGGCGGAAGACGGGCCGATCAGCCTTGGCAGCGCAACTGCCGAGCAGCTCGACACGATCGATGGGATCGGTCCCGTGACCGCGGCGAACATCCTCGAATACCGCGACCAGCATGGTGGCCTCTCCTCGGTCGACCAGCTCGACCAGGTGAGCGGAATTGGCCCGGCGACGATGGAGTCGCTGCGCGCCCGGCTGCAGCCCTAGCGAGGCTCGGTGCGCGCCCGGCGCCCGGTCGTTCCCCTCCTCGCCGCTCTGGCGGCGGTGATGCTGGCGCTGACCCACAGTGGCGAGATCCGCGCCCGTGCCGAGGTGGCGCTGGGTCGGGGCGTGCCCGAGCGGGAGGCGGCGTTGGCCCGCGGCTTCGTGCTCGGCGAGGACGAGGGGATCGATTCCCGTACGGCCGATGATTTCCGCAGGTCTGGGCTCAGCCACCTCCTGGCCGTCAGCGGCCAGAACGTGGCGCTGCTCGCCCTGCTGGCGATGCCGCTCCTGGCAGCTCTGGGAATGCCGCTCCGCGCTCGCCTCGTCTGGGTCCTCGGCCTGATCGCTGTCTACGTGCCGCTCGCCGGGGCAGGCCCGTCGATCCAGCGCGCCGGCATCATGGGTGCGTTGAGCGTGCTGGCGACCCTGGCCGGGCGGCGCGCCTCGCGTTTCTACGCGCTGCTGGTCGCGGCGGTCGCTCTGCTCGTCCTCGAGCCGGGGATCGCCGCCGACGTCGGCTGGCAGCTCAGCTTCGCCGCGGTGCTTGGGATTCTCCTGCTCGCCGCGCCTCTGCGGGAAGCGATCGGGCGACGGATCGGGACGCGAGGTTGGCGCCGTGCGCTGGCGGAGGGAGCCGCATTGACGATTGCCGCCACCCTAGCCACGGCGCCCCTGATCGCCTTCCATTTCGGCGCGCTGTCGACCACGACCCTGATCGCCAACCTGCTGGCCCTGCCGGCGGTGGCTCCGGCGATGTGGCTCGGGATGCTGGCCGCCGCGGCAGGCCAGGTGCCGGGCTTCCCGGCCGAGGCGCTCAACGCGGTGAACGCCCTGCTGCTCGCCTACATCGCCCAGGTCGCGGCCTGGTGCGGCCGGCCGAGCTGGGCCTACCTTCATCTGCGGCTGGGACTCGCCGGCCTGCTCGGGTCCTACCTGGCGATCGCTGCGGGGGCGTTGCTCGCCCTACGCCTGAGCCGCCACCGCCGGCTCGCGACCCTCCGCAAGCGCAAATCCGCCGACGGGCCGCAAAGCGAACTCCGGGTTCGCTTTGCGGCCCGTCGGCCGGGCATCGGGTGCGTCCTTGCGGCTGGCCTGGCCGTGCTCGGGTTGGCGTGGGGTCTGACTGCCCCGGATGGCGATAGGGACCCCGTCCCGTCCGGCGGACTGCGGGTCTCGGTGCTCGACGTCGGCCAGGGCGACGCGATCCTGCTGCAGCCGGCCGGAGCCCCGGCCGTGCTGGTCGATGGCGGGCCTCCCGGCGATGGCCTCGAGTCGGATCTGCGCGCGGCGGGGGTGGCGCGACTGGGCGCGGCGATCGTCACCCATGACCAGTCCGATCACGCCGGCGGGATCCGCGAGCTGCTCGGCGCGATCCCGATCGAGAGGCTGCTGTACGGGGTGCTGGGTCGCTCGACCCTCGCCGAGGCTCGGGCCGCGGGAGTCTCCACGCGTCGCCTCGCCGGGGGAAGCGAGCTGCGCTCCGGCCGGCTGCGGCTCGACTTCCTCTGGCCACCGCCCGAGCTGCTTGCCGAACCGTCTCGCGACGAGGACCCGAACCACCTGGCCCTTGTCGCGCTCGCCCGCTGGCGTCGCTTCTCGATGCTGCTGACGGCGGACGCGGAGGCGGAGTCGACGCCGCTCGACCCCGGACCCATCGACGTGCTCAAGGTTGCCCACCACGGCAGCGACGACGCCGGTCTCGGCGCGCTGCTCGACCGCACCCGGCCTCGACTGGCGCTGATCTCGGTCGGCGCGGGGAACCCCTTTGGCCACCCGACTCCGGCCACCCTGGCGACCCTGGTTGCACACGGCGTCCGCACTTTGCGCACCGACCGCGACGGGACCGTCGTAATCGATGTCGATCGCGACTCGATCCGGGTCAGTCACGGCGATTGAGCTCCTCCGGCCCCGACTCAACGAATCTACGAATCGATATTGGGGTTATGTCGCGCTGGTCTCGTTGCCCGTCGCCGGGCGGCCGATGAACGTAGCGATGCTCTACAAGCGCGGACATCGGTGGCTGCGATCGACCTTGGGGCCGAGCGTCTTGGGTCGGGGTCTTCTGGTGAGAGCTCGCAGCACATCGCTGGCTCTGCTCGGGTTGACCACCGCGGTTGGCCTCGGGATGGTCGCGCTGGCGCTCAACCAGGGCTGGCCGCTGATCGCCGGAAGCTCGATACCGGCTCTGCCGGGGGTGACGCACCAGGAGCGCCAGCAGGCGCGGGTCGGGACGGCACCCCCGGCTGGGGATCTTGCCCGCGCCGATCGCCGGGCTCGCTCGCTGGCAGCGTCCGTTCAGGCTGGATCCAGGCACACTCCAATCGACCCGCGCGGGGGCTCGCTGCGCCACGCCGGCGTAGCGGTCTCGACCCCAACCGGAGAGAGCGAGGGCGGTTCGACGGGAACCGAAAGCCCGGCGCCCCAGGGCCCCGCACCGGAAAGCCCGGTCGCCGCCAGCCCACCCGCTTCCGCTCAGCCAGACCCGACCCCGTCCTCCACTCCCGCCCCACCGTCGGAAGCGACCGCTCAACCCGTCGCCACCCCGTCCTCACCGGCGGAGGTCACGACGACCACGGCAAGCGCTCCGTCGTCGACCGCCGGCGTGCCGGCTCCCGTTGAAAGCCACGGATACGGCCACGGCCATGGTCACGGCCACTGGGGCGGCAAGGGTGTCACCACCGATCCCGGCCAGGTGGGATCCCCGTCCCCGGCCCCCGTGCCGGCCCCTGCGCCCTCACCGCCCCCCGTTGAAGCCCCCGTTGAAGAAGGCGCCGAAGGCGAATCGGGCTCGCCCTCCACCGAATGGGGCGACACCGGCCACTCTCACGGCCACGGCTACGGTCGCCTCCACCACTACTAGAGGCGGAAGGCACTTCCTGCTCGCGCTCTAGACTCGCCCGCATGGCCGAGGAGATGCGCGCGCTCTACCTGATTGCCGGCACCGACGGAGCGAAAATCGACGCGACCCGCGGGCGGCTGCGAGCGCGGGCGGAGCGCGACGGGGGGGTCGCCTCGCTGGAGGTCTTCGAGCCCGAGGAGGGCCGCGGGGCGCCCGACCACGAGGCCCTGCTGGCGGCGATCCCGGCGATGACCCTGACCGAGTCGCGCCGCTACCTGCTGGCCGACGGCGTGGAGCGCTGGCGCGACCGCCAGCAGGAGGCGGTTGGGGCGGCGTTGAGCGCGCTCCCTCCCGACCTCAGCATCGTCCTGATCGCCCGCGCCAAGGCGCCGGCGAAGCTGCGCAGCGCGGTCAAGGCGGCGAAGGGAGAGATCCACGAGTTCGAAGTGCCGAAGGCGAGGGAGATGCCGCGGGTCCTGGTTGCTGACGCGAAGCGCCTCGGCTTTCGCCTCGACCCGGCTGCCGCCCGCATGCTGGTCGATCGGATGGGGGCAAACCCGCAGCGCCTCCAAAACGAGCTGGAGCGCCTCGCCCTCTGGGCCGGCGAGGGGGGAGAGGTGAGTGCCGCCGATCTCGACGCGATGGTCGCCGATACCTCCGAGGCGGTGGTCTGGGCGCTATCGGACGCGTTGCTGGAACGCGACGCCGCGAGCGCGCTGCGGATCTCCGAGCGGCTCGTCTCGCAGGGCGAGAACGTCACCGGTCTGATCTATGGCCTGGCGTCGCGCCTGCGCAAAGCCTGCTCGGCGGCGGCGATGCTGGAGGAGGGTGTGTCGCCGAAGCAGGTCGAGTCGAGCCTCGGCATGCATCCATACGCGGCCAAGCAGCTGGTCGGCAGGTTGCAGGGCGTTGATGCCGGCGAGCTGCGGCAGGCGACGATCGCTCTCGCCGACCTTGAGGTCTGGTGCCGCGGGGGAGCCGACTACGGCGACGAGCTTGCCCTGACCCTCGCCCTGCGCGCCGCGGCGGGCGCTGCGGCCTGACTACTTCGCAGCAGCAGTGGCGAGCCGGGCGGCTTTCGCCTTCTTGCGCGCAGCCGTGTTCTTGTGCATGGCACCCTTCTGCACGGCCTTGTCGATACGCGAAACCAGGGCGCGATGCTCAGCCTCGATCGCTGCCGCGTCGCCGCCCTCGATGGTGCTCTCGAGGCGCCGGAAATAGGTCTTGACCGTGCTCGTCAAGAGCCGGTTCTCGGTTCGCTCGCGGTCGCTGCGTAGGATCCGCTTCTTCTGTGAGGCTATGTTGGCCATGAGTCATGTGCCTGAAGCGGCGCCGAGCCAGCTCCTGGCGGCCGCCGACTATAGCGACTGAGACCCAGCTTGGAGACGCCCGAGGCACCTGACAGAGACGATCGCGAGGAGGCCGCGGTCGCCTCAGACGCTGCGCTGAGGGCCGCCGAGGCCTTCGACCCGGGTGAGGAAAGCGCTGGCGAGCCGGCGCCGGGGCGGCAGGCCGGCCGCATCGCCCGCTCGACCGCCTTCTTCTCGGTCGCCACCGCCGCCTCGCGAATCGCCGGCCTCGGCCGCGAGGTCGTCGCCGCCGGCTACTACGGGGTGAGCGGTCCGGTGTCGGCCTTCACGATCGCCTTCCAGGTTCCCAATCTGGTTCGCGCCCTTTTTGCCGACGCGGCTTTGCAGCCGGCGTTCGTCCCGATCTTCACCGAGCAGCTGGAGAAGAAGAACTACCGCGAGGCGTTCCGGCTGGCCTCGACCCTGCTGCTGCTGGTCACGCTGGTGCTGGGCGCGATCACGGCGCTCTTCGTGCTGACCGCGCCGGTGGTGATGCCGCTCTTCGCTCCGGGCTTCGAAGGGGAGATCCTCCACCTGACGATCACCCTCTCCCAGATCCTCTTCCCGATCCTGATCATGCTCGGGTTGAGCGGGGTCGTGGTCGGCATCCTCAACAGCTACGACCGCTTCGGTGCCTTCGCGATCTCGCCGCTGTTCTGGAACCTGACGATCATCGCGGTGCTGGTCCTCCTGATCCCGCACTTCCACGGCCAGGACCGGATCTACGCCTACGCGATCGGCATCCTCGTCGGCACCCTGGTCCAGCTCCTCATCCCGACCTTCGACCTGCGCAACACGCCATTCAAGTTCGAATGGAGCTTCGAGTGGCGCAACCCCGACGTGCGCCGGGTCCTGCTGCTGATGCTCCCGGTGACGATTAGCCTCGGCCTGATCAACTTCAACATGCTGATCAACAGCCTCTTCGGCAGCCTGGTGAGCGAACAGGCGCCGGCCGCGATCGACAAAGCGTTCCGCATCTACCAGCTCCCTCAGGGCATCTTCTCGGTGGCGATCGCCACCGTCCTCTTCCCGACCCTGGCTCGCTTCGCGGCACGCGGCGAGCACGAGAACCTGCGGGCGACGATGGCCAACGGGATGCGCCAGATCCTCTTCGTCCTGCTGCCGGCCACCGCCGCCGTGCTCGTCCTCTCCGAGCCGATGATCCGGCTCGTCTACCAGCGCGGCGAGTTCACCCCCGAGCAGACGACGTTGGTCGCGACGGCGCTCTTCTGGTTCGCTTTCTCCTTGCCGACCAATGGCATCTACCTACTGCAGACGCGTACCTTCTTCAGCCTCCAGCGCCCCTGGATGGCGACCGGGCTGGCCGGGTTGGACCTGGTCGTCTCCACGCTCGCCGCCTTTGCCCTCTACAAGCCGTTCGGGACCGGAGGGATCGTCGCCGGCACGGGCATCGGCACGACCACCGCCGTGGTCGCTCAGGCGCTCGTCCTGCGCCGCGAGTTCGGCGGGCTCGAGCTGGAGAGGCTGCTCTCCACCGGCCTGCGGATCACCCTCGCGGCCGCGGCGCTGGCGGCGGTGTCCTTCGGGGTCTGGGACGTCCTCGACAACGCTCTCGGGCGCGGTCTGCTCGGTCAGATCGTCTCGCTCGGCTCGGCCCTGGCGCTCGGCGGGATCGTCTATGTGGGCGTCGCCAGGCTGCTCCGGGTGGCGGAGCTGGAGCAGATAACCCGCCTGCTCCGCCGCCGCTAGATGCTCGACCTGCCGCGCTACCTGCTGGGCGTGGCCGAGATCGCCCTGCTCGTCGGCTTCGCCTGGGCGGGCGCAGCATCTCTCCGCGCGCGACTGCTGCCCACCCTCTCGGGCGCCCCAGCCCATCTGGCAACGGCCGTGCTCGCCCTGGCGCTTCTGCTCTGGATCGCCGAGATCCTCGGCACCGTCGGCCTGTTCAAGCCGGCGCCGTATCTCGTCGGCATCGCGGTTGTGGGTTTTGGACTGTGGCTGGGCTTGGGGGGAGGGCTGGCACGCCCCGGCCCTCCCTCTCGAGAGGTAGCTCCAGTCGCGCTGGCGATTGCCGCGCTGGCGTTCGTCAAGTTCGGTCTGGAAGCTAAGTCGAAGCTGTCAACCGGGATGACCGGGTTCGATTCCACCTGGTACCACGGGCCGTTCGCTGCCGGGTTCTTTCAGAGCGGGAACACGTGGAATCTGCACTTCATCGCGCCGCAGTTTCTGGCCTGGTTCTACCCGGCCAATGCCGAAATCTTCCACGCGGCCGGGATGCTGGCCTTCGGTAGGGATCTGCTTTCGCCGCTGCTCAATCTCGGCTGGTTCGTCGGCTGCTTGGCGGCTTGCTGGTGCATCGGCAGGCCGCACCGGGTTGCGTCTTGGTCGCTTGCACTGGGGGCGATCGCGCTCAGCTTGCCCGTGCTGTCGGATCAAGCGGGAGAAGCGCGCAACGACATCGTCGGGATCTTCTTCCTGCTCGCCGCCGTCGCGATTGCCCTGAATGAGCGGGCGGGGCGTCGGCAGGGGGAAGCCGGTCTCGGCATGGGTGCGCTTGCCGTCATCGGGCTGGCAGCCGGTCTAGCCGCGGGCACCAAGCTCAACTTCCTCCTGCCCGCCGCCGTTCTCGTCCTGGGGCTTGCCGTCGTCGCGCCGGCTGGCAGGCGGTGGCGGGCTTTGGGCGCATCCGGCTTGGCTGCACTTGCCGGTGGCGGCTACTGGTACCTGCGCAACCTCATTCACACCGGCAACCCACTGCCGTGGTTCGACCTGGGACCGATCTCGCTGCCCACGCCCGACCAGTCGCTAGGAGGCCGTGAAGGTCACAGCGTGCTCGGCTACGTGACCGATGGCTCGGTCTGGTCCGACTGGTTCCTGCCTGGGTTGCACGGGGGGCTGACCGTCTTCTGGCCGCTGCTGCTCGCCTGTGCCCTCGCTGGCCTGCTGCTCTGCCTCATCCAGCCGCGTGGTTCCTTAGTTGCGAAGAAACCACGATCAGGGGTATTGGGCGAGGGTCGGGACCAGGCGCTGCTGCTTGCCGGCCTCACGGGAATGGCGGTGGTTGTCGCCTGGTTGATCGCCCCGACCTCCGCCTCCGGCCCCGACGGGATGGCGCGCGGGTTCGAGTCCGGCCTGCGCTACCTGGCGCCGGCAATCGTGCTCGGCCTTGCCCTGCTGCCGGCAACTCCACCCCTCCGCCATCGCCTCGCCCGTCTGGTTCGACCGCGGTCGTCGTTTGTATCGCCATCGGATACAAACGACGACCGCATCGCGCCATCGCCTCGCCGGCGTCGCCAGACGGCGTTCGTGGTCGGGTTGGCTGCTCTTTTTGCGATCGCCATTTGCTACCCGGTCCAGCGCCACTACCTGCAGAACCGCTACGCGAACCCCAGCTTCGCCGCCCCCGGCTTGAACTCGGCCTTCAAATGGGCCGGTCCGATCTCTGGCGCTCGTATCGCGACTACGTCGACGCGCCAGTACCCGCTCTATGGCACCGACCTCTCCAACCACGTCCAGTTCATAGGAGAGGAACGCCCCCACGGCGGCTTCGTGGCCCCAACCACCTGCCGCCAGTGGCGCCGCCTGATCGACGCGGGTGACTACGACTACGTGGTCGCATCGTGGGACCGCATCGAACCAGATAAGTCGACCTACCCACAAACGGCCCGCTGGACTAAAGCCCCCGGGTCCACGGTTGTCTTACGAGAGCCCCCCACGGTCGTCTTCAAGCTGACGGAGCCCCTGGATCCATCGACGTGTAGGAAGTAAGCGCCTCTCCGGTCGGCGGCGACGACAGGACCCGCCGGCCAGTCGCCTTGGTCAGCCATACTGGCCCGCCGATGGACCACATCCGAAATTTTTCGATCATCGCCCACATCGACCACGGCAAGTCGACCCTGGCCGACCGCATCCTCGAGCTCACCGGCGCCGTCGACCCGAAGAAAATGCAGGCCCAGATTCTCGACTCGATGGACCTCGAGCGTGAGCGCGGGATCACCATCAAGGCCCAGGCTGTCCGGGTCGAGTACACGGCCTCCGACGGCGAGACCTACCACCTGCACCTGATCGACACGCCGGGCCACGTCGACTTCTCCTATGAGGTCTCGCGCAGCCTCGCCGCCTGCGAGGGCGCCCTGCTCGTCGTCGACGCCGCGCAAGGCGTCGAGGCGCAGACCGTCGCCAACACCTACCTGGCGATAGAGAACGGGCTGGAGCTGATCCCCGTGATCAACAAGGTCGATCTGCCTGGCGCCGAGCCGGAGCGGGTGGCGGGAGAGATCGCCGACCTGCTCGGCGGGGACCCCGATGAAGCCCTGTGGATCTCGGCCAAGACCGGCGAGGGCGTGGTCGAGGTGCTCGACGCGATCGTCGCCCGGGTGCCGGCGCCGAAGGGCAAGCCCGAGGCTCCGACCAGGGCGCTGATCTTCGATTCCGAGTTCGACCAGTACCGCGGCGTGATCGCTTACGTGCGGATGGTCGACGGCTCCTTCCGCAAGCACGAGCGGATCCTGGCGATGCAGAACGGCACCGAGGCCGACATCGACGACATCGGTTTCTTCCGCCCAGCGATGACGGGTGTGCAGGGGATGGACGCCGGCGATGTCGGCTACCTGATCACCGGCATCAAGGACGTCGCCAAGCTGCGCGTCGGCGACACGCTGACGGCGCAGGAGCGACCCGCCGCCGAGCCGCTGGAGGGATACCGCGAGGTCAGGCCGATGGTCTTCTGCGGGCTCTTCCCGATCGACACCGACCGCTTCGAAGACCTGCGCGACGCGCTCGAGAAGCTCGCCCTCAACGACGCCGCGCTGTCGTGGGAGCCGGAGACCTCCGAGGCGCTTGGCTTCGGTTTCCGCTGCGGCTTCCTCGGCCTGCTCCACATGGAGATCGTGCGCGAGCGGCTGGAGCGCGAGTACGGGCTCGACCTGCTCTCGACGACCCCGAACGTGCGCTACGAGGTCCACATGACCAACGGCGAGTCGAGGGAGGTCCGCAGCCCCACCGACCTGCCCGATCCGGGCATCATCGAGGCGATCGAAGAGCCCTACATCCGCGCCACGATCATCTCTCCGTCCGAGCAGGTGGGCGCGGTGATGGAGCTCTGTCAGGGTCGCCGCGGCACCCACGTCGACATGCACTACCTGAGCCCGCAGCGGGTGCAGATCCGCTACGACATGCCACTGGCCGAGATCGTCCTCGACTTCTTCGACCTGCTCAAGTCCTCGACCCGCGGCTACGCCTCGCTCGACTACGAGCCGATCGGCAACCAGGCCTCCGATCTGGTCAAGGTCGACATCCTGCTCGCCGGCGACAAGGTCGACGCGCTCTCGATCATCGTCCACCGCGAATTCTCCTACGAGCAGGGCAAGCGGCTGGTCGAGCGGTTGCGCAAGACGATTCCGCGGCAGCTCTTCGACGTGCCGGTGCAGGCCGCGATCGGCTCCAACATCCTCGCCCGCGAGACCGTCAAGGCGCTGCGCAAGGACGTCACCGCGAAGCTCTACGGCGGCGACGTCACCCGCAAGAACAAGCTGTTGAAGAAGCAGAAAGCGGGCAAGAAGCGGATGAAGCAGGTCGGTCGCGTCGAGGTTCCCCAGGAGGCGTTCCTGGCTGTGCTCCAGATCGACGAGTAGATAGGTTTCCAGCCTATGACTACGAAGACCGAGGCAATAGGCAAGGAGTGGCCCGCGACGACGTATGAGGTGGGCAAGGAGAAGATCGGCGAGTACGCCCGGGTGATCGGGATCGAGAACCCGGTTCACTTCGACCGCGAGGCCGCCAGGGCGGCCGGCTACCGCGACGTGGTTGCGCCGCCGATGTTCTGTGTCGTCTACAGCGCTCCGGCGCTGGGGCCGGCGATGTTCGATCCCGAGGTGGGGATGAACTTCGCCGCGATGGTGCACGGCGGCCAGGAGTTCGAGTGGGGCGAGCCGGCTTGCTCGGGCGACGAGATCACGACCAGCGCCAAGTGCCTGGAGATCTTCGAGAAGGACGGCAAGGGCTTCTACGTCTTCGAGACCAACTCGGTCAATGGGGACGGCCAGCAGGTCGTGCGCGGCACCTGGACCAACATCGTCAGGGGGGTATGAGATGGCCGAGTTGAACGTGGGAGAGCAGATTCCCGAGCTGAGGATCACCCCCGACAAGTACCTGCCGCACCGCTACGCGGGCGCCTCCGGCGACTTCAACCCGATTCACATCGACCCCGAGTTCGCGAAGGCGGTCGGGCTGCCGAACACGATCCTCCACGGCCTCTACATGATGGGCCTCGTCGCCCGCACCAGCGCCGAAGCGGCCGGTGGCGATCCGCGCTCGCTGAAGCGTCTCTCGGTTCAGTTCCGCGGCATGGGCGCTCCCGAGACCGAGATCGTCGTCACCGGCGCGGTCAAGTCGGTCGAGGACGGCAGGGCCGTGATCGACGTGGTCGCCGCCCAGGGCGACAACCAGACGATTCGCAACGCCGAGGCGGAAGTCGAGCTTTAGAGCACCGGGTGACCCTCCCAAAACGCTCGGCGGGAGCCTCGCTTGAGTGTTTTGGGAGGGTCACCCGGTGCTCCTCTTAGACTTCGAAGCGTGCTTTCTCAGCGACAAGAGTTGATCCTCCGGCTGGTCGTCGACGAGTACCTGGCGGATGCCAAGCCGGTTGCGTCGAAGGTGATCGCGGAGAGCGGTGAGATCGAGTGGGGCTCATCTACCGTGCGGGCCGAGTTGGCGGCGCTCGAGGCGGCTGGCTATCTGAGCCACCCGCACACCTCGGCGGGCCGCATTCCGACCGAGGTCGGCTACCGCTACTACGTCGACCGGCTGATGGAGGCGGGCGTGCCACAGGCGGGTGCCGGGGTCGCGCTGGAGCTGTCGCGGCTTCGGCGTGAGATCGACGAGGCGATGCGCGAGACGACGACGGCCCTGGCCCGGGTAACCGACCTGATGGCGCTCGCCACGGCGCCGGCACCGGCCACGGCGACGATTCACCGGGTCGAGGTGCTGCGCCTGCAGCCGACCAAGGTGATGGCGATCGCGATCGCCTCCACCGGCGCAGTCGCCAAGCGCGTCTTCGATTTCGAGGGTCTGGTCGACCCGGGCCTGGTCGAGTGGGCCTCCAGCTACCTGAACGAGTCGTTGACCGGGATGGGGGTGGGTGCGCGGATGATCGCCAACCGCCTCGCCGACCCCGAGCTGGGTCCGGCCGAGTCGCGCTTCGTTGCCACGCTTGCCCCCGCTTTCACTGAGCTCGAGCAGGAGACCGGCGAGACCCTCTACATGGAGGGTGCCTCGCGGCTGCTCTCCGAAGCCCACCTCGACGATCTGCCCCGGGCCGACCGGCTGATGACGGCGCTGGAGCGGCGGGCGGGCGTGCTGGGCATGCTGCGCTCGGCCCTCGACGAGCGCTCGGTCTTCCTCTGGATCGGCGGCGAGAACCCACAGCCGGAGCTGCGCTCGGTGAGCGTCGTCGGCGCCAACTACGGTCTCGCCCACCGCAACCTCGGCTCGGTCGGGGTGGTCGGACCGCTGCGGATGGACTACGCGACGGCGATCGCCTCGGTGCGGGGCGCCGCGCACGAGCTCTCGCGCTACTGCGAGACGGTCTACGGCGGCTGAGCCAGATGAGGAAGCCGACCTGATGCCACGCGATTACTACGAGGTGCTCGGCCTCGAGCGCGACGCCAACAAAGCCGAGGTGAAGACGGCATTTCGCCGTCTCGCGCGCGAGTTGCACCCGGACGTGAACGACCACGATCCGGAGGCGGAGGAGAAGTTCAAGGCGGCGGCGGAAGCCTATGAGGTGCTCTCCGATCCCGAGCGGCGCAGCGCTTACGACCGCTTCGGCCACGAGGGCCTGCGAGGTGGCGGGGCGCCTGGTGGCTTCGGCTCGGTCGAGGACATCTTCCAGGCGTTCTTCGGCGGCACCTTCGGCTTCGAGGTGCGGCGCGGGCCGATGCGCGGCCAGGATCTGATCCACACGGTTGAGATTTCCGCGGTCGACGCGATGCTCGGGGCGAAAATCAAGATTCCCAGCCACGAGGGCGAGCGAGAGATCGAGCTGCCCGCGGGCACCCAGCCCGGCACTCAGTTTGCGCTGCGCGGCCACGGCATGCCCGGCGCCAACGGCGGTCCCCCCGGCGACCTGGTGATCGCGGTCCAGGTGATCGTCCCGAGCGAGCTTTCCGAGGAGCAACGCGAGCTTGCCGAGAAGCTCGGAGAGACGCTCGAGCCACGCAACCTGCGCGGCGGACGCGGCGACGAGGGGAGCTTCTTCTCCCGCGTTCGCAGAGCCTTCGGTTGATCCGCCTTGCCGTTAGGTGCACGCCGGAGCAGGCGGACTTCGTCCTGGCGGAGCTGACCGTGCTGGCCCCGAACGGGGTCGAGGAGGAGCGCGGCCCCGGCTACGTCGAGTACGCGATCTACGGCGGCGAGGGCGAGCTGCCCGAGCTGGGCGAGATCGAGGTGGCCGCGGGCGACGGACTGGTAGAGCTGGTCGCGACCGAGGTGCCCGACGACTGGGCCGATCGCTGGCAGGACTTCCACAAGCCGCTGTTGATACGCGAGCGGCTCTGGCTGCGGCCCTCCTGGGAGGAGCCGCGCGCGGGCGCAATCGACGTCGTCGTCGATCCCGGTCGCGCCTTCGGCACCGGGGCCCACCCGACCACGCGCCTCTGCCTGGAGCTTCTGCTCGAGCTGGCAGAGGCCGGCGAGGCCAGCGGCCCGCTCACCGACCTCGGCACCGGCTCGGGTGTCCTAGCGATAGCCGCCGCCAAGCTCGGCTGGGACCCGGTGCGTGCCTACGACCACGAGCCAGCCTCGATCGAAGCGACGGCCGCGAACGCCGCGATCAACAGCGTCGCGATCGAGCTGGAGCGCCTCAACCTGCGCGAGGGCCTGCCCGACCTCGCACCAACCGTCGTCGCCAACCTGACGGCGCCCGTGCTGAACGTGGTTGCCACGCAGCTGCGAGAGGGGGACGGGGAAGGGAGTCGGGGGAGGACTCGACGGAGCAACAGCATGGAGGCTCCGGCGAGTCCTCCCCCGACTCCCAGCGTCGTCGTCTGCTCTGGGTTGCTCCCGACCGACCTCGATGAGACTGCAGAGGTCTTCGCCACGGTCGAGCTTGAAGAGATGGAGCGTCGGCAAGAGGGCGATTGGGCCGCATTGCTGCTCCGTCGCCGCTAGCGAATATGTTTCGCCCAATGCTGGCGACGATCGTGGACCCGGGCTACAAGATCGCCCTCTTCCTGCACATCCTGGCGGTAGTGCTCGCCTTTGGCCCGACCTTCGGTTACGCGCTCTTCTTCTCGGTTGCGCCGCAGTATCCGCGCGCAACGCCAGCCATTCTCGCCGGGGTGCAGAAATGCGACCGCTATCTGGTCAACCCGGGCATGATCGTCCTGCTGCTGGCGGGGATCTACCTGCTTGCCGACGGGCCCTGGAAGGGGAGCGATGCCTTCATCGGCGTCGGCTTCCTCGCCATCATCGTCCTCTTCGGTCTCCAGCACGCCTTCTTCCAGCCCAAGGTGAGGGAAGCAAAAGCGCTGGCTGAGCGCGATCTGCAGGTCGGCGACACGCTGAGCGACGAGTTCGTCGCGTTGGGTGACCGGATCGGCAAAATCGGCACGCTCGCCGGCCTGATCGTCGTCGTGGCGACCTTCTTCATGGCGTACAAACCCTTCCTCTAGAGCCGTATTGCCTCAACGGCTCTCCGTTCGAGGCGCCAGGCTCGACATCCGCATCAGAGAGTTTCAGAGTTGGCACTTTCTCAACCCACGTGTGACAACTGACCTGGGAGTCGCGGGGGGCTGGGCGGTGACGCCGCTCGGCTGATTCGCGAAGATCGGGAATCGCACTGAATGCACCTGATCGATGCCAGCGTGTGGGTCGCGATCGCTGACCCACGCGACAGGTACCACGCGGCGGCGCACAGGATCGTGGCCGGGGTCGAGCAGCCGCTGGCTGCTCTCGACTTGACCCTTTACGAGGTGGCGAACGTGATGGGTCCCAAGCAAGGACCCCCCGAGAGGGGCGCTTCCCGTTGAATCTGATCGAGAGGCGGTGCCGAGAAAATCTCCTCACAGCCGACCCCCATCTGCTGGAGTCGGCACTGGAGCTGGCCGCCGAGCACGGCCTCACCGCCTGCGACGCCGCCGCCCGTCGCCCACTCCTGGACCCTGGTCAGCGCGGACATCGCCGATCTGGTCTCCAAGGGGCTGGCGGTGGCGCCTGACGCCGCCGACTACCCTTAGAGCGAATGAGCGTTCTCGAGCAGGTGCAGGCGGACGTGCGCACGGCGATGAAGGCGGGCGAGCGCGAGCGTGCGTCGGCCCTGCGGATGATCGTCGACTCGCTGCAGCAGGACGCGAAGCTGGGCAAGGGCGACGAGGTCGCGGTCCTGCAGCGTGAGCGCAAGAAGCGACTCGAGGCGGCGGAGGCCTACGACGAGGCCGGTCGCGCCGAGCAGACGGCGGCCGAGCGCTTCGAGGCCGAGCTGATCGAGGCCTACCTGCCGGCGCAGCTCTCCGACGGGGAGCTGGCCGATTTGGTTGCGGCGGCGGTCGAGGAAACGGGTGCTACCGAGCAGAAGCAGATGGGCCAGGTGATGTCGGTGCTGAAGTCGAAGGTTGGCGGCCGGGCCGACGGCAAGCGAATCAGCGCGGCGGTGCGAGAGAAACTTGGCTCGTAGGCAGCTGACCCTCGACAACACCGTGGCCGCCGAGCTGGCCGGCTCCGAGGACGCCGTTCTGCGGGCGCTGCGCGGCCGCCTTGACTGTGACTTTCACCTGCGCGGCAATGTGCTCACCCTGGACGGCGACTCGACCGACGTGCAGACGGCCGCCACAGTCGTCGACGAGCTGGTCGACCTGATCGAGCAGGGGCACGAGGTCGCGCCTGGGACGATCGAAGCGGTGGCGGGAGCGCTCGACGCCGACGAGAGCCCGGCGAAGATCCTCGACGACGTCGTCTGGCGACACCGCAACACCAAGGTGGCTCCGAAGACGCTCAACCAGAAACGTTACGTCGACTCGATCCGTCGCCACACGATCACCTTCGGGGTCGGCCCGGCGGGCACCGGCAAGACCTTTCTCGCGGTTGCGATGGCAGCGGCGGCGCTGGCCGAGCGCGAAGTGCAGCGGATCATCCTCACCCGC
>DATIPC010000035.1:0-17845 GCA_035472395.1 Solirubrobacterales bacterium
CAAGCCAAGCAGCCGACTGGGCGCCGTGCAGCTCGCCCAGGGCCTACTCGGGTCTCGCCGAGGGCTCCCACAGCTTCGAAGTGAGGGCAATCGATGCCGCCGGCAACACCGATCAGACCCCGGCCACCTTCAGCTGGTCAGTCGACACGGTCGCCCCAGACACCCAGATCACGACCCACCCATCGGCCCTGACCAACAGCGCCGCAGCAAGCTTCGCCTTCAACGGCTCAGACCCCGGCGGCTCGGGCATCGCCTCCTTCGAGTGCCGCCTGGACTCAAGCCAAGCAGCCGACTGGGCGCCGTGCAGCTCGCCCAGGGCCTACTCGGGTCTCGCCGAGGGCTCCCACAGCTTCGAAGTGAGGGCAATCGATGCCGCCGGCAACACCGATCAGACCCCGGCCACCTTCAGCTGGACGGTGGACACCCAGCCATCTGATACTCAGCCCCCGGACACCCAGATCACCGCCCACCCGGCGGGTCTGACGAACAGCACCGCGGCCTCCTTCGTCTTCAACGGCACCGATCCAGGGGGCTCGGGAGTTGCTTCCATCCAGTGCCGGATCGATTCCAGCGCCCCGGGGGCTTGGGCGCCCTGCAGCTCACCCAAGAGCTACTCGGGTCTAGCCGATGGAGCGCACACCTTCGAAGTGCGGGCCATCGATGCCGCCGCCAACACGGACGCCTCGCCGGCTGCCTTCACTTGGACGGTGGACACCCAGGCCCCCGAGACCCAGATCACCACCAACCCGGCGGCTCTTACCAACGGCACCGCAGCCTCCTTCGCTTTCAACGGCAACGACGGCTCGGGCTCCGGCATCACTTCCTTCGAGTGCCGCATCGACTCCAACCAAGCTGCCGACTGGGCGCCCTGCAGCTCTCCACGCGAATTCACCAATCTCAGCGAGGGCTCCCACACCTTCGAAGTCCGGGCCCTAGACCAAGCCGGCAACACCGATGCCTCACCGGCCACCTTCAGCTGGTCAGTCGACACGGTCGCCCCGGACACCCAGATCACGACCCACCCAAGCACTCTGACCAACAGCGCCGCAGCGAGCTTCGCCTTCAACGGCTCAGACCCAAGCGGCTCGGGCATCGCCTCCTTCGAATGCCGGATCGACTCCAGCAAAGCCGCCGACTGGGCGCCGTGCAGCTCGCCCAAGAGCTACTCGGGTCTCGCCGAGGGCGCCCACGCCTTCGAAGTGCGAGCAGTCGATGTCGCCGCCAACACGGACGCCTCGCCGGCTGTCTTCACTTGGACGGTCAAAGCTCAGCCGGCCGATACCCAGCCTCCAGATACCCAGATCACGACCCACCCCTCGGCCCTCACCAACAGCGCCGCGGCCTCCTTTGCCTTCAACGGCTCTGACCCAGGAGGCTCGGGCATCGCTTCCTTCGAATGTCGCTTGGATGCAGGGACTTGGGGTCCCTGCTCGTCCCCACGCAACTACGCCAACCTCTCGGGTGGCCGCCACAGCTTCGAAGTCCGCGCAATTGACCAGGCCGGCAACACCGATGCTTCTCCGGCGAGCTTCACGTGGACCATCGATACCGCCGCCCCCGACACCCAGATCATCACCCACCCAAGCACGGTGACCAGCAGCGCAGCAGCCTCCTTCACCTTCTCGGGCTCTGACGGCCTAGGTTCAGGCGTCGCCTCCTTCCAGTGCCGCCTGGACTCCAGCAAAGCCGCTGACTGGGCGCCCTGCAGCTCTCCGCGCAGCTACACCAAACTCTCGGGTGGCCGCCACAGCTTCGAAGTCCGCGCGATCGACCAGGCCGGCAACACCGACGCGGCGCCTGCCAGCTTCAGCTGGACGGTCGACACCGCCGCCCCCAATACCCAGATCGCGACCCATCCCGCGACTCTCGTCAATCGCACTTCAGCCCGCTTCACTTTCACCGGCTCCGACCCTGGCGGTTCAGGCGTCGCCTCCTTCCAGTGCCGCCTCGACTCCAACAAAACTGCCGACTGGGCAACCTGCAAATCCCCCCACAGGTACACCAACCTCTCCGGCGGGACTCACACCTTCCAGGTGCGAGCGATCGATGCTGCCGGCAACGCTGACGCTACGCCAGCCAGCTTCACCTGGGTCGTCAAAACCACGAAAGCTTCGGTCAAATCCGGCCCATCCTCACCCGCCCGCGTGACCTTTGTGCGAACCACCTATGACACGAAGAAGGGCACGGCGCTCCTTATATTCAAGGTGCCTGGCCCCGGCCGGCTGACGGCGAGCGCCCCCGAAGTTTCCCTCCGCAAGGGGAAGAGCAAGGCGGGGGCGGGGGCTGCGGCCGACAGTCCGGAGCTGAACGTCCGACAGAGGGGAATCAGGCCGCAGAGCATTCGGGTAACCCGGGCTGGCCGAGCCAAGCTGCCGATCAAACTGACGCCGGCTGGCAGGAAGCTGCTCGAAGAAAATGGCAAGGTGAAAGTCGCCGTGCTGATCAGCTTCAAGGCGATTGACGGATCGTCGGCGACCCGGAAGATGACGGTCACCCTGAGGAAGAAAGAGACTCCTCAGAAGTAGAGGAGATCGGTTGGCGGCTTCTGTCTACGCCGCGGGGGGAAAGTCCGTGATCGCCGCCGCGATCCGCTCGATTTCCCCCGTCTCAATGGTGGGGAAGATCGGCAGCGAGCAGCTTTCTTTGGCCAGCTTCTCGGCGATCGGAAGGCTGCCCGGCGCCATTCCCAGGTCCGCATAGGCAGGCTGGAGGTGAATCGGCGTCGGGTAGTGGATCGCACTCGCTATGCCATTGGCGTCGAGGCGATCTCGCAGCGTGTCCCGCTGGGGCGAGCGTGCGACGAAGAGATGGAATACGTGGTCGCCATCCGCCAATGGCGGGGGAGGGGGTACCACTGAGCTTCCCGCGAGCGCCTCCCGGAGCGCGGCACCCGCCGTGCGACGGCTCTGGTTCGCATCGTCCAGGCGGCCCAGCTTGACACGAAGGATCGCGGCCTGAAGAGCGTCGAGGCGGTCGGTTCTGGCGGGCATCTCGTGGTGGTGACGGGTTCCCTCGCCGTGGGAGCGCAGCAGGCGTACCTGCTTGGCGAGGCTCTCGTCGTTCGTGACCAAGGCTCCACCGTCGCCCCAGGCACCGAGGTTCTTCGTCGGGTAGAAGCTGAAGCAGCCGGCGTCGCTGAGGGATCCGACTGGGCGATCGCGGTAGCGCGCGCCGTGCGCCTGGCAGGCGTCCTCAATGACGAAGATCTCACGCGCGCGGCACAGGGTGACCAGTGGCTCCATATCCACGGTGCGGCCGTAGAGATGCACCGGGATCACGCACCGCGTCTGCGGCGTCAGCGCCCGCTCGACTATCTCTGCGGTGAGCAGGGCGGTCTGCTCGTCCACGTCGACGAGCCGGGGGGTCGCGCCGGCGGCGCTGACCGCCTCAGCCGTTGCGATGAAGCTGTTGGTGGGGACGATCACCTCGTCGCCAGGGCCAATTCCCAGACCACGCAGCGCGAGCTCGAGCGCCGCCGTGCCGGAGGAAACCCCGATCGCGTGCTCGGTCTCACACCAGCTCGCAAACTCTCGCTCGAAGCCCTCGACCTCCTCGCCGAGGGTGAATGCCGCGTCGCGGCTGACCCGCGCGACGACATCCTGAAGCTCTGCGAGGAGCTCCGGATCGCCGTTGTCGAGGCGCGTGAATGGCACGCGCGTGTCGCTGCTGGTCACGTTGGACGCCAATGCACCTGCCTTCATACCATCGCTCACGCTGTGGCGCGTTCTGCGGAGCCGTTGCTGGAAGCTGGGATCGTCGCCTCCGGTGCGGAGTCGAAATCGATCACGGCTGCCGCGACCTCCTTGCGCGAGCGAACGCCGAACTTCGTGAAGATCGATGAGAGGTGGCTCTTGATCGTGCTCTCCGCAAGGAACAGGCGCTCGGCGATCTCCGCGTTGGTGAGGCCCGCGCGGACCAGGGTGAGGACCTGATTCTCGCGATGGGAGAGGACCGGCTTTTCGACGCTGGCGCGGAACTTGCCGGGGACGACCGACTGACCTATCGAGACAGCTCGGACCGTAGGCGCGAGGGCACGCTCGAGTTCGGGATCGAAGACCAGGCCGTCCGCCCCCGCGTCAAGCGCCCGGCGAACAGCGGTGCCGGTCGCCGGGGGCGAGATCACCACGATCGCCGTCTGACGCGCGTCGCGGCACATGCGGCGAAGGCTTGCCATCTCCCGCGGTGCGTCGACGTCGCAGGCAAAGACGACGATCGTAGACGTCTCCATGGCCAGCTCATCGATCTCCCCCGGCGAGTCAACCTCGGCCAAAGGCTGCAGATCTTGTTGCGCGAGGGCGCCGCTGATGCGGCGCTGCGTGTCGGCGCTGCTCGCAACGACGACTATGGACGAGCAGTCGGCTGGTTCCGAGGCACCATTGAGCGGCTGCTGGGTCTGCCCAGTCATACGTATAGAACGACGACAAAGGTCGTCAGCTTCCGCGCATTTGCAGCGATGATGATGCGAAAGGACGGGCGGCAGCGGCTCGTTGGCTCTAGAGATGCTCTGCGCGGATGCCCAGACAGGAGATCCACGGTGACCGCGGCCACCTTGCCCGCGAACGAGGCTCCGCATCGGTTGATCGACGATGTCGGGTTCGGCGAGGACGTCGTCGTCCACTCGTTCGTCAATCTCTATGGCTGCCAGATCGGGTCCCACACCCGGATCGGAACCTTCGTCGAGGTCCAGCGCGGGGCAAAGATCGGCGCTGCCTGCAAGATCCAGAGCCATACCTTCATCTGTGACGGCGTCCACATCGAAGACGGGGTCTTCGTCGGGCACAGCGTCACCTTCGTCAACGACAAGTTCCCGCGGGCGACCGACGGCGAGGGCGAGCTCCAGACCGAGGCAGACTGGGAGCTGCTGACCACGATCGTCGAAAGTGGCGCCTCGGTCGGCTCGGGGGCAACGATTCTCGGTGGTGTCCGAATCGGTCGCGACGCGACGATCGGAGCTGGAGCAGTAGTCACCAAGGACGTCGAGCCAGGGCAGACGGTAGCCGGCAATCCGGCCAGGCCGCTGTCTTGAGCGTGGCTTGTGTCTCGACTCCGGTGCGCCCGCGGATGCTGGGCCGTCGATAGCATCCGCCGCCGTCCAACCCAGAGGAGATCCGGAGACCGATGAGCGAGCAGAAGTACGAGCTGACCACCGACCAGGCCGAGCGCGAGGCGTCGGGGGCCCATAGCTATGGGCGCTACCTCGAGGAGTTCGAGGTCGGCGCCGTCTACAAGCACTGGCCGGCGAAGACCGTGACCGAGTCCGACGACCATCTCTTCTGCCTGATCACGATGAACCACCACCCGCTCCACCTCAACGACGTCTACGCGGCTAGATCGCAGCAGGGCCGCAACGTCGTCGTCGGGCCGCTGGTCTACTCGCTTGCCCTTGGCATGTCGGTCTCCGACGTCTCCGGCAAGGCGATCGCCAACCTGGCGACCGAAGAGCTCAGCCATCCCAACCCGGTCTTCCATGGCGACACGCTGTTCTGCGAGACCGAGGTGCTCGACGTCAAGCCGTCCAAATCGAAGCTCGATCGGGGCGTCGTCAAGGTACATACGCGCGTTCTCAACCAGGACGGCGTCCTCGTCGCCGAGTTCAAGCGGTTGGTGCTGGTCCCGCGCCGCGAAGCCGGCTGATCGGCATTTGACGGACGCGCGCCGGTAGGCGCCGATCTGGCGGTTGGGGGCCTCTGTTTCGGGCCTAAGTTTCCGCTGCCTCGCTCCGATAGGGCTGTATGACGATGATCGCGTCGATGCTCGACAGCGTGGAGGCGACCAGGGCCGTCCACGCAGAGTGGGATCGACTGGCGGTGGAGGCCGGGCGACCGCTTGCCGCGCCCGGCTGGGTGCTGGCGTGTTGGGAGTGCCTCCGCCCACCCAACGCAAGCATGCGGGTGATCGCGGTTCGGCGGGAGGAGCAGCTGGTGGGGGTCATGCCCCTGCTCGCAGTGGGGCATCGCTACCGGCTGATCGGCAGCGAGCTGTCCGCCGTCGAGCCACTGGCAAAGGCCGGATTGGAGCGCGAGGTGGCGAAGAGCATGGCCGGCGCGCTGGCATCGCTGGAGCCGCGCGTGGCGATGGTCGCGCTGGAGTGTCACGACGATTCCGTCGATTGGGCGGAGTCGGTCTGCTCGGCGTGGCCGGCCCGGCGCGGTGTCTGGCGACAGCTTGTGAACCGCGTCGAGGTTCCCGGTATCGATCTCGGCGTCGGTGACTTCGACGCCTGGCTTGGTGCCAAGTCGTCGAGCTTCCGCCGCGAGACGCGCCGCAAGGCCAAGCGCCTCGACGAGGCGGGGGGCTCCTTTCGCTTCGCCACCGAGGCCTCCCTCGAGGCCGATGTCGCCGAGTTCCTGTGCCTGCATCGGACCCGTCTCTCGGGCCTCGGCGGCTCCAGCCTGGAGGCCGAAGGAGTGGACCGGATGCTGTGCGAGGCCGGCCGCGAGCTGCTCCCTCTCGGTCGCCTTCGGCTGCTGCTGCTCGAGGTTGACGGCAAGATCATCGGCGCCCAGGTCATCGTCGCCGCCGGGTTCGAGGCGAGCGCCTGGAACAGCGGCTTCGACGAGGACTACTCGAGGCTCTCCCCCTCGATGCAGTGCATCCTCCGTGCCGTGCGCGATGCCTTCGAGCGGGGACAGAGGATGATGAGCCTCGGCCCCGGCGCACAGGCCTACAAGGATCGCCTCGCCGACCACAGCGTCGATCTCGTCACCCACACGCTGGTTCCCCGGGGGCGCGGGTATGTCAGCGCTCGGAGCAAGATCGCCGCTGCTTCCGCCGGTCGCGCCGCCAGAAGGCGGATTGGCCAGATCGTGCCCCAATCCATGCGTCGCGCGAGGGGAACGACGCAACTTAAGGCGAATGTCTAGGCATGCGTGTCACTCTCGTACTGCACGACCGACTGGATCCCAATGCGGGTGGGGGAGGCACGGTTCTGGGACTGGGCAGCCAGCTTGCCGCGGGCGGTGCTCGGGTTGAGTACTGCAGCTTCGACCTGCTTCCTAGCCGGCTCTCCCACAACACCAAAACGATCATCTGGCCCGCTTACCTGGCCTGGCGATTGCGGCGAACGATGCGCCGCAACCCTCAGGACGTGATCGATGCGTCCTTGGGGGATGCCTGGCTATGGCAGCAACTGGATCCGCGCATGTCCGGGAAGGCCGTGATGGTCGCCAGGTCCCACGGCCTGATTCACCTCGCCCACCAGACTGAGCTGGCCGAGGCCGGGGCCGGCCGCAAGCAGCTCAGCTGGCGTTACCCGCTCTACTGGGGAGGCTTCCGGATCTGGGAGGTAGCCAAGACCCTGACCCAGGCCGACATCGCGCTCTTCCTCAACCCGCTCGAGCGCGATTACGCGGTAGAGCAGCTGGGCGTCGAGCCCTCGCGTGCCCGCATCGTTCCCAACGGCATTCCCGATGCATTCCTGGAAGCGCCGATGGAGGCCGCTCCGCTCGAGGGGGCGTCGCCGATCCGGATCGCGCAGGTGGGGGGGTGGCGGTACCTCAAGGGGGTGAACAACTCGGTCGAGGCGATCACCGAGATCCTCCAGCGACACCCGAACGTGACCATGACCTTCGCCGGCACCGGTGTCCCTGCCGAGGAGATCTCGGATCGCTTTCCGGCCCAGGTCAGGGAGCGCGTGCGGGTCGTTCCCTCCTTCGCTCGTGAGACCCTGCCCGAGGTGCTCAGCGGCCATCACATCCACCTCTTTCCGTCGCTGGCGGAGGGGTTCGGCCTCGGCCTGGTCGAGGCGATGGCCTGCGGGCTCGCCCCGGTGACGACCCGGGTGGGAGGGCCCGCGACCCTGGTCGAGGACGGTAAGAACGGTCTCCTCGTGCCGCCTGCCGAAACGCCGCGGATCGTCGACGCGCTGGAACGGTTGCTGGCCGATCGCGAGCTTCTGCGCAGCCTCCAGCTCGCCGCCCGCGAGAGTGCGCGGCCGTTCGCCCTGAGCCGGGTGGCGGCTCAGACCCGGGAGATCTATGACGATGCCGCGGAGAGGCACGCCGGGGAGCGGCAGCGGTCCTGATGGAGTCGACGCGGCCCCTGCTGATCGTCAATGCCGACGACCTCGGCTACAACGAGCCGACCACCGATGCGATCGCGAAGTGCTTCCAGGCCGGCCGCATAACCAGCGCCACGGCGATGGTCTACATGCGGGACTCCGACCGGGCGGCCGAGATTGCGCGCGAGATCGGCCTGCCGGTGGGACTGCACATCAACTTCTGCGAGCCCTTCGACGACCCCGGGGTGCCGGCCGACGTGCGTGAGCGCCATCTCGAGACGTCGCGCAAGTTCGGCGGGCCGAGCTTCATCTACCGCAGCCGGCGCTGGATCTACGACCCGCGGTTGAAGGACGCCACCGAGCGCTGCATCGCCGATCAGCTGGAGCGTTTCGAACAGATCTTCGGCGGCCCGCCGACCCATGTCGACGGCCACCTGCACGTCCAGGTCTGCCCCAACGTCGGGCTGGCATCGACGATCCCCGCCGGGATGAAGATTCGCAACACGCTGGGGGCGCGACCCTCGCCCTCCGGCTTCATGCCGCGCCTGGTGGCGGCACGGCAGCGGGTCCTCCTGCGCCACCGGCTGAGCACCAGCTACTTCCTCAACATCACCGATCTGCACCCGGCGTTCGTCGAGCCCGGTACCAGGGGCGGGCTCGCCCCGGCCGAGACCACCTCGGTCGAGGTGATGGCGCACCCTGGCTTTGGCCACGAGTACACGATGCTGATGGACCCGGTCTGGGCGGAGTGGACCAAGGGCCTGAAGCTCGGCTCCTACGCCGAGCTCGCCTGAGGCTTCGGGGCGCCGAGGTCCTGCAACCTGCTACGTTTCTGTACATGAGCGAGTCGGTCGGCGTTGCGGAGCTTCGTCAGAACCTGAGCGTCTATCTGCGACGCGTCAGTAGGGGGGAGCGGCTGGTGGTAACCGACCGAAATCGACCGGTGGCCGAGCTAGGGCCGGCGCCGAAGACCGGTCCCGATCTGGATCGGTTGATCGCGGAGGGTCGGGTGTCGCGCCCGGTGCGGTCTGGCCTGCCGGAACCGTTGGAGCTGTCGGGTGATCCGCGGGCATTGAGCCGTGCGCTCGACGACATTCGCGGCGACCGCTGAGTTGTGTCGGTCTTCTACGCGGATGCTTCCGCCCTGGTCAAGCTCGTTCGCGAGGAGGCCGAGTCCCGCTCTCTGCGCACGTATCTAGCGGGCGCGGACCTCGTCAGCAGTGAGTTGGTTCTTACCGAGATCCCACGTGCCGTGCGTCGTGCAGTTGCACAGGACCCCGCGCTCCCACTCGAGCTGCTTCTGAAGCGCACGGGCGAGCTGGTCGACGTGCTCGCGTTGCGTCCGCTCGACCGCGCTCTGCTTGCTGGTGCAGGGGCGCTTGCGGAGCCAGCGCTGCGTGCCCTTGACGCGATCCACGTCGCATCCGCGGTCGATTTGGATCCGGTCGAGGCGTTCGTGACTTATGACGAGCGTCAGGCGGCTACTGCGCGCCTCGCTGGCCTGCGAACGATTGCTCCAGGGGCATGATCGAGCCCTCGGCTCCTACGCCGAGCTCGCCTGAGGCTCGGGGTCCTTCATCGGTGGCGCCTTGAAGAACGTCCGCCAGGGCAGCCCGACGCTGCGCTTGTAGATCACGACGGTGGCGACGAAGGCGGTCGCGTAGGAGAGCGTGGAGACGATCGCGGCCCCCTCGATCCCCGCCTGTGGGAGGACGATCACGAGGCCGACCAGCGTCACCACCAGTCCCATCGCGGCGCCGGCGGCAGCGCGCGCCGGAAAGCCGGCGGCGAGCAGGCCGGACCAGAGCACCGCGGCGCCGGCGTCGACGACCATGCCTGGCAGCAGGATCCTGAGCGAGGTGACGCTGCCCTCGAACGCCGAGCCGTAGACCAGTTCGACCAGGAAGCCGGCGAGCAGCCCGAGGAATATCGCCACCACGAGAGAGAGGCCGATGGTGAGGTGAAGGGACCTGATCACGGTGCGGACGCTGTTGGTGCCGGCTCGTGCTGCCGCCGGCAGCACCATGATCGCCAGGGTCGCGGTGAGCGTCGGGATGATCGACGCCACGTTGGTCGCGATCGAGTAGAGGCCGACTGAGGACGCGGCCAGGAAGGCGGGGATGATCATCAGGTCCAGCCGCGCCGTCATGAAGCCGCCGATGTTGCCCAGGTGCGCCTTCAACGCATACGAGGCACTCGACTTCGCCAGCCCCAGTTCCGGCGGGTGCAGGCCGCAGCGGTAGATCGCGCGGGCAACCGTCACGAACATCATCGTCCCCGCCGCGGCCGCGTTGGCGATCAGCGCGGATTCGACCGTGAACGATCCGACGCGCCAGAGGACCACGTAGATCGCGGCCACGGATGCCGGCACCGCGAGTTTGAGGATGTTGAGGGCGATGAAGTCGTGGTCGCCCGCCAGTACGCCATAGGAGAAGTCGAGGATCACATAGGCGATCACGACGAGGATGAACAGCTGGGCGTAGTGAAGCGTCTCCTGCGTTTGCGCGCTGAAGAGGATTGGCAGGATCAGCTCGCCTACCCCGATCGCGATCGCGATCGACGGCAGCAGCACCGCCATCCAGGTGACGATGATCCTGCCGCCGTCGTGCGGGTGGCGGGCGATGTGGTAGGCGGCTGCCTCGGCGGAGCCGAGCGTGAAGAGCCAGCTCAGCATCTGGGTGACGGCGAGGATCGCGGCGATCTCGCCCCGCCCCGAGGTGCCCAGCAGCCGCGCGACCAGGATCCCGGTGATCAGGTTGACGAGCAGGCCCAGCGAGTCGCCGGTGATCGGCGCGAGCACCCGGCGCTGGACGTCGCGATTGAGCAGAGTGCTGCGCAAGCGGGCCAGGGGCGATAGGGGGGTCTGGCTGAGTTGGTCCATCGGATCGGTGTTGCGTGAGCGGGGCGGCGGCAGGTCCTCGGCGAGGTTGGAGCAGGCTAGACAAAAGTTCGGATCGCGCGAGACAGCTCCTGCGGATTCCGGATCCCCCACCTGCATACTGTCGCCCTCATGAGCGCTTCCCCGAGGGTCGTGATCACCCACGACTTCATGGAGATCTACGGCGGTGCCGAGCGGGTCACCGCTGAGATGGCCCGCGCCTTTCCGGAGGCGCCCGTGGTCGCGATCCTGGGGCGCCGCAGCGTCGCCGCCCGCATGGGGGTGGCGGATCGCTTCGACAGCATCCTGTCTCCTCGCCCGCAGCTCCTCCGCCATTACCGTCTGCTGGCGCCGGCCTTCGGGGCGCTGACCGACGCCTACCGTCTCCCCGAGGCCGACGTCGTTCTCAGCTCGAGCTATGCCTTCGCCCACCGGCTTCGCGCCCGCGGCGGCGCGCCCAGGGTCTGCTACTGCCACAGCCCCCTCCGCTTCGCCTGGTCGATGACGGAGGGCTACCGCGAAGAGCGGGCACGCAACGGCGCCAGCCGACGTGCCTTCGAGCTCTTCGCCGGGGCGATGCGGGCGTCGGACCGGCGCAGCGCCCAGCCGATCCACGAGTACCTGACCCAGTCGCCGTTCACGGCGGAGCAGATCGAGCGGTTCTACGGGCGCCCAGCAGCCGCGATCGGAGCGCCGATCGATTGCGAGCTGTTCCATCCGGCCGACGGCCCCCCAGATGACTACTACCTGTTCTGCGGCAGGCTGATCGAGCCCTACAAGCAGGTCGGGATCACGATCGAGGCGTTCAGGCGGACGGGGGAGAGGCTGGTGGTCGCGGGGGCCGGCCCGGACCTCGAGCGCCTCTCCGCAATCGCCCCACCGAATGTGGAGTTCCTCGGCCACGTGGACGATGACCGCCTGGTGCCCCTGATGCAGCGCTGCAAAGCCCTGGTCTTTCCCAGCCGCGACGACTTCGGGCTGATCCCGGTCGAGACGATGGCGTGCGGGCGCCCGGTGCTCGCCTTCGCCGGCGGCGGCTCGCTGTACACGTCGCTGCCGGGGGTGACCGGGGAGCTGTTCGAAGAGCAGACGGCGGATTGCCTGGAGCGGGCGGTGCGGGACTTCGACCCAGGTGCTTACGAGCCGGCGCGGATCCGCGAGCACGCGCTGCAGTGGGACAGCGCACGCTTCCGCGAGCGCCTGGTCGAGCACGTCGCCGCTGCGGTCGGAGCAAGCTAGATGTGCGGGATCTGCGGCCGGACCGACGATCCGGCCGCGACCGCCGTGAAGGCGATGAACGCGGCGATGGTCCATCGCGGCCCCGACGACCAGGGCATCCACACCGACGCCGAGGCCGGCATCAGCATCGGCGCCCGGCGCCTCAGCGTGATCGACGTCGAGCACGGCCACCAGCCGCTCGCCAATGAGGACGGCACGATCTGGGCCGCGCTCAACGGGGAGATCTACAACCACCCGGCCCTGAAGGCGATGCTGCGCGAGCGCGGTCACCGGCTCGCCACCGGCACCGACACCGAGGTCCTGGTCCATCTCTATGAGGACTACGGCCCCGACCTCGTGTACGCGCTCGAGGGGATGTTCGCCTTCGCGATCTGGGACTCGCGCAACGGCTCGCTGCTCGTCGCTCGCGACCGCTTCGGCGAGAAGCCGCTCTTCTACTCCAGCGAGGGCGGCCAGCTCGCCTTCGCCTCCGAGCTGACCGTACTGGCGGCGGGTACCGAGCTCAGCGGAGATCTCGACCCAGCTGCCGTCGATGAGTACTTCGTCTACGGCTACCTGCCGGGGGAGCGCTCGATCCTCTCCGGCGCCCGCCAGCTGCCGCCCGGCCACCTGATGCGCTGGAGTGCCGGCGGCGAGCTGGAGTTGCGGCGCTACTGGCACCCGCCGTCGCCGAGCGGCGCCGGAGCGGAGTCGACCGAGGATCTCGTCGGCGAGCTGCGCCGCCTGCTCGAGACCTCGGTCCGCAGCCGCCTGATCGCCGACGTGCCGCTGGGCGTCTTCCTCAGTGGCGGCGTCGACTCGACCCTGATCGCGGCGCTTGCCGCCCGCGAGTCGAGCGGGGCGATCAAGACCTTCACCGTCGGCTACGACGTCGGCGAGGTCAGCGAGACGGACGTGGCGAGGGCGACCGCGCGCGAGCTCGGGTCAGAGCATCACGAGCTGATCCTGCCCCAGGAGGAGGTCGCACGCCGGGTGCCGGCCGTGCTCAGCGCCATGGACCAGCCCCTTGCCGATCAGTCGCTGCCGGCCTTCCACGCGATCGCCGAGTTCGCCCGCGAGGACGTCACCGTCGCGGTGGGAGGGGAGGGAGCGGACGAGCTGTTCGGCGGCTACCCCCGCTACCGCTGGCTGGCCCGGGCCGAGCGAATCGGTGGCGTCGTTCCCAAGCCCCTTGCCGCGCTTGGCTCGCGAGCGCTGGCCGGCGCCCTGCCCGCCGGGCGCAGCCGGCGCCTCGCCGACGTGCTGGCTCCGCGCGAGGCGATGGAGCGCCAGCTCGACTGGATCGCGGGCCCGCGGACGGCGCTGCGCGGGTCCCTGTACGGGCCCCGGCTCGCCGGCGCCAGCTCCCGCGCGCAGCCCGTCGCCGAGCTCGAACGCGCCTGCGAGGCCGCCGATGGCTCGGTGGCTGGACGTTTTATGCTGCTCGACCAGGTGCACTGGTTGCCGGGAGACGTGCTGACCAAGGCCGATCGGGCCAGCATGCAGATCTCGCTCGAGGTTCGCACGCCCTACCTCAACCACGAGCTTGCCGAGTTCGCCGCGACCGTCTCCCCGGATCTCCACACCTCGGGGAAGGGGAAGGTGCTGCTGCGCCTCCTGCTCGCCGAGCTGCTGCCCGACAGCTCCAGGCGCCGCCCGAAGACCGCCTTCCGGGTCCCGGCGGCGGAGTGGCTCCGTGGTCCGCTGGCGCCGGTGCTGCGTGACCAGGTGGACAGCGGTTGCACCTACGAGGAGGGCTGGATCGACCGGACCGCCGCATCGACCCTGCTGGAGGAGCACTTGCGGGGCGACGCCGATCGCAGCGAGGCCCTCTGGTCGCTGCTCGCCTTTGGCCTCTGGCTCGACCGGCTGCGGGGGCGCGATGGCATCGCCTGAGACGCGTGTCCTGCTCGTCACCCCGGATTTCCCGCCCGCCAAGGGCGGGATCCAGCTGCTTCTGGAGCGGCTGATCGAGAACGCGCCCGGGCTCAGGACGCGGGTCCTGACCCTCGGTCAGGAGGGCGCCACCGAGTTCGATCGTGATGCCGGCCTCGACGTGCGCCGCGTCGCCCGCGCGGACGGCGACCGCCGCATCGCCGCGCTGCGGCTGAACGCGCAGACGCTGCGCGAGGCCGCCACCTTCAGGCCCGACGTGATCCTCAGCGGCCACGTCGTCGCCAGCCTCGCCGCGATCTCCCTGCGCCGCGCCCTGAGGACCCCCTTCGTCCAGTACGTGCACGCCGATGAGTTCAGGGTTCGGGCGCGGCTGAGCGCCGCCGCCGTGCGGCGTGCCGACGCGACGATCGCGGTCAGCGCTTACACCCGGGAGATGGCGCTCGCCGCGGGGGCGCGGCCCGAGCGCGTCAACGTGATCCACCCTGGGGTGGATCTCCCCGCCGCGGTGCCGGCGGCGCGCGAGGAGGAGCCGACCCTGCTCACCGTGGCGACGCTGCTGTTCCGCTACAAGGGCCACGACGTGATGACCCGGGCGCTGCCGCTGATCCGGGCCCAGGTGCCGGAGGCGCGCTGGATAGTCGTCGGCGACGGCCCGTTCCGGCCAGCGATCGAGAGCGCGATCGAGGCCTACGGGCTGGGCGGATCGGTGGAGCTGCTCGGGCGCGTCAGCGACTCCGAGCGCAACGAGTGGCTCGACCGGGCCAGCGTCTTCTGCATGCCGAGCAGGCTGCCCGCCGACGGCCTCGGCGGCGAGGGGTTCGGGATCGTCTACCTCGAGGCGGCTGCGCACGGGATGCCCTCGCTCGGGGGCAACGTGGCGGGCGCCCGCGATGCCGTCCTCGACGGCGAGACCGGGCTGCTGGTCGACCCAACCGACCACCTGGCGCTCGCCGCTGCCGCGACCCGCCTGCTCGCCGAGCCCGAGCTCGCCCGCAAGATGGGCGCCGCCGCCCGCCGCCACGCCGAGGCCCACGCCTGGCCGCTGATCGCCGCCAAGGTCGAAGCGCTGCTGCACGAGGTTGCCTCGGGGCGCGTCCCACCAGCGGTCTGATGCGCGTCCTCTACGTCAACCAGACGGCGCAGGTGAGCGGGGCGGAGCGATCCTTGCTGGCACTCCTCGAGGGCCTGGACGGCAGGGTGGAGCGGGTCGTCGCCTGTCCGGAGGGGGAGCTCGCCGCAGCGGTACGGGAGCTGGGCATCGAGCACGAGCCGATCCTCGGCACCCAGGCGAGCTTCAGGCTGCACCCGGTCCACACCAGCCGCGGTCTCGCCGAGATCGGCCGCTCGGCGCTCCAGGTGCGGCGGCTGGTCGCCAGGCTGCGCCCCGACCTCGTCCACGCGAACACGACGCGCGCCGCCCTCCTTGCGCTGCTGGCGCGGAACCGCTCGGGGCCGCCGGTCCTCGCCCACATCAGGGACTGGGTCCCCGAGGGTCGCTTCTCTCGCTTCGTGCTCGCCCTGGTTGCCCGGCGCGCGGCGGGCGTCGTCGCCAACTCCGCTTATATCGCGGGCCAGTTCGATGGGCTCTCGACGCAAGGGCCGGTTCGAGTGATCCACAACCCGGTCGACCTGCAGCGCTTCAACCCGCGTTCGGCCGACGGCGGCTCGATCCGGCGCGAGCTCGGCTTGGACGGCGACGCGACCGTACTCGCGGTGGTGGCGCAGCTGACGCCGTGGAAGGGCCAAGACGACGCGATCGAGGTCGTCGCCGACCTTGCCGGTCGCGGACGCGAGGTGACCCTGCTGCTCGCCGGCTCGGCCAAGTTCGCCTCCACCGGCACCAGCTTCGACAACGTCGAGTACGAGCGCCGCCTGCGGGCGCTGGCGGAGGAGCTCGGCGTCGGTGAGCGGGTGCGGTTCCTCGGCGAGCGATCCGACGTGCCGGAGATTCTCGCCGCGGCGGACCTCCTGCTGATGCCCTCCTGGCGCGAGGCGTTCGGCCGTATCGCGGTCGAGGCGATGGCGATGGGCACTCCGGTGGTCGCCACCAACGTCGGCGGGCCGCCGGAGATCTTCGCCTCGGGAGTCGAGGGCCTGCTGCTGGCGCCCCGCCAGTCGGACCTCTGGGCGAGCGAGATCGAGCAGCTGCTCGGCGACCCACGGCGCCTGGCCGATATGAGGGAGCGGGCGCTTGGCCGCGCCGCCGAGTTCGAGCTCTCCGCTCACGCGACGGTCATGCTCGGCTGCTACCAGGATCTCCTGGCCCGGCGTTGAAGGGGGAATTCCCGAGCCAGATGCTGAATTCAGGGTTTCTTCGCAAGCTGACTGGGGATATGGACAAACAATGGTCCAGGTGCCCCGCATGTACTCAGATCGTGGCTGGCCCGGCCCGATGGCGGGGGCATGGCCGCGCCTCGAACCCACTTCCTTCGCCGTCTCATGCTCGGCGTGACGACCCTGACCGCGGTGGCGCTTGCCGTCGCTTCGCCGGCCACGGCCGGCGTGCCGGCGCAGAGCGCCGACTCGTTCGTCGACTCGGTGGGCGTGAACGTCCACCTCGGCTACACCGACACTGCCTACGGGCAGTTCGGCCAGATTCGGCAAAAACTCGACGAACTGGGCGTTCGCTACGTCCGTGATGGGATCTCCCAGGGTCGCCCCGACGTCTACTCGGAGTTCCGGACCCTGGCCGGCGACGGGATCAAGCTCGACGCGATCGTCGGCGATCCCCTGCAGCGCTGGGGCGTCGGGCCACTCGATCAGCAGCTGGACCTGATCGACCGTGAGCTTGGCCCCGCGGTGGCGTCTCTGGAGGGTCCCAACGAGTACGACATCCAGGGCGACCCGAACTGGGTCGCGAGCCTGCGCGACTACCAGCGCAAGCTCTGGGAAGGGGCGCACGCGCGCCCCGGGTTGGCCTCGCTGCCGATCGTCGGCCCCTCGTTTGTGAACCGCGACAGCCGCGAACTGGTCGGCGACATCTCGGCCTGGACGAGCGAAGGGAACATGCACCCGTATCCGGGCGGCGAAGCGCCCGACCAGGACTCCCATATGAACGACGAGCTCGCCCTGGCCGCCAAGAACACTGGCTCGGAGCCCGTGGAGGCGACCGAGACCGGGTACACCAACGCCGTCAACGCGACCTCCGGCCAGCTCCCCGCCTCGGAACAGGCGACGGGGATCTACATGCCGCGGCTCTACCTCGATGACTTCCGGCGGGGCATCTCGCGCACCTTTGCCTACGAGCTGGTCGACCAGCAGAACGATCCCGGCCGCGCCGACGTCGAGTCGAACTTCGGGCTGCTGCACAACGACTTCACGCCGAAGCCGGCGTTCACCGCGATGTCCCGCCTGATCGGACTGCTCTCCGACCCGGGCCCCTCCTTCACTCCCGGCAGCCTCTCCTACTCGGTGGATGGCGCTCCCTCGAACCTGCGCCAGCTGCTCCTCCAGAAGCGCGACGGGACCTTCTACCTGGCCCTCTGGAAGCAGGAAAGCGTCTGGAATCCGCAGACGCTGACCGAAGCCGACCCCGCCGCCTCCCAGGTCACCGTGCGGCTCCGCCAGCCGATCCAGCGGGCGGAGGTGTACGAACCGAACAGGTCGAGCTCTGCGCTGAGCACCGTCTCCTCGCCAAGCGCCATCTCGCTGCCGGTGTCGGCGCAGGTCGAGGTGATCCACTTGGTACCGGGTACTCAGCAGGCCGCCCCCGAACCGGCGCGGGAAGCGGCGCCTGAACCCGCGCTCGAAACGGAACCGGCGCCTGAAGCGGAAGCGGCCCCCAGCCCCGAGCCGGCTCCCACGCCGACGCCGGTGTCGGATCCCGAATCCGCTCCCGCTGAACCCGCCCCCGA
>DATIPC010000036.1:0-26168 GCA_035472395.1 Solirubrobacterales bacterium
GACCCTGCTGCGCGAGGCGAAGGGCCGCTACTGCCTGCTGCTCAACGAGGACTCGGAGCTGCGCCCCGGCGCCGCCGAGTCCCTGATCGCGGCATTGGACGCCGACCCGCGGGCGGGCGCCGCCGGGGCCCAGCTGCTCGACTCCGGCGGCAACCCCGTCCCCTGTGCCTGGCGCTTCCCCGGAGTCGGCGCGGCGCTGGCTGGCGCCGTCTTCCTGCACCGCGTGCTCACGGTTCAAAGCAAGGGCCGGGAGACCCGCGCGGTCGACTGGGCACAGTCGAGCGCGCTGATGGTGCGGCACGAGGCGGCAGCCGAGGTTGGCTACCTCGACCCAGCCTTCTTCGTCTACTACGACGAGTGCGACTTCTGCAAGCGGCTCGGCGAGGCCGGCTGGCGCACCCTCTTCGTCCCATCCGCCGAGGCGGTCCACCACGACCAGCTCTCCACTGACCTCGCCGCCGGCCTGCCCCGGATCGTCGAATTCCACCGCAATCGAGATCGATACATGCGGGTGCACCACTCCCGGCCGGCGGCCCTGGCCGTCCGCCTCCTCACCGCCTGGTCCTACGCCGTCCGCGCCCTCGCCGCCACCGTCATCCCCAGCCAGCCAGCGCGCATCTACCGGGCCCACGCCCGCCAGGCGCTCTTCCCCAGCCGTGGCGAGAGCCTCCGCGATCGGGCTGTCTAGAGGCGGGAGTCCTCGTCGATGCGCTCGGCCTCGTAGACCTCCGATACCGACCCGTCGACCACGACTGGCTCGCGGCGTAGGGCTTGGAAGCTTGCGAGCAGCTCGCCGGGGTGACGGAGGCGCGCCAGCCAACCGCGCTCCTCGGCGGTGAAGAAGCCGCTGAGGAGAAGGACGGCGGGGTAGGCGAGCCAGAGCACGATCCTGCCGAGGAGCCCGGGGAAGCCGTCGGTCGGCAGCAGCAGCTCGCCGAGCCCAACCAGGGCGGCGGAGACGAGCAGCACCCGCGTTAGGCGGCCCCACTGGTAGGGCACCGGGAAGAGGCGCTGGGTGAAAGCGTACATCAGTGCCACCACGATCACGTAGGAGGCGACCAGGGCGAGGCCGGCGCCGACGATGCCCAGCGACGGCACCAGGGCGAGGTTGAGCGCCAGGTTGGCGATCAGCGCCGCGATCGTCGCCGGGAAGTTGAACTCGGTGCGGCCGGTTCGGCCGAGGATCACGACCAGGACCATGTAAAGGGCGTAGAGGGTGACGCCGGTGGCGATCAGGCCGATCGCTTCGTAGGAGTCGAAGAACTGCGGCGCGGCCAGCGCCCGCACGATCCAGCGCGAGAGCAACCACATGCCGGTGACGACGAAGGCGCAGCCGGCGACGAACCAGGTGACGACCGCGGCGTAGGCGACGCGGGCCTCGTCGTCGTCGCGGATCGAGTACGCGAGCGGGGGCCAGGCGAGCTGGAAGCCGCGGACCAGCACGTTGACCGCCTGCGCGAACTTGACCGCGAGCGAGTAGAGGCCGGCCTCGGCGAGCCCGACCGAGCGGACGATGATGATCCGGTCGACGAAGTTGAGCAGGTAGAGCGAGAGCTCGGCCGGCATCGTCGGCAGGCCGAAGCGCGTCATCCGCCGCAACAGCGCAGCGTCGATCCAGAGCGAGAGGCGGTGGCGCTGGAGGAAGATCAGGCCAAGGACGAAGGCGGCACCGCTGGCGTAGCTGCCGAGCAGCAGGCCACGGGCGCCCTCGCCTTGCCCGACGACCAGGACCACCGTCAGGCCGATCGTCGCCAGCACGTTGAGGATCGTCGTCGTGAAGTAGGCCCGGGCTCGCTCCTCGAGCCGGAACAGGGTGAGCAGGTACTCGAACATCGTCAACACCCAGAGCCCGCCGATCGCGATCCGGCCGAGTTCGGCCGGCGATGCGACCATGGCGGCTTCTTCGGCGAGCAGGGCTTCGGAGAGCGGCCCGGCGAAGGGCAGGGCGATCAATGCCGCGGCGGTGGAAACCCAGAACAGCGCTGCGAAGGAGGTGGCGACGACCGCCGCGGGGTCCTCGTCGTCCCTGTAATAGAAGCGCAGCAGCGCCTCGATCGTGCCGAAGCGGACGACGATGCTGGCCGTGACGACGGCGGCGAACATCACCTC
The DNA here is from genome assembly GCA_035472395.1 of Solirubrobacterales bacterium. Taxonomy (GTDB): domain Bacteria; phylum Actinomycetota; class Thermoleophilia; order Solirubrobacterales; family 70-9; genus VRUE01. The sequence continues at coordinate 2,110 of DATIPC010000036.1, forward strand.
GGCGGCGCCGTAGTCATCGAGGCTCAGGTAGCGCGTGTAGAGCGGCAGCAGCGCGACCGCGATCAGCTTCGAGAGGACGCTGGCCGCCGTGTAGGCGGCGCCGGTCGTCCCGAGGCGGCGGAGGTAGCCCGACACGCGTTGAGCCTAAGTCCCGGTGCGGACCGGGACAGAGGCGAGCGAGGCGCCGACCGCGAGCAGGACCCAGGTAATCGGATCCTCGTAGAACCCTGCATAGGCCATGGTGTGGACGAGGAGCGCCACGAAGGCTGCGAGGACTGCTGCTCGGGCCATCAGCCGCAGGCGCGCGGGTCCTGTCGCCGCAGGGGACCCACCGCCCCCTGCGGTAGCTAAAGCTTCCTCGGGGGCGGTCCCCCCTACGGCGCCACCCGCGCGAGAGGCGAATAAGCCCGACGACATCGTCCAGATCGCAACCACCAAAAGAGCTAGGTAGGCGGCGAAGCCAATGATCCCCTGCTCTGCGGCGACGGTGATCGGCTCGGTGTGAGAAACGACGACCGGGGCTTTCTTGGTTGCGGCGTGCTCGCGGTAGGCGCGGGGGAAGCTGCCGGCGCCGTAGCCCCATAGTGGCCTTTGCCCAAACAGCTTGGCGCCCCCCGAAACCAGGTTGCAGCGACCGCCGGTGTCGACGTTGCAGCGGTCGGGGCTGAGCTTCGAGGCGCCGCCGGCAAATAGAACGATGACCACAGCCAGGACAGCCCCTGCGCCGACAGCCGCCAGCGTCCAGCGCCAGCTCCAGCGAAGGGCGGCAAGAACAGCCAAACCAGCAAGCAGGGCCGCAAAGCTCGACTGCGAGAAGGTGACGACAAGCCCGAGCCAGAGGACCGCTACCAGCCCGGTAAGCAGCGCAAGCGGCCGCCGCTCTTTCGCCCAGAGCAGCGCGGGCATCGCCACGACAATGACGAGGGCCAGGTACCTGCCGTAGATGTTGGGGTCCCAGAAGATCGAGTTGACCCGGAAGTAAGTGTGGAATTCATTCGACCTGATCACCTGGTCGTTCCAGAAGAGGCTCCGCGTCGCGTACTCCACCGACCCGACGATCACGAACGTGACCGCCTCCAGGGCAATGACCCACAAGACCAGCACCAGCAGCTTCCGGTCCCACTTCACGTCGCGCAGCAGCGCGTAGACCAGTGAGAACGGCACGAAGAAGAAGCACACGTTCTGAAGCGATTTCGAGAAGTCCGGCGAGTACAGCGTCTGCAGGGCGTAGAGAGCTACGACTCCTGCCAGGCCCCAGGGCAGCAGGGCGGGGGGGTCGATCCGCGTGCTGGGTTTTTCGCCGGGCGGCCCACGTCTCTCATTGAGCCTGCGGGGCGAAAAACAGGACGCCGCACCCAGATCGACCCCCTCGCCCTGCTGCCACTCCCGCAGCGCCGCGGAGAGCACTCCTCCCGCAATCACGAGGTAGAGCGGCACCAGCAAGTTCGCGGTGTCACCTCCTGCATGCAAGGGAACTCGAAAGGGCAATGCGGCGACGATCGCCAGCGGCAGAAGGGTGGGCCAGCGGTGGAAGGAGGCGGCGAGAACCGCGGCTGCTGCCGCTGCCGCGAGCGCCAGCACGGCGAGGCGGATCGAGTCGTGACACAGATCGATGATCTGGGGGGAGTGCCACTGGTCGCCGAGGATCAGCAGCGGGAAGAGAGCGAGCGCCAGCAGCATCGCCACCGAGCGGGCGCGACCGGGTGCCAGGACGATCGCGGTTGCGGCCGAGCCCGCAGCAATCAACACCCCGGCAGCAGCGAGGAAACCGCTCACAGGAGACGCCCTCGACGCCCTCGGGGCGCTTTACTTGCCCATAGGGAAAGAAACGCGCCCCGAAGGCTCATTTCGCCTTGCAGCCTGCGGTCGGGTTGCGGGCGGCCCGGTGCAGGCGCATCAAGCCGCCGGGGACCAGGACGCGGTCCTGGCCGAGCAGCTTGACCCGCAGCTTGTAGCGGCCGGGGGAAGCAGTGCCGTCGTTGCGGACGCGGCCGTCCCAGTAGAAGGTGAAGAAGCGGTAGCGCTTCAGGTAGATGTCGCGGGCCAGGGTGACGACGAGCCTGCCCCCCGGCTCGACGACCTGCACGTCCGCGCGATCGGAGCGGGTGACGCGGAAGCGGATCCGGATGCGGTCGAAGCGGCAGTCGCGGTTCGGCGTGAAGCCACGGCTGGCTGGCGTGCCGAAGGTGACTCGGTCGAGGACCAGCGGATCGCGCTTCAGGTGCTGCGACCAGGCGAAGGCCGCGATCGTGGCAACGACGAGCAGGGCGAAGACGACCGCAGCGAGGCTAGCCCGCCGTCGAGGCATTGTCATCGCCGATCACGACCGCGACCGGCGCCCCAGCCGAGAGCGAGGTGATCTCCGGGATCATCGGCCGCACCTGGGAGATCTGCAAAGCCGTGGCCACCCGGTGCGCTTCGCGGCCGCTGCCCTGCTTGAACATGACGACGCTGTCGGCGAAGCTCGAGCGGCTGTTGGTGACCGCGCCGAGCTGGAACCCCTTGCGCTCCACCATGTCGCCATAGGTGCCAGCCAGCCCTTCCACCGCGGTGCCGTTGAGCACCGTCACCTCGATTTCGCTCGGCTTGACCGCGTGCGCGGTTTGCTTGCCGCCCTTGCCGCCACCTTCGTTGCCGGGGTCATGCAGGACCGCGTAGGCGACACCGCCGGCGATCACCGCGAAGACGACGAAGATCGCCACCAGATAGCGCGGTTCGCCGAGCCTGCTGCCGATCCCACCACCGGTTCCGGCAAAGCGTTCGCGCAGGCGCTCCGTGCGCGTCAGCTCGGGCAGGCCCGCCTCGCGTCGCTCGCGGCGGTGCTCGCGCAGGTCGGCCTCCTGCCGCTCCGCGTCGCGCGCTTCTTCCAGCTTGCGCATCTCCTCGGCCCGTTCCGCTGCCGCGGCCGAGGTCGTCTCCTTGCGGCCAGCGTCGCGCTCCGGCGCCGACCCCGCCCACTCGCGCAGACGGCGAATGTCGCGCCCCTGGGCAAACGACAGCAGCGCAAGGACCGCTAGGCCGAGGAACGCGACCAAGCCCGCAAAAGCCCCGATTTCCTTGATCAGCTCCAAGGGTTGGCTGCGAGAGGCTATCCGTCGTAGCCGACTGCCGCCGCGTCCCCACCCTGGGCCGTGATCAGCTCGACCACGCGTTCGGCCAGGTTGGCCTCGTCCCCGGCCATCACCAGGTGCTCGAGCGAGTTCAGCGTTCCCTCGACCCAGTCCGGGTCGAGGGGCGCCTCCCGGACGGCGCGGTGGATCCGCTTCGCCGCGGTCGGCCGCTCGTTCTCGCCGCTGCCGAACAGCTCCTCATGCAGCTTCTCGCCGGGCCGCGGCTTGGTGAACTCGACCGCGATCTCCGCCCCCGGCTCGTAACCCGCGAGGCGGATCATGTTGTTGGCGAGATCGACGATCTTCACCGGCTCGCCCATGTCGAGGACGAAGACCTCGCCCTTGCCGGCGCCGATGTCCCCCGCGCGGATCACCAACTGCACCGCCTCGGGGATCGTCATGAAGTAGCGGGTCATCTCCGGGTGGGTGACGGTGACCGGCCCGCCGCGCTCGATCTGGCTGCGGAAGATCGGCACCACGCTGCCCGAGGAGGCGAGCACGTTGCCGAAGCGGACGCTGGCGAAGCGGGTGCCGGGGTGGCGGTGGCCAGCCGCCTCGACGATCCACTCGGCCATCGCCTTGGAGGCACCCATCACGGTCTTTGGGTTGACCGCCTTGTCGGTGGAGATGAGGACGAAGCGCTCGACGTCGGAGGCGGCTGCCGTCTCGGCGGTGATCCGGGTCCCGATCGCGTTGTTGCGGACCGCCTCCAGCGGGTTGGCCTCCATCAGCGGCACGTGCTTGTAGGCGGCGGCGTGGAAGACGACGCTGGGCTTGAAGCGCTGCATCGTCTCCAGCATCCGGTGCGGCTCCTTGCAGTCGGCCAGCACCGCCTCGACGTTGCTGAAGTGCCGCTCCTCGACCATCTCGCGCTCGATCTGGAAGAGGTTGTCCTCGGCGTGGTCGAGCATGACCAGGAGCCGCGGCCCGACCCGGGCGATCTGGCGGCAGAGCTCGGAGCCGATCGAGCCGCCCGCGCCGGTGACGAGGACGATGCGGTCGCGCAGGTAGGCGCCGACACGGTCGAGCTCGACCACTATCGGGTCGCGCCCCAGCACGTCCTCCACCTGCACGTCGCGCAGCTGCTTGTTGAGCTGGACGCCGCCGCGCAGCAGCTCGAACACGGTCGGCAGGGTGCGGACGCGGATCTCGCGCTCGCGGCAGGCGGCGACGACCGTGGCGCGCAGCGTCCCCGGCGCGGAGGGGATCGCGATCACCACCTCGTCCGGCTCGGTGTCGTCGAGGATCGTCTCGATCTGCGCGGCGGTGCCCAGCACCTTGAGGCCCAGCATCCGCATCCCCTGCTTGCGCGCGTCGTCGTCGACGAAGCCGATCGCCGTGGCGCCCAGGTTGGGGTTGAGCTGCATCTCGCGGACGACCATCTGGCCGCCCGAGCCGGCGCCGATCACCAGCACCTCGTGCTTGGGCAGCCGGTGGCCGTGCGAGGGACGCTCGATGATCAGCCGCACGGCGAGGCGGGCGCCGGCGATCAGCAGCAGGGTGAGCATGAAGTCCATCACCGCGACCGAGCGCGGCAGGTCGTGGTCGAAGGGCTTGAGGACGGTGAAGAGGACGACGACGATCGCGCTGGCGGCGGCGACGGCGCGGACGATCATGAAGAAGTCGCGACCGCTGATGTAACGCCACCACTTCTGGTAGAGCCCGAAAGCGGCGAAGACGGCGATCTTGACCAGGACGACGAAGCCGACCGACTGGGCGAACAGCACCCAATAGCGGTGCGGGAGGTCGGTCCTGTCCAAGAAGCGCAGCCGGAATGCGAGGTAGAAGGCGAGCGCGACCAGCAGCGCGTCGGCCGCCACTTGGAGGACCCGATTGCGGTAGACGGGGTGGTTCAACCGGTGCATGACGACCTGGCGAGTTTAGAGCCTGACTCTCTAGGATCACGGGTTCTCCCGATGCTGCATCCCTTCCTCTACGCCGACATCACCGGCCCGATCGTCGACTTCTGCGTCAACGTGATCGACGACACCGGCCTGGCTGGCGTCTTCCTGCTGATGGCGGCGGGGAGCGCCTGCATCCCGATCCCGAGCGAGGCGGTGATGCTGTTCGCCGGCTTCAACGTCTCCAACGGCGATCAGACGCTGCTCGGCATCGCCCTGGCGGGACTGGCGGGAAACATGGTGGGCTCGTGGCTGACCTATGCGATCGGCTACTACGGCCGCGTCGACCTGCTGGAGAAAAACCGCCTCATCCACCTCAGCCCCTCGCGGCTGGCCTGGGTCGACGGCTGGTTCAAGCGCCACGGCGACGCCACCGTCTTCCTCGCCCGCCTGCTGCCGCTGGTCCGTGCCTTCATCTCGCTGCCGGCCGGGATCGCGAAGATGCCCTTCTGGCGATTCACCTGGTTGACGGCGCTCGGCTCGCTGCCCTGGGTTCTCGGCTTCGGCCTGCTCGGCAGGGCGGTCGGCGACAACTGGGAGCAGTGGCGCCACCACCTGCAGGTGTTCGACTACCTGGTGGTAGCCGGCATCGTCGGCCTGATCGTCTACGCGCTGGTGCGGAGACGCGGCGGCGGCGGTCCGCGCTCCGAGCCCGGCGGCGGCGAGAGCGCCGATGCCCCAGTCGAGGCAGTCGGTTCGCGCGGGGGCGCTTGAGCGGGGCAGCTGACGGCAGGATCCCGCCCGCCCGCGCGCTGGTGCTGGGGATAGTCCAGGGCCCGGCGGAGCTGCTGCCGGTCTCCTCCTCCGCCCACATCGTCCTCGTCCCCTGGCTGGCGGGGTGGGACTGGGAGCAGCTCGACCCGGAGGTCCGCAAGAGCTTCGAGGTGGCGCTGCACGGCGGTGCGGCGATCGCGTTGCTGATCGGCCAGCGGCAGGCGATCGTCGAGGAGCTGCGCTCCTTCGACGGCCGGCGCGCCCTCCTCCTCGGCCTCTCCTTCCTCCCTGCGGCGCTGGTCGGCTACACGCTGGAGCGGCCGATCGAGCAGCGGCTGGGTGGCCCGAAAGCGACCGCGGTCGGCCTGCTGGCGGGAGCGGCGGCGATGCTGGTCGCCGACACAAAGCCGCAGAGCCGCGGGCAGGGCGATGCGACCGCGGTCGATGGACTGGTGCTCGGGGTCGCGCAGGCGGCGGCCCTAGCCCCCGGCGTCTCGCGCAACGGCGTCACCCTGGCAGCGGCGCGCTGGCGACACTTCTCGCGCGACCAGGCAAACCTGCTCTCACGCACGATCGCGCTGCCGATCATCGTCGGCGCGACCGCTCTCAAGGGCGTCCGCATGCGCCGCCGGGGCACCTCCCCCTCACTGCGCCGCTCGATGGCGATCGGCGTCGCCGCCTCCTTCGCCTCGACCCTCGCCTCGCAGCGCCTGATTCACCTGGTCGAGCGCGACCGGGCACTGTGGCCCTACGCCGCCTATCGGGCAACGCTCGCCGCCGCTGTTCTTGCGAAGCTGCGCGGGAAATGAGCGACGCGGACGCCTACGCGAAGGCTGGAGTCGACCAGGGGGCGGCGGACTCCGCGGTCGCCGGCCTGGTGCGGGCGCTGGCGACGATCGAGCTGGGGCGGCCCTCGCGACAGGTGCCCCTGCCCGGCCACTATGCGAGCGTGATCCGGATCGACGAGCGGACCGGGATCGCGCTCTCGACCGACGGGGTCGGCACCAAGCTCCTGGTCGCCGAGCAGCTCGGTCGCTTCGACACGGTCGGCATCGACTGCGTGGCGATGAACGTCAACGACGTGATCTGCGTCGGCGCCGAGCCGCTGGCGATGCTCGACTACATCGCGATCGAGCGGGCCGAGCCAGAGGTCTGCGAGCAGATCGGCGTCGGCCTGGCACGCGGCGCGGAGCTGGCCGGGGTGGAGATCCCCGGTGGCGAGCTGGCCCAGCTCGGCGACATGGTCCGCGGCTTCGACGTCGCCGGCGCCTGCTTCGGCACGGTGGCACTCGACGCGATCGTCGACGGCTCCGCGGTCGAGCCCGGCGACGCGGTGATCGGCCTGCCCTCCTCCGGCATCCACTCCAACGGCTACACCCTCGCTCGGGCGGCGCTGCACGGGATCGGGCTTGACGAGGACCCGGGAGGACGGCTCGGGCGGCCGCTCGGCGACGTGCTGCTCGAGCCGACCGAGATCTACGTCAAGCCGGTGCTGGAGCTGCTGCGCTCCGAGGTCGAGGTGCGCGGGCTCGCCCACATCACCTCCGGCGGCCTCGGCAACCTGCTGCGCCTCGTCGCCGAGGTGGGCTACGAGATCGATGCGCCGCTTCCCGTGCCGGCGATCTTCGAGCTGATCCAGGAGCGTGGCGGGGTTTCCGAAGCGGAGATGGACGGCGTCTTCAACATGGGCTGCGGCTTCTGCTGCGTGGTCGCGGCTGGCGACGAGGGGATGGCGCTGGAGCTGCTCCGCGCCCACTACCCAGCGGCTCGCCGGGTCGGGCGCGCGATCGAGGGCCCGCGGCGGATCCAACCCCCCAGCAGATAACCAGCCTCAGCGCGGCCGGCCCCCGAACTCAACGCTCGGGGCGAGCCTAACTAGTCAACACACCTGGTGGCCAATGGTTAGAGTCCCCCGCGCCGATGACGCTCGATCCCGAACTGCTCTTCCGCCATCGCCCGGTGCTGAAGTACGACTCGCAAGAGTGCTATTTCGCCGACTCCGCCGCGATCTGGGTCGAGTGTCCCGGCAACTCCCTGAACCGCAGCAACGGCTCCGTGGGCAATGCGAGCGGCGGCGGAGAGCTGTCGCTGGACTTCCTCGGCGCCAGCTATGCCGATGACGTCCGGGCTCGCGCGACCGACGTCGTCAGCGATCCCAGCAGGAACTACCGGGAGCAGGCCGGCAAATTGCACCTCGAGGCGCGGTACCGCAACCGGATATACGGCCGCGTGACGCCAGACGAGCGCTGGCTTCAGTACTGGTTCTTCTACTTCTACAACGACTACAACCTGATCGGTCACCTGATCGGCGCCGGGCGCCACGAGGGCGACTGGGAGATGGTGCAGATCCAGCTCGACGGGGGCGCTCCCACACGAGCCGTGTACGCCCAGCACACCGACGGCGAGTCGAGGCACTGGCAACAAGTCGACCTGATGCCCGGGACCGAACGCCCCATCGTCTATGTGGCCCGCGGCTCCCACGCATCGTATTTCGAGCCTGGCACCCACTGGACCGGCCACTGGTTCGATCACGCCGACGGCAGGCGCCGCAGCCCCGATCAGGAGCTCATCGTCGTCGCCGAGGGAGAGCCGGAGTGGCATTGGCTCGGCTGGCCCGGGCGCTGGGGCGACACGGTGGAGGGTGACCTGCCGATCGACTCCTCCAGCCCGGTCGGGCCGGCGCAGCACGCCCAGTGGGATGAACCGGGGTCGCTGGCTCCCGAGAGCGACGCCAGGGAGGCCGCGGTCATGCAGCCACCGCCCCCCGTGCCCCCCGCGCCGCATGCCACCGCCGAGCTCAGCGGCGACCGGATCCTCCTCGACTACCGGCTGCCCGACGGCGCTGCGGCCCCGAAGGGACTGGCGATCGCGGTGAACTCGCCGGACGAGGCGGCACCACCCAGCACCTACCAGGTCGAGGTCGACGCGGCCAGCGGCAGCGTCGTTGTGCCCCACGACGCCTCGCCCTCGCAGCGCTATGACCTGTACGTGAGCCAGGCCGACTCCGACGGCTTGGCCTCGCCGGCCACCCGGATCGACCTGGCGCCGGCACAGAGCGCATAGCGAACCGCGTCACATTCAGCGACGGGATCGGCCGCCCACGGGAAGGCGGCGGCGAAGCCGCCTCGAAACCAGGACCGAGCCGTGACCGACAATATGCACAGGTAGATGAGCGCCGGCCCCTCCAGCTCGATGATCGGAACCGTTCTCTCCGGGCGCTACCGGCTGGAGGCAAAGCTCGGCAGCGGCGGCATGTCGACCGTCTACCTGGCGCGGGACGAGACGCTCGACCGGCCGGTCGCGGTCAAGGTGATGCACCGCGAGATGTCCGAGCAGGCCGACCAGCTGCAGCGCTTCCGTCAGGAGGCGCGGGCGGTTGCCAAGCTCACCCACCCCAACGTCGTCTCGGTGATCGACGCCGGCGAGGACGGCGGCCACCCCTACATCGTCTTCGAGTACGTCAAGGGCGAGACGCTGAAGCAGCGGATAGGACGGATCGGGGCGTTAGATACCCAGGAGGCGATCGCCTACGCGATCGAGGTGGCGCGGGGGCTCAGCGTCGCCCACGCCCGCAACATGGTCCACCGCGACATCAAGCCGCAGAACGTGCTGATCGACGAGGAGGGCCGCGCCAAGCTGACCGACTTCGGCATCTCCCGCCAGCTCGAACAGGCTGGCGTCACCGCCACCGGCCGCGTCCTCGGCACCACCGACTACGTGGCGCCGGAGCAGGCGATGGGAAAAGGGGCCGACCCGCGCTCCGACATCTACTCGCTTGGGGTCGTCCTCTACGAGATGCTGGTCGGGCAGGTTCCCTTCCACGCCGACAGCCAGGTCGGCGTGGCGATGAAACACGTCAACGAGGAGCTGCCCGACGTGCAGCGGCGGCGCCCCGAGGTCTCGGCGGCGGTGGCGCTGGTGGTCGAGCGGGCCACCGCCAAGGACCCGGGGGAGCGCTACCAGTCGATCGCCGAGATGATCGACGACCTCGAGACGGCGCTCGAGGTCGAGGCGGCGCGGGCCGGTTCGACGACCGGCGAGGCGACCAGCGTGCTCGATGCGATGCCGCCGCCGAGGCGCAAGCTCTCGGGGCGGGCGCGCTGGTCCTGGGCGGCAATCCTCGCCTTGCTGCTGGTCGGCGGGGGAGCCCTGCTCGCCGTGCAGCTGATCTCCAGCGGAATCGGCGGCGGCGGCGCCAACAAGGGCAAGGGAGGCAACATCTCGATCTCCTCGGCCACTGACTATGACCCCCAGGGCGACGGGGAAGAGGTCGGCAGCAAGGTCGAACTCGCCGTCGACGGCGATCCGACCGGGACGGCTTGGGAAACCGAGCACTACGACTCCGAAACCTTCGAAGGGACCAAGACCGGCCCCGATCCCGGGGTGGGTGTCTACGTCACCACCAGCTCACCGGCCACCCCGACGAAGATGATCGTCCGCACCCCCACTCCCGGCTGGGACGCGCAAGTGTTCGCCGCACCGGCAGGACCGCCCTCCGATCTCAGCGGCTGGGACGAACCGGTCGGAGAAGTGGGCGAGGCGGAAGCGACGCAGGAGATCGACCTCGACATCCATCAGCCCTCGACTTACTTCTTGCTCTGGTTCACCAAGGCCTCCAACGCCCGCGACCAGGCGGGTCGCTACCAGATCGAGATCAGCGACATCAAACTGCTGGGCTGACTCAGAGCTCGTAGGAGCGGGCTTTGGCGTGGCGTTCGATCGCCAGCTCGAGCAGGCGGTCGCATAGGGCAGGGTAGGCGAGGCCGCTTGCCTCCCAAAGCTTCGCGTAGACGCTGGTCTCGGTGAAGCCGGGCATCGTGTTGATCTCGTTGACGAGGATCTCGCCGCCGGGCTCGACGAAGAAGTCGCAGCGGGCGAGGCCCGAGCAATCGCCGAGCTGGAAGGCTTCGATCGCAAGCTCGCGCAGACGGGCGGTCTGCTCCTCGGGCAGCGGCGCCGGTACGACCAGCTCCATGCCGCCGTCGCTGTACTTCGTCTCGTAGTCGTACCAGTCGCCGTGGGCGACCACCTCGCCCGGCAGCGAAGCCTCGACCCGCTCGTTGCCGAGCAGGGAGCACTCGACCTCGCGACCGTGGGCGGAGGCCTCGACGATCACGCGTGGATCGTGGCGCAGGGCGAGCTCGACCGCTGCGTCGAGCTCGGCCCCCAGGGCCTCGACCCTGCTGATGCCGACGCTGGAGCCGAGTCGCGAGGGCTTCACCCAGAGCGGCAGCCCCATCGCCGCGCAGCGCTCGCGCCAGCCCGCCTCGCCGACTGCGGCGAACTCGACCTGGGGCAGGCCGGCCTGAGCGAAGAGCCGCTTCAGGGTCAGCTTGTCCATGCAGACCGCCGAGGCGAGCACGTCGGAGCCGACGTAGGGGACGTCCAGCCACTCGAGCACCCCCTGCACGCTGCCGTCCTCGCCGAAGGGGCCGTGCAGGGCTGGGAAGGCGACGTCGGCGCCGTACAGCCCGGCGGCCGGCATCAGCTCGACCGGGGCGCCGCGAAAGGTCCAGCTGCCGTCGCGGGCGATCGTCACAACCAGCGCCTCGTGCCCCCCCTCCTCCAGGCCGCGGACCACCGCCTCACCGGAGCGCAACGAGACGTCGTGCTCGGAGGAGCGGCCGCCGCAGAGGACCGCGACCTTCATTCCGCTTCCGCTTCCGGTTCGCTTTCGGTGGCCCGTTTGCCGACGACCACCGTAATTTCGGAGCCGGGTTCGACTTCGGAGCCCGGCGGCGGGAACTGGTCGGTGACCCGCCCCACCTGCGAGAGCACTTCGGTTTCCTCTTCCTGCACCGAGGGCACGAGGCCGGCTTCGCGCGATGCCTGCACCGCTTCGGCTCGTTCCATGCCGATCACGTTGGGCACCTTCGCCTTCCGCTGTCCCTTGGAGACGACGATCGAGACGCTGGACCCGCGGGGCAGTTCCGAGCCGGCGCTGGGCGCCTGCCGGATCACCTCGCCCGTCGGCGACGAGCTCTCCGTTTCTTCGACGCTCGGGGTCAGACCGCGACCGCGGATCTGCTGCACCGCGACCGAGCGCTGCGTCCCCACCAGCACCGGCACCTTGGCCAGCTTCTGCCCCTTGGAGACCGTGAGGACCACGGTCGAGCCGCGCGTGGCGGTCGAGCCGGCGGAGGGTTCGGAGTGAATCACCACCCCCGCTTCCACCCGATCGGAATTGGTCGTTTCCACCTGGGTTTCGAAGCCGGCTTCTTCCAGCTTCGCGACCGCCTCTTCCTCGCTCGAGCCGGCCGTGCTGGGCACCTTGGCGCTGCCGGGTCCAGCGCTGACCGTCAGCCCAACCTTCGGCTTCGAGCAGAGAAAGCCGAGGAAGGCGCAATTGAGCGAGGCGTTGCCAGCAGGGGGATCCTGCTCGAGCACGGTGTTGACCTCCACTTCGCGCTGCACCCGGTCGACGGCCCCTACCTTGAACCCGTTCTGTTCCAGCAGGGCGATCGCGACGTTGAGCTGGTTTCCGGTCACGCTGGGGACCTCGGTCGTGGTGTCGCGGGTCAGGGCGAAGCCCAGCACGACGCCGAGCAGGACGGCGGCGGCGGCGAGCCAGGCCCAGCGCCTGCGGCGGCGCTTGCGCTCCTCCTCCGGATCGGCTTCGGCGGCGGCCTGCCCGGGGCTGACCACAGAGGGCGGCAACGGGGCGAAGGCCGCCGTGCTGCCGCCCACTGCGGCAGGGTCCCTGAGCGCCGCGTCGAGGGCGACGATGAAGGCCTCAGCGTTCTGAAAACGCTGCCCGGGATCCTTCTCCAGCGCCCGCATCACCGTCGCGTCGAGGGCCGGCGAAACGGCCGGGTTGATCGAGCTGGGGCGCTGCGGCGTGTGCGAGACCTGCTTCATCGCGATCGCGACGGCCGAGTCGGCTTCGAAAGGCACCCGTCCGGCGAGGGCCTCGTAGAGCATCACCCCGACCGAGTAGAGATCGGAGACGGCCGTCACCCCCTGGCCCTGCGCCTGCTCAGGCGAGAGGTAGTGGGGGGTGCCCATCACCGAGCCCGCCTGGGTGATTTCCGAGACGCCGGCGCGGGCGATGCCGAAATCGGTGACCGTGGCCTTGCCCTCGTCGTCGACGATCACGTTCTGCGGCTTCAGGTCACGGTGGACGACGCCGTGGCGGTGGGCAAAGCCCGCCGCCACCAGCACCTGGCGGATCAGTCCGACCGCCTGCTCTGGGCTGAGCCCCTGATCGATCAGCTCCTTCAGCGAACGTCCCTCGAGCAGCTGCATCGCGATGTAGTAGGTGCCGTCGACGTCGCCGCGGTCGAAGACGGCGACGATGTTGGGGTGCTGCAGGCCGGCGGCGGCCTCTGCCTCGCGGCGGAAGCGCTCGACGAATTCGCGATCCTGAGCGAAGCGCCGGTGCAGGACCTTGAGCGCGACGCGACGCTGCAGGTGCGAATCCTCGGCCAGCCAGACGTCGGCCATCCCGCCCGAGCCGATCCGGCGCAACAGCCGGTAGCGACCATCGATCGTGCTTCCCTCGCCAACTTCAGGCGGCACTGTCAGCTCCCTCCGTTGAGGATGGTTTCGGCCACGTCGCGGAAGATCGGGGCTGCCGCGTCATTGCCGAAGGCCGTCGTGCACTCGACCGTCGCGGCGATCGCGATCTGTGGGTTGTCGGCGGGCGCAAAGCCGATGAACCATGCCTGGTTCTCTTCGGTGCCGCCGCCGCAGGTGTCGTTGAAGGGCGTTTCAGCGGTGCCGGTCTTGCCCGCGACCGGCACGCCGGGAATCGCGGCGTTGGTGCCGGTGCCTTCGCTGACCACGCCTTCCATCGCCGTGGTCAGCTCGGCGGCAGTCTGCTCGTCGATCGGGCGGCTGTACTGGGACGGGTCGAGGCGCTTGGTGACGCGTCCGTCCGGGTCGACGACGCGGCTCCAGATCTGCGGCTTCATCAGGCTGCCGCCGTTGGCGACCGTGGCCGCGACCTCGGCCATCTGCAGCGGGGTCACCAGGAGCCGCTCCTGGCCGATCGCAACACGGGCGATGTCGATCGGGTCGCCCGGCCCGAGCAGCTTCCCCCCTTCGTAGATGCCGCTCGGGTAGACCTGGTTTTCGGGCAGGTCGATCGCCGGCGTCGAGTTGAAGCCGAAGCGGTCCATGTATTCGAACAGCGTTTCCTCGCCCACCTGTTCGCCCAGCTGCGCGAACCAGGTGTTGACCGAGTTGGTCAGCGCCGTATCGAGGGTGATCGGGCCGAAATTCTCGGTGAAGTCGTTCTGCAGCGGCTGGCCCTGGACATCCAGTTCGCCGGGCGCGTCGATCGCCGTTTCCGGCGTGATCGTGCCGCTGTCGAGGCCAGCGGCGGCGGTCACCACCTTGAAGGTCGAGCCCGGTGGATACTCGCCCTGCGTGGCGCGGTCGAGCAACGGCGATTCGGCTTCGTTTTCGTTCAGCTTGGAGAGTTCGAAGGGGACCCGGTTGGGGTCATAGGGCGGGTTCGAGGCGAGCACACGCACCCTGCCGCTGCTCGGCTCGATCGCCACCACGGCCCCGAAGCCTTCTTGCGCGAGGTCGGCGAGCGCCACCCGCTGGGCTTCCGGGTCGATGTTGGTGACGATGTCGTTCCCTTCCTGGCGCCTGCCGCGCAGCTCGTCGAGGATCGAGCCGAATTCCGATTCGTTGCCGACGAGCTCGTCGTTGTGGTACTTCTCGAACTCGCTGTCCCCCTGGCGCACGAAGCTGTAGCCGATCGGGTGCCCGTACAGCGCCCCTTCCGGGTAGCGCCGCACGTAGCGTCGACTGGCACCTCTCCCCTTGGCGACCGAGCGGGCCAGCACCGTGCCGTCGGCGGCGAGGATCCTGCCGCGCTTGATCTGCTGCTGCTCCAGCAGCGGCCTCTTATTGGCTTCCTTGTCCTTCAGCGCCCGCGCGTCGAAGACCGACCAGTACGAGGTGAAGCCGATCAGAACCGCGAAGAGGACGACGACCAGCCCGAACAACTTGACGATCTGGCGGTTCACATGACCCCCAGGGCAGGCCCGCGGTGCGCCATCGCTGCCTCGCGCCGGGCGCGGTCGGAGATCAGCAGCAACAGCGCCAGCAGGACGAAGTTGGCGACGATCGAGCTGCCGCCGTAGCTGATGAAGGGCAGGGTGACTCCGGTCAGCGGGATCACCCGCGTGACGCCGCCGATGATGACGAAGGCCTGGATCGCGAAGACCGCGGTGAGGCCGGTCGCCAGCAGCTTCGAGAAGCCGTCGTCGGCGAGCAGGGCGATCTTGAATCCGCGCGCCGCGATCAGCAGGTAGATCAAGACCACGGCGCAGGCGCCGAAGAGGCCCAGCTCGTTGACGATCAGCGAGTAGATCGTGTCGGTCTGGGCAGCCGGGAGCAGCGCGGCGTGGGTGCCGGGGATCGTGATCAGCCCCTGGCCGAACCCTTTGCCAAACAATCCGCCGTCAGCCTGGGCGAAAATCGACTGGAGGATCTGGTAGCCGCTCGTGGTGGGGTGCTGGTAGGGGTTGAGCCAGACCTCGACCCGGTCGTGGACGTGGGGAACCGTCGCGGCGAAGAACCAGGCGCCGAGCATGAACAGCGCCATCCCGATCACGACGAAGGAGCAACGGCCGGTGGCCACGTAGAGCAGGGCGAGGAAGGCGGCGAAGAACATCAGCGAGGAGCCGAGGTCGCGGATGAAGACGAGCATGAACATCGATGCTCCCCAGACGACCAGCAGCGGGCCGAGGTGCTTGAGCGGCGGCAGGGTGACCCCGAGCACCCGCCGTGCGCCGACGATCAGCACCTCGCGGTGCTCGCGCAGGTAGCTGGCGAGAAAGATGACGATGCAGATCTTCGAGAACTCGGCCGGCTGAAAGGCGAGCGGGCCGATCTTCACGCCGAGGTAGGCGCCGTTCACCTGCTGCCCGATTCCCGGCAGCCGCGGCGCCAGCAGCAGCAGCAGGCCAACTCCGGCAATCGTGTAGCGATAGCGCTCGAGCACGTCGTAGTCGCGCAGGAACCGGATCGTGAGAGCAAAGAGGACGAGTCCGAGGACGAACCAGTTGGCCTGGTCGCGGGCCAGGCTCTCGTCGATCCGGTAGATCATCACCAGGCCGAAGGCGGTCAGCAGCGCCACCAGCGGGAAGAGGTAGGGGTCGGCGTCGGGAAGGCGCAGCCGCAGGTAGATGTGGGTGGCGAGGCAGACCGCGAGGAAGTAGGCGCCGTAGACGAGGCTGAGGTTGCCGAGCCGAGCGTTCTCCTGGGCGAATACGGCGGCGAACCCGGCGCTGAGCAGCAGCGCGACCGGGATCAGAGCAGCGAGCTCGCGGTTCCGTGCCGACCTCAAGGAACCCCCTGACTGCGTTCGATGTCTTCGACCAGCGAGACCGCGTCCGAACGGGAGCGGACGTCGTGGCCGGTGACCGCCTCGCGGCGCTTGGCCGGCAGGGAATCGGTCTGGATCGGGCTCGCGTAGCGCTCCTGGTAGAGCTTTACGCCGAAGGGAAGTTCGTAGGGCAGGCCGCGGTAGAGGGCGGTGCGGCCGCCATCGTCGGTTCCGAGGAACCAGACCTGCCTGTTGCCGTACCAGGCCCCAAAAGCGATCGCTGCCAGCACGGCGGCGACCATCAGCGCCTTGGCGGCGCTGCGCAGGCGGCGGCGCGGCTGCTTCGAGGTCAGCTGATCGCGACGCTCCTGCGCCGCAGCTGCGGCGGCGCGGCGGCGCACCTCGGTCGCGGTCAAGCCCGCCTCCTCGGCTGCCGCGCCGACCAGGGTTGCGTCCTCGCGAGACTCGCCCCGCGGCGCCGCCGCGTCCCCGAGGCGGAAGGCCATCGCGGTGATGTTGTCCCGCCCGCCGGCCCCGTTGGCCTCGTCGATCAGCGTTCGCACCGCATCCGCCATCGAGCCAGCGGTGGCGAGGACCGCGGCGATGCGCTCCTCGTCGACCATCGTCGTGAGGCCGTCGGAGCAGAGCAGGAAGACGTCGCCGGGCGAGGCGGGCACCGTCTGCAGATCGACCTCGACCTCGGGCTCGGGGCCGAGGGCGCGGGTGATGATCGAGCGCTGCGGGTGATCCTCGGCCTGGGCGTCGGTGATCTGGCCCTTGCGGCGCATCTCCTCGACCAACGAGTGGTCGCGAGTGAGGCGTTCCAGCTTGCCGCGACGGAGGCGGTAGGCACGGCTGTCGCCGACGTGGCCGATGCCGACCTCTTCCTTCTGCGCGTCGACGATCGCGGCGGTGATCGTCGTCCCCATCCCAGCCTTCGAGGGATCGGCACGGGCCAGCTCGTGGATGCGGCGGTTCGCCGCCTCGATCGTCTCGCGCAGGAAGCGCTCGGGTGGAACGTCGGGCAGATCGCGGTCGAAGGCATCGGCCGCGGTCTTCGAGGCGACCTCGCCGGCCTGGGCGCCCCCCATGCCATCGGCGACGACGAAGATCGGTGCCCGGACGAAGAGCGAGTCCTCGTTCTCGCTGCGCTGGCGACCGGTGTCGGTGCGGAAGGCTTGGTCGTCGAGGCGCAGCATCAGCTCGTCTCGAACCTGAACTCGGTGTCGCCGATCCGCACCACATCGCCGTCGATCAGCTCCGCCTCGCCGTGCAGGCCGGCGTCGTTGAGCAGGGTGCCGTTGGTCGAGCTCATGTCTTCGACGTAGGCCCGCCCCTCGCGGGAGAAGATCCTCGCGTGCAGGCCGGAGGCGTAACGGTCCTCGATCCGCAGATCGGCCTCCTGGGAGCGGCCGATCGAGAGGCCTCCGATCAGGTCGAAGCGCTCACCCTCCTGCAGTCCCCCACCGCGCAGGGCCACCAGCCAGGCATCGCCACCCGCCGCGGCTCCCTCGAAGGCGGGGACCGGGTGAAAGCCGGTCCCGTCCGGAGCCGGCGCCACCGTGCCGCGCAGATCCTTCAGCGCGCTGCGCGCGATCCAGAGCAAGAACAGGTAGAGGACGGCGAGAAAGCCGAACTTGAGAGCGACAGAAATCGGGTCATAGTCCACGCCAGCACCCTAATGACGGGCCCAGAGCACCGCTGGGCGGCGTCCTCGCGTCCTTGCCCAGCGGCGTCTGGACCGCGTCATTAGGGCGCTGGGGCGTCATTTATTGCTCGATATCGAACCTGAAAGTCGTCGTGCCGAGGGTGACCTGGTCGCCCGATTTGAGCCGGGTCGAGCCGACGCGGCGGCCGTTCACCTTGATCCCGTTGGTGGAGCCGAGGTCGGCGACCGTCCAGTCGCCGCTGGAAGAGCGCCGCAGCTCGGCGTGATGACGGGAGACGTTGGGGTCGCGCAGCACGCAGTCGGCGTCCTTGGAACGACCGATCGTCGCGCGCGGCCCGTCGAGCACGTAGCGGCGGTCGTCGACGGTGACGATCGCCCGGGTCGCCACCTCGGCTCGGCGCGAAGGCGGATCGGCAGGCGGGGCCTCATGCACCGCCGAGTAGACCATCGTGTGGCCCTCCTCGCCCTGGCTGGGGCTGTCGCCCTCGTGGGCAGGCGGCTTCACCAGCCGCGTCTGGATGCCGAACTCGCCCAGCCGCAATCGCTCGTCGGTCTCGAAGGCCACCGTCGGCCGGGTCAGCAGGTCGTAGCTGCGCCGCCGCGCGTGCTCCAGCAGATAGCCCGACAGCTCCTGCTCGAGCGAACGCTCGTAGCCCTCGAGGCGGGTGCGGTCCTTGCCCGACAGGTAGACCGTGTACTCGTTGGGGACGTAGACGCGGGCGACGCCAGCGCTCTTGTGCGCGTCCATCTCCTTGGCCAGCTTGCGAGCGAGCTCGACCGGTTGCACCTCCGAGCTGAAGGCGCGGCTGAAGACTCCCTCAACGAGACCTTCGATCCGACTCTCGAGGTTGCGTAGAACGCTGATCGGGAACTCCTCCTGCAGACGCGGTGGGGGTTTTTCCAAGCCGGCGAAACCGGCTGAAATCCTACGGGAGGAAGACCCCGTGACCCACCGCGAGCCAGACGCCGAGCATCGCGGCGGTGGCGATCGCGGCGGTCCGCAGGCCGAGTGGCGCGCTGGTCCGGGCCGGCTCCTCGGCGAGGTGGTCGAGCGAGTCCTCGATCGCGCTGCCCAGCTCCTCCAGGGCCGGGCGCCTTGCGGGGCGCGACAACAGCGCGGCGTCGATCGTGTCGCAGAGCTCCCGCGGCAGATCGGGGCGGAGGCGGCGCAGCGCCCGCGGGCGGCCGCCGATCGCGCGCGCCGTCGCCGCCGGCGTCGCGCGGCGGTTCGGGTTCTCCCCGCCCCAGCACTCATACAGGGTCAGGGCCAGCGAGTAGACGTCGGCCTCGGGGCCCGCCGCGCGGCCCTCGGCCTGCTCGGGCGACATGTAGGCGAGCGTGCCGACGACGTCGCCGGGTGCGGTCAGAGCGGCGCCGTCGGCGAGGCGGGCGACGCCGAAGTCCATCAGCTTGGCCCGGAACTCGCCGTCGGGCGGGACGAGGACGTTCTGCGGCTTGATGTCGCGGTGCACGACGCCGCGCGAGTGGGCGTGGTCGAGCGCCTCGCAGAGATCGGCGCCGATCTCGCCGATCTCGCGGTCGCTGAGCGCTCCCTGCCGGCTCAACCCGGCCAGGGTCGTGCCGTCGACGAGCTCGGTGACGAGCAGCGCGTTGCCGTCCTCCTCCCCCATCTCGTAGAGGGTGACGATGCCGGGGTGGTTGAGGCGGGCCGCGGCCTGCGCCTCGCGCAGCACCCGTCGCCCCGACTCGCCGCGGGACTCGATCGCCTTGACCGCGACGGTCCGCTCCAGGCGGCCGTCCCAGGCCTCGTAGACCACCCCAAATCCGCCGCTGCCGATGCGGCGCTCGATCAGGAAGCGGTTGAGGACAAGGGAGCCGACCAAAGCTCCTCCGACTTCGCCACCGCGGAGCGCTCTCCTGCGGCTCCTGGCGTGCAAGGAACCCGTCGTTTGCGGCGAGTCTCGAAGCGCCGACCGTGCCGCCGTGCATACTCTCCGCCCAGCCAACCAGCTTGGAGAGCCGCTTCTTGGAGGATTCGCTCGCATCACGGCCGGGTCGCCGGCCGCGTCGACCACGCCGACCCGAACGGCAGCAGATCCTGCTGCGGCGAGGGCTTGCCCTCGGAGCCGGCCTGTTGGTCCTGATCCTGATCGTGCTCGGCGTGCGCGGTTGCCTCAACGCGCGCAAGCACCGGGCCTTGAGCGACTACGCGCGCAACGTGACCCAGATCGTCGATGAGACCGATCAGACCAGCAAGAGCTTCTTCGGCAAGCTGTCGGACCCCGGCAGCCTCTCCGTCACCGAGTTCGTCGCCGAGGTGAGCGCCGACCGCAGCGCGATGGACAACTACGCGGCCCGGATCGACTCGCTTGACGCCCCGGGCGACATGGGCAACGCGCAGAGCGCGCTGGAGCTGGTCTACGAGCTGCGCGACAGCGCGATGACCGAAATCGCCGACAACGTGAGCACGGCGCTGGGCGACGTCGGGGCGGAGAAAGCAACCACTGCGATCGCCAGCCAGATGTCGAAACTGCTGGCGAGCGATGTCCTCTATGCCTCCGTCGCCCGCCCCGAAATCGACGGCGTGCTCGCCGACAACGGGATCGAAGGGGACGACGTGCCGAAGAGCGTCTTCCTTCCGGACGGGACCAAGTGGCTCGACGAAAGCGCGATCAGCGCCGCGCTCGGCTCGGTCAACGGCTCGAGCGGCACCGCGACGCCCGGGGTGCATGGGCTCGGGCTGATTGCGACCAGCGTCAACGGCACCGAACTGACCCCCGAAGCGGCCACCGCTGTGGCCGCTGAAGAAACGCCCGAAGTCGAAGTCGAAGTGCAGAACCAGGGCGAATCGACCGAGAACGGGGTCACGGTCTCCGTGACCGTGAACGGCGGCAACACGCTGCAACAGGACATCAGCAGCATCGAAGCCGGCGAAACGGCGACGGTGACCATTCCCCTGACTCCTGCGCCGACGGGTGAAGTGACCCTGGAAGTCGAAGCCGAACCGGTCCCCGGCGAGGAAGTCTCCGAAAACAACGAAGCGTCTTACACCGTCGTCTTCGAATGAGAAGGGTGGGCCGTGGGGCTCCGCTGGAGCCTATGTTCGCTCCGCCTGCGGCTCCGCTCACGAATGAGGAGCCGCTTCGCGGCCGGAGTCACTCTGGGGTGCCCGCTTCGCGAGGCTCCAGCGGAGCCCCACGGCCCACCCATGCCCAAACCCAACCCTCAGCTCGATAGCCCAAGCGCCGCATGACTGCCTTTCCCTAAATGAAAATCTCGTTTCTTGGGCCAGCCGGGACGTTCACTGAAGACGCGCTCAGGGAGGCACTGCCCGAGGGTGAAGAGATCGAGGCGTTGCGGACTCCTACCGTCCACGATGCGATCTTGGCGGTTGAGCGAGGGGAGGCAGAGCGAGCGCTGGTGCCGTTCGAGAACTCGATCGAGGGATCGGTTCGCAGCACCCTCGACACGCTGGCCTTTGACACCGAGGCGGTGACGATCGTCGGCGAGCACGACTTTGCCGTGCACGCCCACCTGATCGCCCGCGAGGGAGTCGAGCTGGCGCAGGTCTCGGCGATCCTCTCCCACCCCCAACCCCTCGCCCAGTGCGCCGGCTTCCTGCGCGAGAACCTGCCGGGGGTCGAACGCCGCAGCGTCAGCAGCACCGCCGAGGCTGTGCGCATGGTCGGCGAGTCGGTGCGGCCGTGGGCGGCGATCGGTGCGCGGGCCGCAGCTGAGCTGTACGGCTGCGCCGTGCTGCGCGAAGGGATCGAGGACGCGGAGGACAACGTCACCCGCTTCGTCTGGATCGCGGCGAGCGGGACCGAGGTGAGCACGAGCGGACCGGCGCGGACCTCGCTCGTCTTCTCGGAGCTCGGCGAGGACCACCCGGGGGCGCTGGTCGAGGCGCTGCAGGAGTTCTCCAGCCGCGCCGTCAACCTCTCCCGGATCGAGTCGCGACCGCAACGCCGCGGCCTTGGCCGCTACATGTTCTTCTGCGATCTCGAAGGGGCGCTGGAGGATGCGGCTGTCTCCGAGGCGGTCGAGGCGCTGCGCGGGAAGGCCGGAGCCGTGCGAATCCTGGGCTCCTACCCGATCGGCTAGAGCGCCTGCGTAGAATTCCCGAGCAAGATGGCACGTGTGCTTGTCTTGAATGCGACGTATGAGCCGATCAACGTCTGCACGTTGAGACGAGCCGCTGTCCTCTTGCTGAAGGAGAAGGCGGAGCTGCTGGAGCGGCGCGAGGGGGCGATCCACTCCGAGCACATGACCATGGAGCGGCCCGACGTGATCCGGCTGGTCAGCTACGTCAGGGTCCCGCGCGAGGCGCACCGACGCAAGATCACTCGCCGCGCCGTGCTCGCTCGTGACGCCTGGACCTGCCAGTACTGCGGCTCGACCAAATCCGGGCTGACGGTCGATCACGTAATTCCGCGCAGCAGAGGGGGCAAGTCGGTCTGGGGGAACATCGTCGCTGCCTGCGCCAGCTGCAACCGTCGCAAGGGCAACCGTCTCCCCCACGAGATCCAGATGCACCCGAAGAAGTCACCAAAGGCCCCGGGGGCCAGCATCTTCATTCAGGTGGCGAGCCCCAACATCCCACCCGCCTGGCAGCAATACCTGCCGGCGGCCGCGTAGCTGGGCATGCGCGGGACGGTGCATGGCCGCCCCGCGCATCTAACTCAACTCCGAGTTGCTCTCAGCTCATTTGAGAAACATCCCCGTTGGTTTGAAGTTGATGTCTCTGGCGCCGATGCTCGCTTTCCCCCCAGCGCTGAAGGTGACCGTTTTATTGCCCAGCAGGCATTTTTTGCCCGGTGTGTCTTCGAGTTTGCCTTGCAATTTGGCAATCTGGCTCACTAGCTCGAGCCGCGGTGGGATGCTCAAGTCGATATTCCAGTGAATGTCGGAGAGGTTGACCTGCGCGGCAAAGGTGACCTGGCAGCCGAGCAGCAGGTGCACTTTGATCGCGCCGCCGCCCGCGCAAGAAACGTCCACTGTCGATTCGAATTCTTTTTCTCCCACTTCTTTGGCTTCGTGCGATAGCAGGCTGCAGCCGCCGGATTCCACGGTTACTGCGGTGCCGGAGGTGGTGCATTCTTTGAAGGTCGGCGCCAGGGACAGCTGACTTGACGCACCGCTCAACGAGCCGGAGAAGCTGGCGCCTTTGCAGACAACGGTGCCTATTTCAGATTCGAATTTGAACGATTCGGTTTGTTCGCCGCTGATCGAAGCGGGATATGTTTCCGCTCCGAACTGGGCGAAAGCCCCTGCCGCCGATGCTGAGGCGGCAGCGAGCGCGAGGACGGCTAGAAATGCCGGGGCGAATAGTTTGAGTCTGCGGTTCATGGCGATCCTTTCGCTAGAGATTCCGCCGAGGAGGTTCGGCGGAAAAGCGAGCGATAGCAAGGACCGTCCGAATGGTCAAATTTTCTTAATGAACCAGCGAGGTGCTGCTGAGTAACTGCGGCTAGGCCAGCTCGTCCTGCGCGGGGGCGTCGCTGTTGGTCGGCGCCGGCTCGCCGGACTCGACCACGAGGGCGACGGCGCTGATGCGGTCGTCGTCCTTGATGTTCATCACCTTCACCCCCTGGGTGGGGCGCCCCATCGTCGAGATCCCGCTGGCCGAAGTCCGCTGCACCATCCCGTTCTGCGAGATGAACAGGAGCTCCTGGTGCTCGCGCACGATCAGAGCGCCGGCGAGGCCGCCCTTCTTCTCGGTCAGCTTCGCGGTCAGGACGCCTTTCGTGCCGCGGCCCTTGCGCGGGTACTCGGCGATCGAGGTGCGCTTGCCGTAGCCGTTCTCGGTGACGACGAAGAGCTCGGTGTCGTCGCGGGCGACGTCCATTGCCAGCACCCGGTTCGCCTCACCGCCGACCTTGGCGCTCACGTTCATCCCTTTCACTCCAGAGGTGTCGCGGCCCATCGGGCGCGCCTCACCCTCTGAGAAGCGGACGGCGTGGGCCGACTTGGACACCATCAGGATGTCGTCCTCGCCAGAAGTCATGCGCACCTGCACCAACTCGTCCCCGTCGCGCACCTTGATCGCGATGATCCCGTCGGCGCGGATCGGCGTGTTATAGGCGAGGAACTCGGTCTTCTTGAACTGGCCCTTGGCGGTGGCGAAGGCCAGGTACTTGTTCTCTTTGAAGTCCCGGGTCGGGATCACCGCCATCACCTTCTCGTCTTCGCGCAACGGCAGCAGGTTGACGAGGGCACTCCCTTTCGCGGTCCGGGAGCCCTCCGGCAGCTCGTAGACCTTGAGCCGGTAGTGCCCCGGCGTACGCGTCTTCGACGTGAGCGCCAGAATCATGATCTATGCTTCGGCTGGGTTGACCTTCCGATACGTCGGATTCGATTTGAGTGTCGACGGCAGATCGGCGCGTGCGGCGTTGATGGCAGCCTGCACATCTCGTGCA
>DATIPC010000037.1:0-10167 GCA_035472395.1 Solirubrobacterales bacterium
CAGATCCACGGCGGCTACGGCTACATGCGCGAGTACGGCATCGAGCGAGCCGTCCGCGACGCCCGCCTGGGCCCAATCGGCGGTGGCACCGACGAGGTGATGAAGGAGATCCTCGGCAAACTGATGGGGTTGTAGGGGTTAACGAGGGTTTTGTGGCGTTGTTGGCAGCCAAACTGCTTCTGGCTCCGCTTTGCGTAGTGGGCGTTTCGCTCGCTGGCCGCCGCTGGGGTGTGGCCATCGCGGGTGTCCTCGGGGGCCTCCCAGTGGTCGCCGGGCCCATCCTGCTCGTCCTCACTCTGCTGCACGGTCGCTCCTTCGGCGCAGATGCGGCTGCGGGAACCCTCCTCGGTCTGGCCGCGCTGACGATGTTCGTGGTCGTCTATGGGCGCATCGCGCCATGGGCGTCACCGGCGGCGACCGTGGTTGCCGGTTGGACGGCGTTTCTGGTCGGCGTCGCGCTGCTGACCTTGATTCACCCTCCGCCCGTTGGCGCCCTGATCCTGGTCGGCGCCGGTTTCGCGGTGGGGCTCGGGCTGCTTGCCGCTCCACAACGGCCGCTCTCCGCTCAGGTGCCATTGCCCTGGTGGGATTTGCCGGCGCGTGCGACGGCAGCGCTGGTCTTGGTCGTCGCCCTTACGGCGGTTTCGGGCGCGCTCGGGCCACATCTGAGCGGGCTGCTCGCTCCCTTCCCGATCATCACCAGCGTCCTGGCCGTCTTCACGCATGCGCATGGCGACGCCGATCAGGTGCGAGTCCTACTGCGGAACTTCCTGGTGGGCTTCTACGGGTTCGCCGCGTTCTGCTTCACGCTCGCGGTTGCTCTGGACTCCATGGGGATAGCCGCCGCGTTCTCGATCGCGCTGTTAGCGGCTTTGGCTGTACAGACGGTGACGTTCGCGGTTCGCTCGCGGCTCGCGGCAATCGCGGCCCGCCAGCTCGCCCTCGCGAATTCCGCAAGCGGCACCGGGGATGGCTAGGGCTGGCAGGGGCGCCAAGGCCGGGCGAAGAGATCGTATGACTTGCCGATGGCGCTGAAGCCGATTTCGTGCGCTTTGGGGCAGAACTGCTCTGGCGGGATCTCGTACTCGGCCTCGAAGACCGCCTTCCGGTGTCGAATGAAGGTGCGATAGGGACCGCACTCCTCGTACTGGAAGCACTGCTCCACGATCGCGAAGTCGAAGTCGCCGACGAGTTCCTCCGCCTGACCACCGTCGTTCTTAAGCGCCACCGCCATCCCCCGGACGTGGACCTGGCGGGCCACCCAGCGGTTGAAGCGAAGCTGGTCCTGGCGGGTGATCGGGAAGCCGGTGCGGTTTTCCCAGCCGGCCAGGTTGTCCGGCTCGACCGCGTCGAATCCCTTGCGGGCGCAGAGCTCGAAGCGGCGCTCCAGTGGCTTCGCGAAGAGGCGAAAGCGACGGATATCGAGCCAACGCTCGTCCGGGAAGCCTTCGTAACGACGACCGATGACCGATTGCGGAAACCGCTTCGCGTCGGGCCTGTAGGTCTCCCAGCTGCCGACGTCGAGATAGCAAACGACCCTCCGACCCAGCCGGTGCAGTTGCTGCACAGTCCCCCTCGAGACTTCGAAGCCGTCGACGTCGTAGACCGCCGCAGGGACGCTGGTGTCGATCTTCCCCTGCAACTGCCACTGCCAGGCAGCCGTCGTCGGCTTCGGCTCCCAGCGTCCTGGCGTGGGGACGTGGTTTGCGCCGTTCCGGTCCGCGCTACTCGCGTCGGGGAGGGCAATGACCATCGCGATCGCCAGGGCCGCTATGGGGGCCCGCAATCGTCGCACCAGGCGAAGTCGGCGTAGCCCGCTCAACGGCCTGCGTCCAGTACGTCCATGCGAGCGATCAAGCCACCCTCTAGCCAGTACCGGTGGGCAACGCGCTCATCGGCGAGGAGGGCGCCGCTCTCCGCGTCGTTGACGACCTGGTGCACGGCGACGGTGATGCTGCCGTCGGGTTCGTGGTCGAAGCCCTCCGGCTCCACCTCGCTCGAGATCGACTCGAGCTGTCGTCTCCAGTAGTCGGTGACGGCCGCGCGGCCGACCACACGACCTCCCTCCCATGCATTCGGCCAATCGACGTCGGGGTGCATGAGCTCGACTGCCGCCTCGATGTCGCGAGCGTTGAATGCCCGGTACGCGGCGCGCAGGATGTGCTCGGCCTCGGCGTTCGTCACAGTGACGATGGTAAGAGCAGCTCCGCGCTAGGTTCCGCGAACCCGACGCACCCAAAGGAGGCGCCAATGCTGTCCTGGCTGGCCAAGAGGATGATCGTCGTCGCACTGGCGCTCGTGCTGAGCGCGACCGCGTACTCCCTCGCGCCCGCCGGCGCCGCCCCGGCGCAGCGGCTGCGTCCCCCGATCACGCGTTGGCTGATCCCCTTTTCACCGAAGCGCAAGCGCCAGATGGCTGCCTACTCGCTGCGTCACTACGGCGAACGCACCTGGCGACTGCGGCACCCCCACGTGATCGTCGAGCACTACGCCGTGGCCAGCACGGCGGCGGCGGTCTACGACACCTTCGCCCCCGACGTCGCCGATCCGGAGCTGCACGAGCTGCCCAACGTCTGCGCCCACTTCGTCGTCTCCTCCTCCGGGCGCATCTTCCAGCTCGTCAACCTGAGGACCCGCTGCCGGCACACCGTCGGGCTCAACTGGACCGCGATCGGGATCGAGCACACCGGCTTCAGCGATGCGGACGTGCTCGGCGATCCCCGCCAGCTGCATGCCTCACTGCAGCTGACTCGCTACCTGCGCTGCCGCTTCCACATCGGGCTGCGCAACGTGATCGGCCATAGCGAGAGCCTGAGCTCTCCCTACCATCGCGAGCGCGTCGCAAGCCTGCGTGACCAGACCCACAGCGACTGGAGCCATCGCTCGATGGAGATCTACCGCCACAAGCTGAGGAGGCTGGGTACGTGCTGACGCCTCACCGGAACCCCCATCTCAACCTGATCGACAGCTCGCGACAGCTGTTCGAGCTCGACCCGGGGGCGGAGATCGAGAGCGGTGCCGGATGGCTGCTCGGGGCGGGACGCTCGCCGCATCCGGTGATCTCGAACGCCGCCTTCCGCGCCGACGACGGTCTCGATCCCGGCGAGTTCCTCGAGCGGGCGCGAGACTTCTTCGCTGCTCGGAACCGCGGCTTCGCCGTCTGGGCTCGTAGCGAGGCAGAGGAGGATCGCGACCTGATCGCCGCGGCCGAACAGGCCGGCCTGAAACAGGTCTACGAGATGCCCGAGATGGTGCTCGGCGATCGAGTGGAGGATCGCCCGCCACCCGATGGGGTCGAGCTGAGCAGGGTTGCATCCTCGGCTGAGGCTGACGATTACTGGCGGGTCGCGGCCAGCGCCTACACCAGCATCGGCTTCCCGCCAGAAGTCTTCGCCTTCTACGAGAACCACGGAGGCCTGACCACGGACAACGCCGCCGCCTACGTCGCCCGCCTCGACGGCCAGCCGGCCGGCATCGCGATGACGATCGTCAGCCACGGAGTGGCCGGCATCTACTGGGTCGGCTGCACGGAGGCGGCGCGAGGACGGGGGCTGGGATGGACGGTGACCGCTGCCGCCGTCAATGCCGGGCTCGAGATGGGGGCCGAGACCGCCTCGCTCCAAGCCTCGCCGATGGGCGAGAGCCTCTACCGGCAAATGGGCTTCGAGACGATCTTCGACTACCGCCTGCTCATGTGGTCACCGCCGGGAGGAAACCGGTGAAGCAGCGGGTCAACTTGATCACCCTCGGCGTCGCCGACCTGGGCCGGGCACGGCGCTTCTACGAGGCGCTCGGCTGGACGACCGGGGCCGACCCCGACGACGACGTCGTCTTCTTCCAGGCCGGAGAGATGGTGGTCGCCCTCTGGGATCGGGCGCGGCTGGCGGAGGACAGCTGCGTCGAGGACGAGCCCGGGTGGGGCGGGGTAACGCTCGCCGTCAACTTCGGCTCCCGCGCGGAGGTCGACGCCGTCACCGAGCAGGCGCTCGCCGCCGGGGCAAGGATTGGCCGCGAGCCGGCCGAGACCTTCTGGGGTGGCTACAGCGCTCTCTTCATCGATCCCGACGGCCATCCTTGGGAGGTTGCCCACAACCCGCACTGGACCGTCACCGAGGACGGCGGCGTCAGGCTCTCCTCGCCGGACTGAGCTGTCCCCACTACGATCCCGAGCGTTGATCTATCTGCTGCGACATGGCGACGCCGAGCGGGGCGACGGCGACGACGCGGCGCGGCGTCTGACCGCCAAGGGCGAGCGGCAATCGGAGGCAGCCGGGCGAGCATTGGCCGCACTTGGGGTCACAATCGACGCCTGCCTGGCAAGCCCGAAGGTCCGGGCGGCCGACACGGCGCGCCTCGCCTGTCAGACGCTCACGATCGAGCCCGAGATCGCGGCGGAGCTGAGTGGGGGCGGATTCGATTCCACCGCCCTCGTCGCCGGCCGCGGCGAGGCGATGCTGGTCGGCCACGAGCCCGACTTCTCGGGTGAGATCGCGCGCCTCACCGGCGCAAAGACGAAGCTGCGCAAGGGCGGCCTGGCAATCGTCGACGGCAACACGCTACTGGCGCTTCTGCGACCGGAGGAACTGGCCGCAATCGCCGCCCTGCACGACTGAATTTCCGCCCTAGCCCGCGACGGGTTGTGCCCCGACCGCCCATGGGAGGTGAAGCGGCCGGGACACGTTTTGTGACCTCAGGCACAACCCGTTGCGCGGCGTATTGTCTATCAGACGCTTTACCTCGAACGTCCGAGGTGGCACGCATCGGGGGTGCCGGACCAAGGTCCTCTCCCATCCCAGCTCCCAGCTTCGGTCTTGGTCGATGTCACTAATACACGACATCAACGGCACTCATGGAAGTCAACAGCGCAAGGGGTGCCACGGCTATCGAACCCAGGGACCGACTGGCCGGTCAACCAGGATTGCGCCGTTCCTTGTAGCCTTTCGGCCGACTTCACGACCTAGAAGGAGAGCGCAAATCGATGGGACTTCTTGATGGGAAAGCGGCGATCGTCACCGGCTCAGCCCGGGGAATTGGCCGGGCCACCGCGGAGCTGTTCGCCAGCCAGGGCGCCAAGGTTCTGATCAACGACCTCGACGCCGACGTCGCCGAGCAGGCAGCCGGCGAGATCGATGGCGAAACCGCCGTCCACGCCGGCGATCTGACCAAGCCCGATGCTCCAGACCAGCTGGTCGCCGCCGCCATCGATGCCTTCGGCGCGGTCGACATCGTCGTCAACAACGCCGGCTACACCTGGGACGGCGTGGCCCACAAGATGACCGACGAGCAGTTCCAGGCGATGCTCGACATTCACACCGTGGTCCCGTTTCGCGTTGCCCGGGCGCTTGCCCCACACTGGCGCGAGGCCGCCAAGGCGGAGCGCAGCGAGGGCCAGGAGGTCTTCCGCAAGCTGATCAACATCTCCTCCACGTCAGGCACGATGGGCAACGCCGGCCAGATCAACTACTCGGCCGCAAAGATGGCGGTCGTGGGCGTGACCAAAACCCTCGCCAAGGAGTGGGGCCAGTTCAAAATAAACGTCAACGCAGTCGCCTTCGGCTTCGTCGAAACGCGCCTGACCGCGGCCAAAGAGGCGGGCGGCGAGATGACCGCGCCGGGCGGCGAGAAGATCGAGTTGGGCATCCCCGAGCAGATGCGGGCAATGGCCTCGGCGATCATCCCGCTCGGCCGCCCGGCCACGCCCGAGGAGGCATCCGGACCGGTTCTGTTCCTGGCCTCACCGTTGGCCAACTACGTCCACGGCCAGGTGCTGAACGTGACCGGCGGCATGTTCGGGGGAATGTACACCTGAGTCCCACGGCGACAGAGGGAAGGTCGCAGGTCCGCTACCTCGACCTGGGGGACCGGATCTGGCCTGTCCTCCGTCGCTTCGCGGGAATCCACACCACCGCCTACCGCCTCAGCGGCGGGCGGATCGGCCACAGCATCCCCGGCGTCGGTGGCAGAATGCTCCTGCTCGACCACGTCGGGGCCAAGAGCGGCACCAAGCGCACCTCCCCCCTGCTCTACTTCCCCGACGGCGACGACGTGGTGATCGTCGCCTCCAAAGGCGGCTTCCCCAAGCACCCCGCCTGGTACCACAACCTGATGTCCAACCCGGACACGACGGCCCAGATCGGCTCCGAGCGGCGCCCGGTGCACGCTCGCGTCGCGACGCCGGACGAGCGCGAGCGGCTGTGGCCGCGAGCCGTCAAGAGCTATCACGGCTACGCCGATTACCAAGCGCGCAGCAAAGGCCGCGAAATCCCGTTGGTCATCCTCGAGCCACGCGGCGCGTAGGCCTGGGGCGCCTTTTACCCCCTATAGGGCACATAAAGCGCCCCGTGCGCATTACTCCTTGGGTCGCCGCTCCTCGGCGACCGGCTCGCCGCTCTCGCCGACGATCGCGTCCGGTGGCCACGGCCCCGCCCAGTTGTCGCGGGCGCCGTCGATCGTGATCGTCGTTCCGGAGACGAAATCGCCGGCCGGAGAGGCGAGATAGGCGACGAGCCAGGCCAGCTCCTCGGCACGCCCGGCGCGCCCGATCGGGATCGAGCGCTCCAGGTTGTCGACGACTACCTGCGGATACTTGGTCAGCAGCGTCTCGGTGGCGAACTGACCGGCCGCCAAGGCGCAGGTCTTGATCCCAAACCGTGCCCACTCCACCGAGAGCGTCCGCATCATGTTCTCCACCGCGGCCCGCGCCGCCCCCGAGTGAACCATCCCCGGCATCCCGTGGTGGGGGGAGAGGGTGACGCTGAGCACCTTGCCACCGCCCTGCGGGATGAAGGCCTTGGTCGCCGCCGCATGGGTCATCAGCCAGGTCCCCTGGACGTTCAGCTCGATCACCGTGCGGAAGCCTTTCGGCGTGATCGACTCGGCGGGGGCGAGGAACTGCCCACCGGCGTTGTTGACCAGCACGTCGAGCCGGCCGTGCCGCTCCAGCAGGCCCTCGACCAGCCGCTCGACCGCCTCCTCGTCGCGGATGTCCGCCTCCTCGTGCTCGAAGGATCCCGCCAGCTCGTCCGCCAGCCCGGCGGTCTCCGCCAACGGCTCCGCGCGGCGGCCGCAGCCAACGACCACCGCCCCGAGGCGGACCAGCTCCAGCGCCGTCTCCCGCCCCAAGCCGCTGCCGGCGCCCGAGACGAGGCAAACCGTCCCCTCGAGCAGGCCGTCCCTGAAGATGCGCGAATGGGCACTCTCAGCCATCGCCGCGCAGCCTACTTGGGCGGACTCCTTCAAATAGGTGACCTCAACCCGGGTAATGTGACCCGGCAATGAAGGTGCATGTGGAGGCGAAACCGCTGCACGAGCCGCTTGCCGGAGGGACCCCCGGCGCCACGGTGAGCGTTGAGCCGCTGATCGCCGGGCATGTCACCTGGCCGCGGACGATGATGGAGCGGCCAGGCGGGCGCTTCGAGACGTTGAAGCTGCTGCGCGCCCTGATCACCGGTGAGCCGGCGATGAAGGTCCCCTGCCCCGCCTTCCTGATCCGCCACCCCAGCGCCGGTGCGATCCTCGTCGACACCGGCCTCCACCCCTCGATCGCCACCGACGGGCATGAGAACTTCGGCCGCATGGGCGCCCGCGTCGGCAACCCATCGCTGGACGCCGGCACCGACGCGCCCGCACAGCTGCGCTCGCGCGGACTCGACCCCGGCGAGATCCCGGTCGTCGTGATGACCCATATGCACATCGACCACACCTCGGCGGTCTCCGAGTTCTCGAGCTCGACCTTCGTCATCAGCGAGGTCGAGTGGGAGGCCGCAACGGTGGGGCCGCGACCGCTGCTGAACGGCTACCGGCGAGCCCACTTCGACTATGCCTTCGACTACCGCACCGTCGACTTCGACCGCGGCGGCATCGACTCCTACTCGAGCTTCGCCCGCTGCTTCGACCTCTTCGGCGACGGCTCTATCCGCCTCGCCTACACGCCTGGCCACAGCGCCGGCCACATGTCGGTGATCGCCCACCTCTCCGAGCGCGACTTCGTCATCGGCGGCGACGCCACCTACACCCAGGGCCAGCTCGACGGCGACGCACCGCTGGCCCCGCGCCCCTTCGATGCCCACAACTACCGCCGCTCGCTGCAAGAGCTGAAGCTGTTCCGCCGCGAGTACCCGAACGCGATCGTTACGCCCGGACACGATCCGAGCTTCTTCGAGAAGCTCGGCGACCGCTACGAGTAGCCAAACCCTCGTAAAGCTCCCGCACCCGGCCGAAGACCTCGGTGGCGGCCTCGATCTGGCGCTCGCGACTCGGCGACTCCTCAACCGCGAAGCTGATCGGCTCGCCGAACTGGACCGTGACCTTGGGGAAACGGAAGCGCTTCCAGCGGCGCACCGTGGCAGAGCCGTGGACGGCAACCGGGACCACCGGCACGCCCGACTCCAGGGCGAGGCGGCCGATCCCCGGTTTGGGCTCTCCGAGCTCGTTGCCGCGCGAGCGGCCGCCCTCGGCGTAGACCAACAGCATGCCGCCCTGGCCGAGGATCGTGAAGGCGGTCTTGAATGCCTCCTCGTCGTGGTGCCCACGCCGAACCGGGAAGACACCGCCGTGCTTGTAGACATAGGTCAGCACGGGCGGGCCGAACATCTGCGATTTCGCCATGAAGCGGACCTGGCGACGAAGGTAGAGGCCGACGAAGAAGTGATCCATCTGGCTGAAATGGTTGGGCGCGAGGATCATCGGCCCCGACTTCGGCACGTTCTTGACCCCGAAGGCACGCGTCCGGTAGACCAGCAGCGTCGGCAACGAGACGATTGCGCGGACGAGTGGGTAGGTCCAGCCGACTCCTTTGCGCGCTGTCGCGTGGAACTGGTCGAAGTACGAAGCGGGGCGATCGTCCTTGTAGGCCTGTGGCTTGATGTCGGGCATGAGTGGGATGCCGGGAGGTGCCGGCCGTCGCTGGTGCCTACCCCCTGCCGGGGTGGCGGTTACGCGACGAGATCCTCCGCTGATCTGCCGGCAGATCTGGTTACGTCTGCGCGATGATCAGCCGAATGGAGATGTCCGCAACGCCGATTGGTCAGCTTCGAGACGCTGCCCAGCTCAGGCGGCCCAGCCACGTGAGCGCTCGACCGCGCGGTGCCAATCGGCGAGCAGCCCTTCGCGCTCCCCCTCGCCCATGCGTGGCTCGTAACGCGCCGCCTCGTGCCACATCTCGGCGACCTGGGCGGCGCTCCAGCGGCCGGTCGCTATCCCGGCCAGATAGGCGACGCCCAGCGCAGTCGTCTCGGCGATCTCAGGCACGGCCACCGGTGCCCCGAGCAGGTCGGCCTGGAACTGCATCAGCCAACGGTTGGCGACAGCGCCACCATCAGCCCTCAGAGCATCCAGGCGCCTCCCAGAAGCAGCCTCCTCGGCCCGCACCGCGTCGACCGTCTGGTAGGCGATCGCCTCCAGCGCCGCCCGCGCCAGATGGGCGCGCCCGCTGCCACGGGTGAGGCCGACGATCGTGCCACGGGCGTAAGGATCCCAATGGGGGGATCCCAACCCGGTCAGCGCCGGAACGAAGTAGACGCCGTCGTTGCCGGTCAGCGAGGCGGCCAGCGCCTCGCTCTCCCCCGCCTCCTCGATCACGCCCAACCCGTCGCGCAGCCACTGCACGGCGGCGCCGGTGACGAAGATCGACGCCTCCAGAGCGTAGGTCGGCTCCTCACCAGGGGAGCAGGCAACCGTGGTCAGCAACCCCTCGCTCGGCTCGGGTGCCCCGGCACCGGTGTTGAGCAGGACGAAGCTGCCGGTCCCGTAGGTGTTCTTGGCACTGCCGGGGGCGAGACAGGCCTGGCCGAACAGCGCCGCCTGCTGGTCGCCGGCGATCGCGGCGACAGGCACCTCGCCGCCGAACTCCGAGGTCGTGCCGTAGACGTGGGCGGAGGGCAGCGGCTCGGGCAGCCGGCCCGGATCGACCCCGAGCATCGTGCAGAGCTCCTCGTCCCAAACGAGACGACGGATGTCGAACAGCATCGTCCGCGAGGCGTTCGTGTAATCGGTCGCGTGGCGGCCGGTGAGCTTGTGGACGAGCCAGGAGTCGACCGTGCCGAACAGGGCCCGCTCCGCCCCCTCGACGTTCGCGTTCAGCCACTCGATCTTCGTCGCCGAGAAGTATGGATCGAGGACCAGCCCGGTGCGCTCGCGCACGAGCTGTTCGTGGCCGGCGGCGCGCAG